>CALXCP010000089.1 GCA_944386845.1 uncultured Oscillospiraceae bacterium | reverse complement strand
ACCATGAACCCCTATCAGCACGGGGAGGTCTTCGTCACCGGGGACGGGGCGGAGACCGACCTGGACCTGGGCCACTATGAGCGGTTCACCGACGAGGACCTGACGGCGGACTCCTCGGTGACGGCGGGAAAAATCTACTGGTCGGTGCTCAGCCGGGAGCGGGAGGGGGCCTTCCTGGGGGGCACGGTCCAGGTGATCCCCCACATCACCAATGAGATCAAGGAGCGCGTCTACCGGGTGGGCCGCCGGGAGGGGGTGGACGTGGTGATCTGCGAGATCGGCGGCACCGTGGGGGACATCGAGTCCCAGCCCTTCCTGGAGGCCATCCGGCAGGTGGCCGCCGAGGCGGGGCGGCAGAACGTGCTCTACGTCCACGTCTCCCTCATCGTCTCCATCCCCGGCTCCGGGGAGCTGAAGAGCAAGCCCACCCAGCACTCGGTGAAGGAGCTGCTGGCTCTGGGCATCCAGCCCGACGTGATCCTCTGCCGCTGCGACGGCCCCGTGCCCCGGGAGGTGCGGGACAAGATCGCCCTGTTCTGCAACGTGCCCCCGGAGCGGGTCATCTCCAACCAGACCGCCCCCATCCTCTACGAGGTGCCCCTGCTGCTGGAGGAGGCGGGGCTGGCCAGAGCCGTCTGCGGAGCCCTGGCCCTGCCCGACCGGGAGCCCGATCTGGCGGAGTGGCGGTCCATGGTGGAGGGGGCCAAACGCCCGGCGGGCCGGGTGGAGATCGCCCTGGTGGGCAAGTATGTGGCGCTCCACGACGCCTACCTGTCGGTGGCGGAGGCCCTCACCCACGGGGGCATCGAAAACGGCGTGCGGGTGGACATCCGCTGGGTGGACTCTGAGGGCCTCAACGACGGCAACGCCCCAGAGCTGCTGTTCAGCTGTGCCGGGATCATCGTGCCCGGCGGCTTCGGGAGCCGGGGGATCGAGGGGATGATCTCCGCCATCCGCTATGCCCGGGAGAACCGGGTGCCCTTCTTCGGCATCTGCCTGGGGATGCAGATGGCGGTGGTGGAGTTCGCCCGCCATGTGGCCGGCCTGGCCGACGCCCACTCCAGCGAGCTGGCCGACACCCCCCACCCGGTCATCGACCTGATGCCCGGCCAGCGGGGGGTCACCGAAAAGGGGGGCACCATGCGGCTGGGGGCCTGGCCCTGCCACATCCCGGACCGGGACAGCACGGTCTTCCGGGCCTACGGCGCCCAGGACATCACCGAGCGCCACCGCCACCGCTATGAGTTCAACAACGAGTTCCGCCCCCTGCTGACGGGGAAGGGGCTGGTCCTCTCCGGCCTGTCCCCCGACGGGCGGCTGGTGGAGATGGTGGAGCTGCCCGGCCACCCCTGGTTCGTGGGGGTCCAGTTCCACCCGGAGTTCAAAAGCCGTCCCAACCGCGCCCACCCCCTGTTCCGGGCCTTCGTCGCCGCGGCGAAGAGCTTCCGCGGCAATGAGCTCCAGAAATGAGGATCGTGAGCCGGTCTTGTATGTATAACAAATCCAGAGGCCGCAAACTTTCATCTCTCAACAATGCACGCTGGGATCTCGATTTCTGTTCGCTTCATTTAGATTCATTTATCAAATCTTTTCTGGTGCTGTTAAAGCCCCCGTTTCCGAGTGTTCCGACTCTGGCTGTGATCAAATATGGGGTCAAAAACGCTTTCCGGCCAGGGGCGGCAGGTATCTGCCGCCCCTGGCCGGAAAGCGTTTTTTCGTGAGAGAAGCTACTCGAGCTCCAGCAGCTGCTGGGCGGCATTGATCGCCGCCCGCTTATCCCGGACTTGAGGGTCATCATAGGACTTGCTGCGGCACATCCAGCAGGAACAATGGATCTTCCCCTTGGACAGCCGTCCGACGGCGCCGTGTTCCCAGGCAAGGACATTTTCCTCTCCTCCAAGCTGGCGAAGAATATTTTCCTTGCGATGGATCGCTCGCATGCGCTGTTTGCGATAGTAACTACGGTCTCTGTTCAATTGTATCACTCCTTGACAGTTCGGGCCACCTGTAAGAGTCGTCAAGGAAACATGCTCTCTTACAGGCAGCCTATCTGCCAAGAGGGAAAACGGTGATAGCCCATCATTTTTTAACCCTTTCTGTTTTGGCTATTGTACCTCTGCCAGAGGTGTTAAGCAAGTCTTTTTTGCCCGGCGGGCGTATCAGTTTCTCACACGCCGATCCAAAAGATAGAAAGATAGTGAGACCGGACCCTGTGCCGACATTGCCATGCCACCATCCACTTGCAGCAAACTTTTAGTCGCAAGTTTCATGCAAGTTGCATGGATCTCCGCGGGAATGTCAACTCACTTCTTGAGGATCTCAAGAAACAGAAGTCAAAAATCTTCACATTCTGAAAGAAAGTCAAGTCGCCTTCTTATCATCTTCACTTTTTTCTTATGTTCCAGTTTACTCTTCTCCTGCCGCAAAACCCTCGAACCGCCCCACAGCCTTTTCGTCTATCCCTGACGCCGGGCGATGAAGTCCGCCACGGCCTCCACCGTCCGGGCCTGCTGTTCCTCCGCCGAGATGGCCGCAGGCGCGTCCCCCTTCTGGGGGCCGTAATTGCCGAACTGGGCGTGGTTGCCGCCCTGGATCTCCACCACGTTCTCGGTGTAGTCGATCTCGTCCTCCACGCTCTGGTTCAGGGAGCCGTAGACGGTGAGGGTGTCGGCGGGCGGGTAGTCGCCGTAGAGGTAGGCCCCCAGCAGGATGAGTCCGTCGATCTCTTCGGGGTGGTCCGCCGCGAATCGGGAGGCCATGGCCCCGCCCAGGGAATGGCCGGCGATGTACCAGTGTTCTATATCCGGGAATCGTGCCATCACGTCTTCCGCCGCGTCCGCGTTAAAGATGGCAAGATGGAAAGGCATCTCCACCAGGACGCAGGTGAGGCCGGTCTGCCGCAACCGGTCCAGCAGGGGCAGATAGGCGGTCCCCTCCACCTTGGCCCCGGGGTAAAAGATGAGGCCGGTGTCCGTGGGGTAGGACGGGGAGAGGACGGTCAAATCGTCCTGTACTGTAATGCCGCCGTCCCGGGCCAGCACCTCCAGGGCGATCTCGTCCGCCCGGTAGTAGTCGGACACATACCAGAAAAAGCCCGCTACCGCCAGCGCCACCGCCGCCAGCAGAACGCACGCCGCGACCTTCCACCGGCCGCGCCGGGATCTTGTCTCTGTTTTCATTCTGCCTCCTTGTGATGCCGGATCACATCCGCGAGGGCCTCCGCCGCGATACGGGAACCCAGCTCACTGGGGTGGACACCGTCGGCGGCGTAGAGCTCCCGGGGATCGGGCCACCTGTAAAACCGGCCGCCCACGTCGGCCAGCAGGGTCTGGTTGTCCAGGGCCGCTTTTCGGTACGCCTCAGCCAGCTGACTGGCCATCCCGTCGTAGTCCCAGCCCTTGGCGGCCAGCTTGGCCCCGCCCCTCTGATATGCCCAGGTGGCAAACAGGACCGGCACGGCCCCGTTTGTCCGGATCTGCTCACAGAGCCGCTCCACGCTGGCAAAGAAACTCTTGGGCGCGGTGATGGGGCCGTGGCTCATCTCCTGGAGCACCACATAGTCCCACCGCTCCCCAGCCAGCGCGGCCTGGGTCCGGGCGCCCAGCCTGGTGTCGGGGTTCAGCTGCTCGGACAGCCGCGCCCCGCCCCGAACGTGGCAGACCACCTCCCCGCCGGTGAGGGCGGCGAGCATTCGGGGCATCTCGTTTGTGAATGTAAAGCTGTTGCCCAGCATGAGAATGCGCATGGCGTTGCCTCCTGTTCATCTCATCTCATTATACACGCCCCCGGCAGGGAGGGCAAGGCGGCGCTCCGGCCTTGACCGGCCGGAAAGGTGTGGTAAGATAGAGGTATCTGAACGTTTACAGCTTGGAGGGGGATTTTTATGAGATACCGGGCGCTGGGGAACACCGGGCTGATGGTCAGCGAGATCGGTCTGGGGGCGGAGTGGCTGGAGCGCCACAATGCGGAGGAGGTCAAGGCGGTCATCGACTGCTGCGAGGCCCAGGGGATCAACATCCTGGACTGCTGGATGCCGGAGCCCAAGGTGCGCTCCAACATCGGCGCGGCCATCGCCGGGAAGCGGGAGCGGTGGATCATCCAGGGGCACTTCGGCTCCACCTGGCAGAACGGCCAGTATGTCCGCACCCGGGACATGGACAAGGTAAAGCCCGCCTTTGAGGATCTGCTGGAGCGGCTGGGCACCGATTACATCGACCTGGGCATGATCCACTTTGTGGACGAGGAGGCGGAGTTCCACCGCATCATGGAGGGGGAATTCCTGGCCTATGTGAAGGAGCAAAAGGCAAAGGGCGTCATCCGCCACATCGGGATGAGCACCCACAACCCCAGGGTGGGCATCCTGGCCGCCCTGAGCGGGGAGATCGAAATGTTGCTGTTCAGCGTCAACCCCGCCTTCGACCTGCTCCCCGCCACCGAGGATATGGAGCAGTATTTCTCAGAGGAGAGCTACGAGGCGGGGCTGGGCGGCATCCACCCGGACCGGGCGGAGCTCTACCGGCTGTGCGAGCAGCGGGGCGTGGGGATCACGGTGATGAAGGGGTACGCCGGCGGGCGGCTGTTCTCCGGGAGCACCTCTCCCTTCGGCGTGGCCCTGACCCCGGTGCAGTGCATCCACTACGCCCTGACCCGCCCGGCGGTGGCCAGCATCTTGGCGGGCTATGACACCCCGGAGCATGTGCTGGCGGCAGTGGCCTATGAGACAGCCTCCGAGGAGGAGCGGGACTACGCCAGCACCCTGGCGGTTGCCCCCCGTCACGCCTACGCCAGCCAGTGCACCTACTGCGGCCACTGTGCCCCCTGCCCCAAGGGCATCGATATCGCCATGGTGAACAAGCTCTATGACCTGGCGGTGATGCAGCCCCAGGTGCCCCAGTCCATCCGGGCCCATTACCAGGCCCTCACCGCCCAGGCGGAGGACTGCATCGCCTGCGGGAACTGCGAGAAGCGGTGCCCCTTCGGCGTCCCGGTCATCCAGCGGATGGAGAAGGTCAGGGAGCTGCGTCTGCTGTGAGGTGCGAGGGCTCCAGGCTAATGGCCCCGCGGTTCTTTTGCCCTTTGCTGGAATCAAAAAAGCGCTTCCCGGCTGGGGTGGCAGTGACTGCCGCTCCCGGCCGGGAAGTTTTTGCGCTGTGGGCGTATCAGTTTTTCACACGCTATACAAAGAATAAAGGCCGAAAGCCATCCCCTACCTGCCCAGTAGCCACCGGATACCGGCCACGGTGCGCTCGATCCCCTGGACGAAGTGGTTGCCGGGATCCAGCTGGAACACCGTGTCGATCCCCTGCGCCAGAAAGTGGGCATGGATCGTCTCTGTGTTCTCCTGAACAGTTTTCAGGACCGAATCGCGGGTCTTGGCCTCCCTGTCCCCCAGGGAGAAATAGATGCAATCCGGCCGGCGTTTCGGCTCATGGGAGCAGATGTGCTCCTTGAACCCTGGAAACCACAGAGAACCGGACATACACCCCACCCGTGAGAACACATCCGTCTGGTAAATGGCATACAGGGCGAACAGCCCCGCCAGGGAGTACCCGGCGATCCCCTGCCACACCGGAGGGCCTGGCAGTTCTTTCTCCACCTCTGGCATGATCTCCTCCACCAGCAGCCGCAGGTAGTTGTCCGCCCCGCCGGTGAACGCCTCCCCACCCTTGAACGCCGCCGGGCTGTCCCAGGGAGCCATGTCGTGGTTCCAGTCCAGGTTGCTGATGGCCACCAGAGTAAAGGGCGGGCACCCAGCGGCCTGCGCCGCCTCATAGACCTTCATGCCTTTGCCAGAGAAGGTGTTAAGATAAATGATCGGTACACCTACTTCTTTACTTAGAAAAATATCTACGGCCTTTCCGGCTATTGTCAAGGTATGCCTCTAAAATCACCTGCTTCCTATGTATCAAATATATCAAAATTTGCGATATCATTTATTGTACAGTGCCGAAGTTAAGTGTGCAAGGTTTGATACTTTGCTGTTATCTTATATGATGTGTCTACTGCGTGAGACCCGTCTATTGGACAAGTATTTTTTATATTGAGATATGAAAAACATCTTGTCTATATTCAGATAACAGAATATAATAGTTGGTAGAAATTTGCGTATAGAGGGATGCTCTATGGAATTTTTAACGACAAAGCAGGCGGCGGAACTGTGGGGGATCTCATCTCGTCGGGTGGCCTTGCTCTGTGCTCAGGGGCGAATCCCGGGGACGGTCAAGGCAGGAAAGACCTGGCTGTTGCCGCCGGATGCGAAAAAGCCCCCTGATCCGCGGTTCCCGAAAGGCGAAAAAGAAAGTCGCTGATCCGACACGCATCAAAATAAATTTTGGAGGACACCACTGTGGCTGATATCAGGAAAGAGCAGGAGCGGGACGAGCTACACCGGGCGATCTGGGCCATCGCGGATGAGCTGCGGGGCGCGGTGGACGGCTGGGATCTCAAGAACTACGTGCTGGGCACCATGTTCTACCGCTACATCTCGGAAAACCTCTGCAATTACATCAACGCCGGTGAGATCGAGGCCGGGAATGCCGATTTTGACTACGCCAAGCTGTCCGACGAGGAGGCTGAGGAGGCCCAGGAGGGGCTGGTGCAGGAAAAGGGCTTCTTCATCCTGCCCAGTGAGCTGTTCTGCAACGTCCGCGCCAGGGCGGCCCGGGGACGAGAACCTGAACGAGACGCTGGAGACGGTTTTCCGTCACATTGAAGGCTCCGCCCAGGGCAGCGAGTCC
>CALXCP010000088.1 GCA_944386845.1 uncultured Oscillospiraceae bacterium | reverse complement strand
ATGCCGGCGATGTAGGCCAGGGCGATCTTATAGGCGTTGCCGGTGGCGTTCTGCTCCACGGCCACCAGGCAGGGCACCCCCTTGCCCGCCACATAGGTGGAGCGGACGGTGTGGCCGGGGCCCTTGGGGGCCGCCATGAACACGTCCACGTCGGCGGGGGGGACGATCTGCTGATAGCGGATGTTGAAGCCGTGGGCGAAGGCCAGGGCCTTGCCGGCGGTCATATAGGGGGCGATGGACTTCTTGTAGACGTCGGCCTGGACCTCGTCGTTGATGAGCATCATGACGATGTCGCCCCACTGGGCGGCCTCCTCGATGGTCTTGACGGCCAGGCCGGCCTTCTCCGCCTCGGCCCAGCGCTTGGAGCCCTGCCGCAGGCCCACGCACACGTCGCAGCCGGAATCCTTCAGGTTCAGGGCGTGGGCGTGCCCCTGGGAGCCGTAGCCGATGATGGCGATCTTCTTGCCGTTGAGGTAGCTCAGCTCGCAGTCCTTCTCGTAGTACATCTTTGCCATGGTGAACACTCCTTTGTAGTATGATCGGCAGATCGGGTGCTTTCTGCCAGTGATGATAACACTTTGGCGGGGAAAAGAATGATAACTGTGTTACAATTCCCGGAAAAGATTTGCGCCCTTACAACACGTTCTTGCCCAGGTTGAACTCTGTTTTCTCCTTGGTCTCGTCGCCGATGGTATAGGCGCCCCGCTCCAGGGCCACCATGCCGGTGCGCACCAGCTCCAGGATGCCGAAGGACTCCAGCAGCTTCTGCATGGCGTCGGCCTTGGTCTCGTCGCCGATGAGGGCCAGGGTCAGGGACTTCAGGGAGACGTCGATGATGGAGGCCCGGAAGATGTTGGCGATCTGGATGATCTCGTTGCGGATGTCGGGCTGCTCGGCCCGGACCTTGTAGAGCACCAGCTCCCGGCGGATGGACCGGTCGGGCAGCAGCTCCTGCACCGAGTAGACGGGGAAGAGCTTGCGCAGCTGGTTCATGATCTGCTCGGTGGAGCCCTCGTCGGCCAGCACCTCGATGGTGATGCGGGAGACGGCGGGGTCGTCGGTGGTGCCCACCGCCAGGGACTCGATGTTGTACCCCTTGCGGGAGAACAGCCGGGACACCTGGCTCAGCACGCCGGCGGAGTTCTCCACCAGGACGGAAAGGGTGTGTCTGGTGACCTCATTCATGGTGATCTTCTCCTCCTTTCCCTTAGTCCAGCAGGAAGTCGTCGGTCTTGGCGCCGCCGGGGACCATGGGGTGGACCATGGCGTCCTTGTCGATGGCGCACTCGATGAGGTAGGGCCGGCCGGCCGCGATGGCCTTCTTCAGGGCGGTCTCGAACTCGGGCTGGGTGGACACCCGGGCCCCCTCGATGCCGTAGGCATCGGCCAGCTTCACGAAGTCGGGGCCCCGGTCCAGGTCGGTCTGGGAGAAGCGCTTGCCGTAGATCAGGTTCTGCCACTGCCGCACCATGCCCAGGGTCTGGTTGTTGAAGATGACGGTGATCACCGGGATGTTGTAATAGGCCTCGGTGGCCATCTCGTTGCAATTCATGCGGAAGGAGCCGTCCCCGGTGCAGTGGACCACCACCTTGTCGGGGCTGCCCACCTTGGCCCCCATGGCGGCCCCCAGGCCGAAGCCCATGGTGCCGAAGCCGCCCGAGGTGATCAGCTGTCCCGGCCGGGAGAAGTGGTAGTACTGGGCCGCCCACATCTGGTGCTGGCCCACGTCGGTGGCGATGATGGCGTCCCCCTGGGTCAGGTCGGTGATGGTCTCCAGCACCTCGTGGGGGGAGAGCTTGCCGGGCACCGAGGGCAGGTCCAGCTCCTTGTGGGAGAAGACCCACTCCTTCCACTCGGGGTAGTCGTGGGCGGGCAGCTTCTCGTTGAGCAGCTCCAGCACCCGCCGGGCGTCCCCGATGATGTGGTGGTCGGTCTTGACGTTCTTGTCGATCTCGGCCCGGTCGATGTCGATGTGGACGATCTTGGCCTTCTCGGCGAAGTGCTTGGGGGAGAGGGCCACCCGGTCGGAGAAGCGGCAGCCGATGGCGATGAGCAGGTCGCAGTGGGTGGCCGCCAGGTTGGAGGCGTGGGAGCCGTGCATGCCGATCATGCCGGTGAACAGGGGGTGGTTGCCCGGGCAGGCGCCGCCCCCCATGATGGTGGAGGTCACCGGGGCGCCCAGCTTCTCAAAGAACCTGCGGAACTCGGGCACCGCGCCCTTGGAGCGGATGACGCCGCCGCCCACCAGCACCAGGGGCCTTTTCGCCTCCTCGATCATGGCCAGCAGCTTGTCGATGTCGCCGTGGTCGGGCTCGGGGGTCTTCAGATCGTGGCTGGCCCGGCGGAGCATGGCGCCCAGCCGGCCGTGGGCGGCGTGCTCGCCGAGGGGGAGGGGCTCAAAGTCCACCTCGGCGGCGGTGACGTTCTTGACGATGTCGATGAGCACCGGCCCGGGCCGGCCGGACCGGGCGATGGCGAAGGCCTCCCGGACGACGTCGGCCAGCTGCTCCGGGTCCCGCACCAGATAGTTGCACTTGGTGATGGGCATGGAGATGCCGGTGATGTCCACCTCCTGGAAGGAGTCCTTGCCGATGAGGTTCTCGCTGACGTTGCAGGTGATGAACACCACCGGGGAGGAGTCGTAGTACGCCGTGGCGATGCCGGTGGTCAGGTTGGTGGCACCGGGGCCGGAGGTGGCGAAGCACACCCCCACCTTCCCGGTGGCCCGGGCATACCCGTCGGCGGCGTGGGAGGCCCCCTGCTCGTGGGCGGTGAGGATGTGGCGGATCTTATCCTTATAGCCGTGGAGCTCGAACTCGTCGTAGATGTTCAGGATGGTCCCGCCGGGATAGCCGAACACCGTGTCCACGCCCTGCTCCAGCAGGCACTCCATCAAAACCTGGGAACATTTCATTTTCATTGGGGATCATTCCTCCTTTGTCTTGGCCGGGACGGGCCGCGCGGAAAACAAAAAAAGCACAGTCCCCGTCCCTGAGAATAGGACGAAGCCATGCTCCGCGGTACCACCTAATTTCACGGGGGCGCGCCCCATGCGCTCGAACCCCGGTAACGGAGGGTCCCCGGCCCCGCCTACCCAGGAGCGCGCGCTCCCTTCCGCGGGGCGGCCTCACGGGCCAGCCCGGACGGTCCCTCACGGGAGCTTACAGCTGCCGCTCCCTCTCTGCGCTTCGGAGTCCGTCCATTCACCCGGTCATCGCCCTTGTCGCTTCCGCATATCCTAAAGCCACAGGCTTTATCCCGCGAAAGTGTGTACATATGTCATCTTACCGTAAACACCCCGGTCTTGTCAAGAAAGCGAGGTGATAAAATACCCCCCCTCCCCCGGTCAGATCTTGGACATATCGCCAGTTCCCGTTCCCCTCCCCCGGTGGGACTTTCCGGTGAAAAACATGTCAAAGTTTTGACAAAATGCTGGACATTTCAAAACCGCACGATTATAATATTGGGGAAGAATTTCTCCTTGTGAGAAAGGGGATCTGTCCGGCTCCGGCCGGGCAAGGTTTTGAGAAGAGGTGTGCCTATGAGTCATTCGTTCTTCGGCGGAGTCCATCCCGCCGAACACAAGGCCGCCACCGAGGGGAAGCCCCTAGTCCCCATCCCGGTGGCGCCTGCACAGGTGGTACTGCCCATGTCCATGCACGTGGGCGCCCCCTGTAAGCCCATCGTGGCGGTAGGCGACCAGGTCACGGTGGGGCAGAAGATCGCTGAGCCCGCCGGCCTGGGTGCCCCCATCCACGCCAGCGTCTCCGGCAAGGTGGTCGCTGTGGAGCCCCGTCCCCATCCCGGCGGCGGCAAGGTCATGGCCGTGGTCATCGAAAACGACGGTCAGGATACCTTTGGCTCCGCCCTGACCCCCCACCCCGACGACTATGCCTCCCTCTCCACTCAGGAGATCGTGGACATCGTCCGGGAGGCGGGCCTCACCGGTATGGGCGGCGCCGGCTTCCCCACCCACGTGAAGATCCAGAGCGGCCTGGGCAAGGTGGACACCATCATCATCAACGCGGCGGAGTGCGAGCCCTACATCACCTCCGACCACCGGCTGATGCTGGAGCACCCCGGCGAGATCCTCACCGGCGTGCGCATCCTGATGCAGTGCTTCGGCCTGCCCGCCGCCACCATCGGTGTGGAGGACAACAAGATGAACGCCGTCAAGGCGCTGGAGGACGCCATGCAGGGCCAGACCGGCATCACCGTGCTGGCGGCCAAGACCCGGTACCCCCAGGGCGCTGAGAAGCAGCTCATCCAGCGGGTCACCGGGCGGCAGGTGCCCCCCGGCGGTCTGCCCGCCGACGTGGGCTGCGCCGTGTTCAACGTGAGCACCGCCTACGCCGTGTACGAGGCGGTCTGTCTTGGCCGGCCCCTGACCTGCCGGGGCGTCACCGTCAGCGGCGCCGCGGTGAACGAGCCCTCCAACTTCATCGTCCCCATCGGCACCCCGCTGCAGCACATCGTGGATCAGGCGGGCGGCCTGAAGGACGACGCGGCCTGGGTCCTCATGGGCGGCCCCATGATGGGCATCGCCCAGTACGACCTGTCCGCCCCCATGATCAAGGGCACCAACGCCCTGACCTGCATGACCGCCGCCGAGCACGCCCCGGTGGTTGAGGACCCCACCTGCATCCGCTGCGGCAAGTGCATCGAGGTGTGTCCCATGCATCTGGAGACTATGTACATCAACATGTATACCACGGCCCGGCGCTACGCGGAGACGGACAAGTTCCACGTCACCGACTGCATCGAGTGCGGCAGCTGCGCCTACACCTGCCCGGCCGGTATCCCCCTGGTCCAGAACATCCGCGTGGCCAAGATGAAGCTGCGCGAGCTGGCCCAGAAGGCAAAGAGTTAAGGAGGCGAGAGACGACATGGACAAGACCCTTTCTGTTTCCTCGTCCCCCCATCTGTCCGGCCCGCTGACCACCCGCCGGCTGATGCTGGACGTGCTGATCTCCCTGGTCCCCGCCCTGGCGGTGGCCGTGTTCTTCTGGGGCCCCCGGGCGCTGACCCTGACCCTGGTGACCATGGCGGCCTGCGTGGTCTTTGAGTACCTGTACCGCAAGCTGATGAAGAAGAGCAACTCCATCGGCGACCTGTCCGCCTGCGTCACCGGCGCGCTGCTGGCCTTCTGCCTGCCGGCCAACGCCCCGTACTGGCTGGCCATCCTGGGCGCCTTCTTCGCCATCGTCATCGTCAAGCAGCTCTTCGGCGGTCTGGGCAAGAACTTCATGAACCCCGCCCTGGCGGCCCGCTGCTTCCTGTTCTCCTATCCCACTCTGATGACCACCTGGGCGGCCCCCAATGTGAATCTGCCCGTGCTGGGCATCACCGACGAGTATGTGAGCACCATCTCCACCGCCACCCCCATGGCCGCCATGCACAACGGCCTGATGCCGGAGGCCACCCTCCAGCAGATGTTCGTGGGCCAGATCGGCGGCTGCCTGGGCGAGGTGTCCGCGGTGGCCCTGATCATCGGCGGCATCTACCTGGTGGCCCGGAAGGTCATCAGCCCCCGCATCCCCGTCTGCTATGTCGCCACCGTGGCCGTGCTCACCTTCCTGTTCCCCCTGGGCGGGCAGGACCGGCTGGACTGGATGCTCTATCAGGTCCTGGGCGGCGGCCTGCTGCTGGGCGCCATCTTCATGGCCACCGACTACGTCACCTCCCCCAGCACCAAGCGGGGCCAGGTGATCTACGCCATCGGCTGCGGCGCCCTGACCGTGTTCATCCGCTATTTCGGCTCCTATCCCGAGGGGGTCAGCTACTCCATCCTGGTGATGAACGCCTTCGCCTGGATGATCGACAAGGCCGGCAAGCCTCACCGCTTCGGCACCCCCCGCTTCTGGGAAAAGTCTAAGGCAAAGGAGGGTGCTGCGAAATGAGCGAGACAGCCACCAAGACCAAGGTCCAGTTTGACGGCAAATACATCGCCAAGCTGACCATCACCCTGCTGGCCATCACCGTGGTGACCTCCTTCCTGCTGAGCCTCGTCTACACGGTGACCAAGCCCACCATCGACGCCCTCAACGAGCAGACCCGGCAGGAGTCCATGCTGGCCGTCATGGCTGACGCCACCGAGTTCTCTGAGGTCCAGTTCACCGAGACCACCGGCGTGATCGGCGTCAACGCCGCCTACAACGGCACCGACCTGCTGGGCTACTGCGTGCAGGTGGAGCCCACCTCCGGCTTCGGCGGCGCCATCTCCATGATGGTGGGCGTGTCCACCGACGGCGCCGTCACCGGCGTGTCCATCCTCTCCCATGAGGAGACCGCCGGCCTGGGCACCAAGGCCATGACCGAGGAGTTCCTGGGCCAGTACGTGGGCCGCACCGGCACCCTCACCGTCAAGACGGGGGCCGACACCGACATCCAGCACATCACGGGCGCCACCGTCACCTCCAGCGCGGTCACCGACGGTGTGAACATCGCCCTGGCATTCATCGCGGAAGGAGGGGTCAACTGATGAGCGAACCCAAAAACAAGCCTGGCATGCTCAAGACCCTGGTCAACGGCATCATCAATGAAAACCCCGTTCTGGTCCTGCTGCTGGGCACCTGCCCCACCCTGGCCACATCCATCAGCGCCATCAACGGCATCGGCATGGGCATCGCCACCACCGTGGTGCTCACCGGCTCCAACGTGGTGATCTCCCTGATCCGGAAGCTGATCCCCTCCAAGATCCGGATCGCCTCCTACATCGTGGTCATCGCCACCTTCACCACCATCGTGCAGCTGCTGCTGCA
>CALXCP010000087.1 GCA_944386845.1 uncultured Oscillospiraceae bacterium | reverse complement strand
GGGCCGGGATTCATCCCTGCTGTAGCGGGTTGCAGGTACAGGGCACCGCTAACTCCCCGATTAGTGCGGTCTTGCCCACGGTCGGGGCAGAATACTCATCACCGGATAGTTTACTACATTTCTCCCGGGTTGGCAACGATAATTTTTGGATTTTTCCCGGCCCGCGCCGGACGGGGGAAAACGGGCCGGGCCCGCGTCCTTCTGGGACGCGGGCCCGGCCGTCTGAGGGGAGAAACATCATGAAAAGAGGGAAGGTTTACTCGATGGCGATGCGGGTGGAGGCGGGCAGCTGCCGCTGGACCTCCTTGGGGATGGTCAGCTTCAGGATGCCGTCCTCGTACTTGGCGGAGATGTCCTCGGGCTTCAGGTCGCCCACGTAGAAGGTCCGGGCGCACTGGCCGCTGTAACGCTCCCGGCGGATGTAGCGGCCCTCCTGGTCCTTCTGGTCCTTGTCCAGGCCCTTGGCGGCGCTGACGGTGAGGTAGCCGTCCTTCAGGTCGATGCTGACCTCATCCTTTTTGAAGCCGGGCAGGTCGATGTCCAGCACGTAGTTGGAATCGGTCTCCTTCACATCGGTCTTCATCAGGTTGCGGGCGTGCTTGCCGTACAGGGGGTCGCGGCCGTTGCCGTTGAAGAGATCTCTGGCAAAGGTGTCGTTGAAGAAGTCGTCAAACAGGTTCTCACCAAAAATGCTGGGTAACATAAGTCATTCCTCCGTTTTCGTGGTCGGTGTTTCATGTCGGGTACCTCGGCGGTTCCTTTCTCAGGTCGTCCTCCTTGGTACACGCATACCATACCACAGTGCATTAGCACTGTCAATAGGAGAGTGCTAAAGTTCACAAAAGAAACAAACTTTGTTCACAATTTATATAAAAAGTCCGCCGGGGCCCTGTTCACCGGGGCGGGAAGAGGAAAAAACGGGCCTCCACCTTGCCCTGGGGGGTGAAGGACACCCCCTCCGCCTCCAGCAGCCGGCGCTGTTCCGCCTCGGCGCCGGGGCAGAGCCGGCCGGTGCGGTCCACCACCCGGTGCCAGGGGACGCCGTCCTCCGGCGTGCAGGCGTGAAGGGCCCAGCCCGCCTGCCGCGCCGCCCCGGGATGACCGGCCAGGGCGGCCGCCTGGCCGTAGCTCACCACCCGCCCCGGGGGCACCGCCCGTACCGCCTCATAGATCCGCTGGAACAGCCCCATGCCGTCCGCCTCCCTTCGTCTGCTGAGGATATGGTAGCACAGGGAAGGGTAGTGGGCAAGAGGGAAGAAAAAAGCGCAGGGAGCAAAACCGCTTCTGAGCGCGGAGCAAAAAAGGGAGCCCGCCTGTATGGCGGACTCCCTTTACAAGACAGGCGTGGGGCGGCTCAGCGGAACAGCCGTGGGGAGAATGGCCCGAAGCAGGGCGGAGAGCCCCTGGAAAAGAAACAGGAAGCCCAGCAGGAAGCTGAGGGTCAGGGCGCCGGATATCGGGTCCAGGAAGGAGAGAAAGCCGGCCGCCGCCAGCAGGATGCCCAGGGCGGTGAACCAGCCCCAGCCGCGCACCCCCATGGCCTTCAGGTCCAGGGAATTCACCACCCGGGAAACCCCGGCGAACATGAGCCACATGCCGAAGATGAAGGGGAGGGAGAGGGCGGTGAACGCCTGGTCAAACAGCAGGAACAGGGAGAGGAGCACCGCGATGATGCCGTCCAGCAGGAACCACCCGGCCCCGAGCATGGACCGGCGGCATCGGGCGTAGACCACGAGCTCCAGAACGCCGGAGATCAGCATGGCCACGCCCAGCAGGGCGGACATGGCCAGCAGAGCGGCGGCGGGCTGGGCGATGCACGACACGCCGCACACCAGCAGCAGGACGCCCAGGATCCCCCACACCACCCGGGAAAATGTTGAATACATAGAATTGCCTTCTTTCTGGTTTACATAAAACGAATCAAGAGGAGATTCAGAAGGCAGGAAACCTTCTGACGGGAGAACCATACCGCAAAATTTTAGCACTGTCAACTTGAGAGTGCTAAAATTCACGAACTGTTTTCCATACGTTCACAGTTTGGCCTCATTTGCCGGGGCTGCCGGAGGGAATGGTCCGTGCTGCAATGGAAATGAAGGACACAGGGACGGCCGCGTCCGTCTGGCGGCCGGGGACAGGCGCGCCGACTGCATCGGCTGCGGAAGGTGCGAGGCGCTGTGTCCCCGCCGCCTGCCCATCCGGGCGGAGGGCTGCAAAGCGTTTTCCCGGTTCAACTTCCGGCGGACGGTCATTTGCTCCGGGCGAAGTCCCGGGCCTCGGCGAGCCAGGCCAGCAGCTCCCCGTCGATCTCCTCTTGCCGGGCCACCGGGATGTGGTTGGTCCACCGGCCGGGGTAGGGCTCCACCGTCACCGCCGCCCGGGGGGAGTCCAGGGGCCGGGCCAGCCCCACCGTCACCAGCAGGCAGTGCTCCGGCCACTCCCTCCGCCGCCGCAGGGGCAGCGAGGCAGCGGCGAAGAGGTGTTTGTCGTAGAAGCTGATCTGGGTCCTCTGTACCTTCACCCGGGTGTCGGGCAGGGCGGCGGCCAGCCGCTCCTCCAGCGTTTGGTACAGGGCCAGCTCCTCCGGCCTGCCGTCGAAGAAGCGCAGCACGTCGTCCATGTAGTGTTCCGGGTGCTCCACGGCGCCCCCTCCTCTCTCTGTCATACCCCGATTTTACCACGCCGCCCGCCCGCTGACCAGCCCCAAACACATTCCCCGGGAAACCCCGGCCGGAATTGACCGGGGGGGCAGGGTCCGGTATAATGTCAGTATCATGGAGCGCGAGAGGTGAGGAGGCATGAGCGGAGAGACCGGAGGGGCAAAGAAGAGGATACGCGGCATTTTAGCGGTCTGTATCATCGCTGCCGCCTTGATCGGCGTCGCCGCCGCCGGCCTTTACCTGTACAGCCGCAGCGCCTGGATGCGGTCGGCTTCACCGGATGGGGACTATCGCATCTCCATCTATGCCCAGGAGGGATTTGGCCTGTTGAATGTGCCTACCTATCTGCAGATCGAGGTGCGCGGGAAGGACAGTCTGTTCCAGCGGGAGACGATATTTGCGCGGATCGACAATGACGACAACGATGTTGAACCAAACAGGAACGTTTTTGTTTTTTGGACGGGGGATGACAGCGCCCAGATCGTGCTGCTTGGTTGGGAGCAGGAGCCAGAGGCCATCTCGGTAGAATTTGAGGATGGGCTGGTCAAGCATGAGAGAGCGCGGATCGGCAACGCGGAGGCGAGGGCGCTCCTGACCGCTTCCGGCGTCGATGTGGATGTGCTGGACCCGTGGCTCTTCCAGTGAGCGGCCGCTGCCTGGGATAGATATCGCCGCGAAAAGGCGGCGGGCCGGTCGGCCCGCCGCCTTTTCGTCCGCCGCCCGGCGCAAAATGCCCGCCGCTCAAAGGAACAGTTGCAAACGGGGGGCGTTTCTGGTATAATAAATCGGTTACATTGCAAAAGTCTGCCCATTTGAGATCCGAGGTGTCCGCTTTGTATCTGAAAGCGTTGGAAATACAGGGGTTCAAGTCCTTCCCCGACAAGACGGTGCTCACCTTTGGCGAGGATATCACCGCCATCGTGGGCCCCAACGGCAGCGGAAAGTCCAACATCTCGGACGCCATCCGCTGGGTCATGGGGGAGCAGTCCACCAAGGCGCTCCGGGGCGGCAAGATGGAGGACGTGATCTTCGGCGGCACCGCCAAGCGCAAGCAGCTGGGCTTCGCCGAGGTCTCCCTCATCCTGGACAACACCAGCCACCTCTTCGACCTGGAGGAGAGCGAGGTCATGGTCACCCGGCGGTACTACCGTTCGGGGGAGAGCGAATACTACATCAACCGCCGCTCGGTGCGCCTCAAGGACATCAACGAGCTGTTCATGGACACCGGCCTGGGCCGGGAGGGCTACTCCATCATCGGCCAGGGCCGCATCGACGAGATCCTGTCGGCAAAGTCGGAGGACCGCCGGGAGGTCTTTGAGGAGGCCGCCGGCATCTCCCGCTACCGCCACCGGAAGGAGGAGGCCGAGCGCAAGCTGAGCCGCACCCAGGACGACCTGCTCCGGGTGAACGACAAGATCGCCGAGCTGGAGCTCCAGGTGGAGCCCCTGCGGGAGCAGGCGGAGAAGGCCAAAAAATTCCTGGTGCTCCGGGACGAGCTGCGGGGGCTGGAGATCTCGGTGTGGCTGGAGCAGCTGGAGCAGATCCGCACCAAGGGCATCAAGGCCCGCACCGACTATGAGCAGGCCGCCCGGCAGCGGGAGGAGGCCCGGCAGGCCCTGGAGGGGCTGTACGCCGCCGCCGAGGAGCACGCCGCCAAAATGCGGGAGAAGGACGTGGAGACCGAACGGGTCCGCGCCGAGATCGCCGGCCGGGAGGCCGCCGCCGCCGAGCTGGACAGCGCCGTGGCCGTGCTGCGGGGCAAGATCCAGAACAACCTGGAGAACGCCCGGCGCATCCGGGAGGAGCTGGAGCAGCAGGAGGACCGGGCGGGCAGCATGGCCGGCCAGATCGAGGAGCGCCGGGCCCGTCTGGAGGAGATCGCCGGGGAGCGGGCGCGCCTGGAGGAGCAGATGGCCCGGTGCCGGGAGAAGGGGGAGGAGATCCGCCGCTCCGCCGGCACCCTGGCCGCCGAGATGGAGGAGCTGCGCCGGCAGGAGTCGGTGCAGAACGCCTCGGCCTCGGAGGCCCGGGCTCTGCTCTCCGCCCTGGCCGCCGCCGCCCAGGAGCTGCTGGACCGGGACGAGGCGGTGCGGCAGGAGCTGGCCGCCGGGGAGGAGACCCTGGCCCAGGCCAAGGGGGAGGCCGACGCCGCCGCCGGCGAGCGGGACAGCGCGGTGGAGGACCGGCAGTCCCTGGAAAACGTCATCAACGGCTACACCCTGCGGCTGGAGAGCCGCCGGAAGAAGGCAAAAGAGGCCGAGGACCGCCGGGTGAAGCTCACCATGGAGGTCAACGCCCTGCAGTCCCGCATCCGGATGCTGGACGAGATGGAGAAGCTCCACGAGGGCTTCTCCAAGGCGGTGAAGCTGGTGATGGGGGAGGCCCAGCGGGGCGGCCTGCAGCACATCCACGGCGCGGTGGCCGAGCTGCTCCGGGTGCCCGGGGAGTACACCGTGGCCATCGAGACCGCCCTGGGGGGCGCCATGCAGAACATCGTGGTGGACCGGGAGGAGGACGGCAAGCAGGCCATCTCCTATCTGAAGCGCCGGGACGGCGGCCGGGCCACCTTCCTGCCCCTGAGCTCTGTCAAGCCCGCCCGCCTGCGGGAGCAGGGGGTGGAGAAGGAGCCGGGCTTCGTGGGCATCGCCTGCGACCTCATCCGGTACGACCGGCAGTATGAGCCGGTGTTCTCCAACCTGCTGGGCCGGGTGGTGGTGGCCGAGGACATGGACGCCGCCATCGCCATCGCCCGGAAGTACCGCTATGCCTTCCGCATCGTCACCCTGGACGGCCAGGTGTTCCACCCCGGCGGGTCCATGACGGGCGGCTCGGCCAGCCGCTCGGCGGGCATCCTCAGCCGCCGGGAGGAGCTGGAGCGCCTGCGGGAGCAGGAGGGCGGCCTGACCGGGTCCCTGGAGGAGGCCGCCCGGGCGGCGGAGGAGCTCCAGCGGGAGGCCACCGCCGCCCAGTACGAGCTGGAGACCGCCCAGGGCCAGCGCCGGGAGGCGGAGGACCGTATCCTCACCCTGGAGGAGCGCTGCCGCAGCCTGGAGCGCAAGACCGCCGACCTGCGGCAGCGGCGGGACGACCTGCGGGCCGAGCTGGAGCAGCTCAAGGAGCGCGCCGCCCAGGTGGAGACGGACACCCGGAAGGCCCGGGAGCGCATCGCCGAGCTGGAGGGGGAGGCCGCCGCGTTCCGGGCCCTGGCCCAGGGCAAGCAGGACGACCAGTCCCGGCTCCAGGAGCGGGTGGACCAGGCGGCCGCCGAGGAGGCCGGGCTGCGGGAGCAGCTGGCCGGCCTGGAGGCCGAGGACGGCGCCGTCCGCCGCAGCCTGGAGGAGCTGGAGCGGCTCCACCGGGAGATGGCGGGGGACCGGGAGGAGCGGGCCGGCCTCATCCGCCGGTACGAGTCCAGCAGCGAGGCCATCCAGGCGGAGATCGCCGAAAAGGAGGGCCAGCTCAGCGCCCTGCGGGAGCAGGGCCGGGAGCAGGAGGAGCGCCTGCGGGCCCTGAACGGGGAGAAGCTGGCCCTGGAGGCCGCCCGGACCCGGGCGGACAAGGAGAGCCGGGACAAGAACGAGGAGCTGCTGGCCATGGAGCGGGAGGTCTCCGCCCTGGAGCAGAAGGCCAACACCGCCGCCCTGGAGGAGAAGCAGGTGCTGGACAGGCTGTGGGAGACCTACGAGCTGTCCCACGAGGCGGCCCGGCAGCAGCGGGTGGAGCTGGAGTCCGTCCCCAAGGCCACCCGGCGCATCGGGGAGCTGAAGCGGTCCATCAACGCCCTGGGCCCCATCAACGTGGGGGCCATCGACGACTTCCAGCGGGTCAACGAGCGCTATGAATACCTCACCGGCCAGCGGGACGACGTGGAGAAGGCCAAGGGGGAGCTGGAGGAGATCATCGCCGGCATCACCGGCGAGATGCGCGCCATCTTCTCCCAGCAGTTCGCCGTCATCAATCAGGCCTTCGGGGAGACCTTCGTGGAGCTCTTCGGGGGCGGCAAGGCCGCCCTGGAGCTGGAGGACCCCGACGACATCCTCAACTGCGGCATCGAGATCAAGGTGCAGCCCCCGGGCAAGGCCCTGAAGGTGCTCTCCCTGCTCTCCGGCGGGGAGAAGGCCTTTGTGGCCATCGCCCTGTACTTCGCCATTTTGAAGGTGCGGCCCACCCCCTTCTGCGTCATGGACGAGATCGAGGCCGCCCTGGACGACGCCAACGT
>CALXCP010000086.1 GCA_944386845.1 uncultured Oscillospiraceae bacterium | reverse complement strand
TTGGGGTCGTGGGCGGGGGTCATCTTCACGCAGCCGGTGCCGAACTCCATGTCCACGTACTCGTCGGCCACGATGGGGATGGCCCGGTCCATCAGGGGCAGCAGGCACTGCTTGCCCACCAGGTCGGTGTACCGCTCGTCGTTGGGGTTGACGGCCACGCCGGTGTCGCCCAGCATGGTCTCGGGCCGGGTGGTGGCCACGATGACATACCGCCCCGGCTCCCCCACGATGGGGTACTTGATGTGCCACAGGTGGCCGGGCTTGTCCTTGTACTCCACCTCGGCGTCGGACAGGGCGGTGACGCAGTGGGGGCACCAGTTGACGATGCGGCTGCCCTTGTAGATCAGGCCCTTCTCGTACAGGGAGACGAACACCTCCCGCACCGCCTTGGAGCAGCCCTCGTCCATGGTGAACCGGGCCCGGTCCCAGTCGCAGGAGACCCCCATCTTCTTCTGCTGGGCCACGATGCGGCTGCCGTACTTCTCCTTCCACTGCCACACCCGCTCCAGGAACTTCTCCCGGCCCAGGTCATAGCGGCTCAGGCCCTCGTTCACCCGCAGGTCCTCCTCCACCTTGATCTGGGTGGCGATGCCGGCGTGGTCGGTGCCGGGGACCCACAGGGCGGCGTAGCCCTGCATCCGCTTGAAGCGGATCAGGATGTCCTGAAGGGTGCAGTCCATGGCGTGGCCCATGTGCAGCTGCCCGGTGACGTTGGGGGGCGGCATGACGATGGTGAAGGGCTTTTTGTCCGGGTCCCGGTGGCCCCGGAAGCAGCCGGCCTTCTCCCACATCTCATAGATGCGGCCCTCCGCCTCCTGGGGCTCATAGGTCTTGGGCAGTTCTTTTTTCATGCGTGACACTCCTTTTTTCGGGGCAAAAAATCGCCCCGAACCGGTTTGGTTCAGGGCGATCGGAAAACCGCGGTACCACCTGAATTTCCCCCCGAGGGGGGACGCTCGTTTTCTCTGTAACGGGAGGACCCGCCGCCCCTTACTGCGTGGTTCGGGGGCGGAGCTCAGGGACCACGTTCCGCGCCGCGCTGAAACGCCTTGCACCGTCCGGCGTCTCTCTGCATCAGGGCTGACGCGTACTCCTTCCCATCTAAGCCGCTTATGCTGACAGTATACGCAGGACCGGGGAGCTTGTCAAGACAAATCTGCCGGCGTGGTGGGGAGCAGGGCGTCGATCTCATCCCGGAGCGTCTCGATGGCGGCGTCGTACCAGGCCAGCTCCTCGACCCCGGTCTCCCACCACCCGTCCCGGAACTCCTGGGCGTCCGACTGCCCCATCCCGGAGGCCAGCGAATCGGAGGACTCCAGCCAGAATTGGTAGACCCAGCTGACCTCCCCCTGGTTGACCCAGACCTCGGCGTACCCGGGGGTCTCCGGCGGTCCGCCCACGATGATCCACGCGGGCAGAGCGGAGTTTTCCATCCGATAGATGTGGGGGGTGCCCGGCCCGATCAGGCCGGTGATATCGGTGCGGCTACCGTCCGCGGTGAAGATGACCCGGCCGTCCTCCAGCACAAAGGGAGGCTCGGCGGCGCTGAAGTCGGCGGAGAAGCGGTGGGAGCCCTGAAAGATGCCCACCCCGGAGGTGAGCTGGAACCGCTCCAGCACCCCCGCCGCCCCCATGAGGCACAGCAGCGCGGCCAGGGCGGCGGCCAGGACCAGCACCGTCCGTTTCCGGCTTCTCCGGCGCACCGCAGGGGCGTCCGCCTCCGCGATCAGGGCCGGGTCCAGCTGGTCCAGTGCCCCCAAGATCCATTCCTTATCCATTCCAGAAACCCTCCTGTTCCAAGAAATTCCGCAGGTCGTTCCGCGCACGGTAGAGGACGGACTTGGTCTTGCTGACCGACCAGCCCAGGCAGGCCGCCGTCTCAGCCACGCTGTCGGCGTACCAGTAACGGCGGAGGAAGGCCGCCCGCACCGGTCCTTTCCGGGTGCGCAAAAACCGGGAGATGGCCTGCCCCAGCTCGGCGGCCTCGGCCTGCCGGTGGGGCCCGTCGGGGTCGGTCAGGGCGGCGGCCAGCTCCAGGGCGCTCTCCTCCACGGTGGGCGGCCGGCGGCCGTTCTCCGCCCCGATGGCCAGCGCCCGGTGGCGGACGATGGCCCCCAGCCAGCCCTTGAAATGCCGGGGGACCGTGGGCGGGATGGCGTTCCACACCGCCATGGCGCAGTCGCTGAGACACTCCTCCACGTCCCGCTCGTCCGACAGCAGCTTCCGGGCGATGGCGGCGCAGTAGGCCCCGTACTGCTCTCTGGTCGCCTCGATGGCCCGGGGATCTCGTTCCAGATAGAGCAGGATGAGCGCTTCATCCGTCATGGGACCGCCTCCTTCCTCTTTTCCTGCGTGATGAAAGGCCCTTCTGCCTATATAGAGGGGCAAAAAGGGCCTTTGGTTGCGTGTGTCCGAAAAAAATCGGTGCGCCGGGTCAGACGCCCCGCAGGGAGAGAGCGGCGCCGGCGATGAGAAAGGCGATGCCGAACAGCAGGGCGAAGCTGGCCCCGAGGGTGTCCCCCATGCGGCCCAGCCAGCCCATGGGGACGGCGCCACGCTTCCGGGCGGGACGCAGCAGCCCGGCGGTCCCGGACAGGGCCAGGATGCCCCCCACGATCAGCAGCTTCTCTCCCATCAAACCACCTCCGGCGCGTATGGCTGCCTCTATTCTATGGAGCCGGCGGGGAAAAGTCAAGGCCCAGGCCGCATACCATGGGGAGAGGGGGGACGGGCACATGGAGGGGGAGCTGAGGATGACGGGACTGCGGGGGAGCCTGCGCTGGCACAGGGAGGGGACGGCCGCGGTGCTGGAGGTGGAGGCGGAGGACCGGGAGGACGGGCTGTACAAGGCATTCCTCCGGGGACAGGGCGGCGGGGAGCTGTCCCTCGGGGCGCTGACGCCCGGAGAGGGAAAACTGCGGCTGCGGCGGAGACTGCCCTGCCGGGAGCTGGAGGGGTCGGACCGCTGGCCGCCGGTGGAGGCGCGGGCGGAGCGGGTCTTCGCCTTTTCCCGGCCGGGGGAGTGGGAGCCGGCGGGGGAGCTGCCGCCGCTGCTGTCTGATCCGGTGCTCCGCCGGGCGGCGGAGGGGGCGACAGGGGCGCTCCTCCGCCGGCGTGGAGAGGAGAGCGAGCTGGCGGTGCCCTTCGACCCCGGAGCGCCCTTCCCCCTGGTCCCCCTGATCTGCCTGGGGCGGCCGGCGACCGTCGGAGGGCGGAGGTATCTGATATTCCGGCTGGACGCCGGAGGACGGCCCAGGCCCCTGTGATAAAACGGACCGCCGCCCGCCCGGAGGGCGGACGGCGGCAAGCCGGGGGACAGCCGGGTATGCGCGGTTCAGCCGCAGTTGTTGCAGCAACTGTTGCCGCAGCCGTTGCCGCAGCCGCTGCCAAAGCCGAACAGAAGGATCAGCAGCAGGACCCACATGCCGTTGTTCCCGTTGAAATTCCAGCTCATCCAGGCACCTCCTGTCAAAAAATACTGCGGGGCGGCACAGCCGCGCCCGCAGTATCCTATGCCCGAAGAGGGGAGAGCGTGCGCCTCACAGCACGTCGGACAGCACCCGGAGCATGGCCGCCGCCTGAGCCCGGGTGGCGGTGCCTCCGGGAGCCAGGGTGGAGGTGTCCATCCCGGTGATGACGCCGGAGCCCACCGCCCAGGACAGGGCCTCCACCGCGTAGGAGGACACCTGATCACGGTCACCGTAGCGCTCCAGGTCGCCCCGGGCGGATGCGTCCGACCCGGCGATGTTCCGGGCGTAGGCGTACAGCATGACCGCCAGCTGCTCCCGGGTGATGTTGTTGTCGGGGGCGAAGGTGCCGTCCCCCATGCCGGCCACCACCCCGTGAGAGGAGGCCCAGGCCACCGGCTGGGCGTAGTAGGCGTCCCCGGGCACGTCGGTGAAGGAGACGGAGCCCGACGCCGCGGGCCGGCCCGCCAGCTGGTAGAGGACGGTGACCACCATGCCCCGGGTGATGTTCAGGTCGGGAGAGAAGGTGTCCGCCGCCGTGCCTGAGAACAGGCCGTGCTCATACACGAAGGTGACGGCGGGGAAGTACCAGTGATCCCGGGAGACGTCGGAAAAGGGGATGTGGGAGGAGGCGGAGAGAGACAGGGTATAGCTGCCCTCCGCCGCCGCCGTGGCCGCCCCGGAGGTGACGGTGAAGGAGGCGGTGGTGTCCTCGGCCACCAGATAGCGGTGCCCCGCCGTAAGGGGGGAGCCCGAGGCCACGGCGCCGCCGGTGGTGACGTCCACCACACCGCCGTCGTGGTCCACCCGGGCGTAGCCGTCTGTCAGCAGGAAGCCGGCCCCGGATGGAAGGGTGAACACGTCGTCCAGTCCATAGCTGTCCGGGACGAAGCGGGCGCTGTACCGGCCCTCTCCGGTCCCGGAGCCGGCGGCCTGGGCCAGGTAGCCCTCCGCCCGCTCCTCCAGGTCGTCCGCCGCCGTCTGATAGGCGTCATCCAGAGGGGAGAGGCGCTCCTCCGCCTGCCCGAGGAGGGAGGGGAGGAAGGTCTCGGTGAGGTAGCGCAGGGAGATCAGGGGGTCGGACTGGGTGACCCCGGCGGCTCCGGCGACGCTGGTCAGGATCAGGGCCAGCACCGCCGCGGCCAGGATGATTCGTTTCTTCATTGGGAGCCCTCCGAACTGCGGGGAGATCAGTTCCCCTTGTCCCGGTCGGAGATCATGTAGCTCAGGGCCAGGAGGCTGTCCGCGAAGTGGACGTCCTCCACGATCACGCCGGGCTCGGTGATGGTCAACTCGATGTTGGTGAAGTTCCAGATGCCCCGCACGCCCGCCTTCGTCACGCGGTCGGCGGTCACCTGGGCGGCCCGCTGGGGCACGGTGAGCACCGCCACATCGGCCGGCCCGCGGGAGAGGAGCTCCTCCAGTGTGTCGGCGTGGTGGACGGGCACCGAGCCGATGGTGGTGCCCACGATGGCGGGATCCACATCGAAGGCGGCGGTGAGGGTGAAGCCGCTGCGGGCGAAATGGAAGTTTTCGATGAGGGCCCGGCCCAGGTTGCCGGCGCCCAGGACGATGGCGGTGTGCCGCTCGTTGAGACCCATGATGTCCGCGATCTCGTCGCGCAGGGCTTCCACATTGTAGCCGTAGCCCTGCTGCCCGAACTCGCCGAAGCAGGACAGGTCCTGCCGGATCTGGGAGGCGGTGGCCCCCAGGGACTTGCCCAGGGCGCTGGAGGAGATGCGGACGACGCCCGCGTCATGCAGATCGTTGAGATGCCGGAAATAGCGGGGGAGCCGCCGGATGACGGCATTGGAGACGTGGTCCTTCTTCATGGCTGGTTCAGAGCCTCTCTCTCTTTTTGCATGTATCCACGGAGTAGCTGTACATATAAAATTTACTTAAATGTACATCAAATTATTTTACCATCTGGCATGTGATTTGTCAATTTTTTTAACGAACTCGCGGGAGGAAAAACCCGGCGCCGGACGGTGGTCCGGCGCCGGGGGAAAGGCGGGGTCAGATGCCCAGCTCGATCCACAGGTCGTTGTACAGGGCCAGGGTCTCGGGGGGCAGGTTCTCGTACATGGTGCAGTTGGCCAGCACCTCGGGCGGGGCGGCCATGATCTCGTACAGGTCCATGTCCAGGGGCTCGCCGTACTGCTCCTCGTACCACGCCGGGTACATCTCCAGGGCCTCGGAGTTGGGGGAGGCGTACCAGATGAAGTCCATGTTGGCCAGGTTGGACTCGGTGGAGGCGATGAAGTTGATCCACTCGTGGGCCTCGTCCACGTTCTTGGCGTCCTTCAGGATGCACATGGCGTCCACGAACCAGTTGGAGCCCTCCTCGGGGATGACGAAGGCCAGGTCGGGGTTGGCCTCGTACATGGTCAGAAAGTCGCCGGCGTAGTAGGTGGCGATGGCCAGGTTGCCGCCCTCCATGATCTGGAACACCTCGTCCATGCCCTGCCCGGCGTAGACGCCCCGGGCCATGGCGTCGGCCACCAGCTGATAGGCCTCCCGGATTTGGCTCTCGTCGGTGGTGTTCACGTCATAGCCCAGGCAGTACAGGGCCATGGCGAAGGCGTCCCGGGAGTTGTCGATGAGCAGGATGTCCCCGACGTACTGGTCGGAGAACATGACCTCCCAGCTGGTGATGGGCTCATCCACCATGGTGGTGTTGTAGATGATGCCCAGGGTGCCCCAGGTATAGGGCACGGAGTATTCGTTGTCGGGGTCAAAGGACAGGTTTTTGTACTGATCGTCGATCTTCTCATAGTTGGGGATCAGGCTGTAGTCCAGCTTCTGCAGCCGGTCCTCCGTGATGAGCCGGGCGATCATATAGTCAGAGGGGACGATGACGTCGTAGTTGACGCCGCCGGTCTCCAGTCGAGAGTAGAGCTCCTCGTTGCTGGGGGCGAAGAAATAGTTGACCTCGATGCCGGTCTCCTCTTCAAATTTCGTGATGAGGCTCTCGTCGATGTACTCGCCCCAGCTGCACACGTTCACTTCACGCTTTTCTCCGGTGCCGCTGCTGTTGGTGCTGCCCGGGTCGCCGCTCTCCACAGGTTCCTCCATGGCGCAGCCGGACAGGAACAGGCCCAGCGCCATCACACAGGCGAGGGTCAAGGCAGTGATTTTTTTCAATTGATCATTCCTCCAGTTCAGATTTTGAGATATCTCCTGGCCCGCGGGCCTTGGGAGCGAAGAGGGGGAGCGGCTCACCGCTCCGGGGCGGGGGCCTTCAGGCGCTTCTCCTGCCGGGCCTCCCGCACGTTGATGATGAGCAGCAGCACCAGCACCGTGCCGAACAGCAGGGTGGACACGGCGTTGAGCTCGGGGCTCACCCGGCGGCGCACCATGCTGTAGATCTCGATGGACAGCGTCGAGGTGTTGCCGGCGGTGAAGTAGGAGATGACGAAGTCGTCGATGCTCATGGTGAAGGCGATGAGGGCGCCGGAGACGATGCCCGG
>CALXCP010000085.1 GCA_944386845.1 uncultured Oscillospiraceae bacterium | reverse complement strand
AGACGGTGAACGAGGTGGGCGGCGGCATCTGTCAGGTGTCCTCCACTCTCTACCTGGCCTGCCTGCGCTCCAACCTGGAGATCGTGGAGCGGCAGAACCACTCCTACATCTCCGACTACATCACCGCCGGCATGGACGCCACCGTGGCCTACAACGCCATCGACTACCAGTTCCGCAACGACACCGAGTACCCCATCCTCATCGACGCCCGGGTGGACGGCCGCAAGCTCACCATCCAGATCCTCGGCACCAAGACCGACGACATCACGGTGGAGATGACCTACCGCATCCTGTCCACCACCCCCTATGAGGTGGTCTACGAGCCCGACGAGACCGTCCCCGTGGGCACCACCAAGGTGAAGGTCACCCCCTACAACGGCTACAAGGTAGTGGTCTACCGCAACCTGTACGACGGGGAGGGCGACCTGGTCGAGTCCATCCAGGAGAACGTCAGCAACTACCGCAAGCGGGACCGGGTGATCCTCTACAACCCCGCCGACGCCGAGAGTCTCGGCATCACCACCGGCGGCGAGGCGACGCCCAGCCCGTCCCCCGACCCCAGCCCGTCCCCCACCGGGACGCCGCCGCCCGTGGAGACCGCTCCGCCCGTGGAGACCGGCGCTCCGGTGGAGACGCCCCCGGCGGAGACCTCCTCTCCGGAGCCCACCGCCCCCGCGGAGACGGCCCCGGCGGAGACCGTCCCGCCCCAGCCCACCGCCCCGGTGAACACCCCCGCCGTCTCGCCGGCCCCCGCCGCATCCGGCGCCCCGGCCTGACGCATACAAAGGAGATATGCCTATGCCCGCCACCGGCCCGTTTTTCCGCCGCAGCCTGAAGCTCTTCGCCAGGCAGGCCATCAACATGAACGTGAAATTCTGCCTTAGGGCCTCCGCCGCCGTGGTGGCCATCGCCCTGGTGCTGCTGACCATCCAGCAGAACTTCGGCCACCTGCTGGTCTACTACCTCATGGACGCCGCCGCCAACCCGGCGGTCTCCTCCGGCGTGCAGGTCACCGGAGAGGGGCTGGCCGTGGCCCTCCGGGTGGACGAGGCCGGCATCCTTCTGGCCCTCCAGGCCACCTGGGGGGAGCTGGGCGCCTTTGCCCTGGAGTCCCTGCTGGTGCTGCTCATCACCGTTCCGGTGACCTACGGCGCCCTGGGCCACTTCCACGCCCTGCTCCGGCGGCAGGCCCCCGACCTGAAGTCCCTGTTCCGCTGGTACACCGATCTGCGGCTGACCCTGCCCTGCATGGGGCTGGAGGTGATCCTGGCGGCGGTGACCTGGGTGCTCCGGGTGATCGGCATGATCCCCGGCCTGGCCATGTTCGCCGCCACCATCAACGCCCCGGCGGGCACCTTGGCCGCCCGGCTCAGCGGCCTCTCCCCGCTGGTGCTGCTGGCCGGGATGCTGCTGGCCTACTTCGTCTCCTGCCAGCTGGAGCCCGCCCGCTACTATCTGGCCTGCGACCCGTCCCTTGGCCTGAGAGGGGCCCTGCGGACCGGCTGGGCCGCCCTGAAGGGCCGCCGGGCGGACTTTTTCTGGTTCTCCTTCTCCTTCATCGGCTGGGAGCTCTTTTCCGCCTTCACCTACGGGCTGGGGGATATCTATCTGCTGCCCTACCGGGGGCTGTCCACCATCCTGTACCTGGGCATCGTGGACCCCAACCAGTTCCAAAGCCAGGAGGTCACCCCCCATGTCTGACCGCTTCACCCCCGAGACCTTTGAGTTTCTCTGGGGCATCCGCCTGAACAACGAGCGCCCCTGGTTCGAGGCCCACAGGGCGCAGTACCGCGACGCGGTGGAGGAACCCCTCCGGGCCCTGGCCCGGCAGGTCCATCAGGAAATGACCGCCCGCTATCCCGGCGAGCTGCTCAACCTGAAGGTCTCCCGCATCTACCGGGACGCCCGGCGGCTCCACGGGAGGGGCCCCTACAAGGACCACATGTGGTTCATCCTCCGCCGGGCGGAGGACCCGGAGGTGGACCTGCCCTGCTTCTATTTTGAGCTTGCCCCGGAGTATTACAGCTACGGCCTGGGCTATTACGAGGCCCGGCCGGTGACTATGGCCAAGCTCCGGGCCCGGCTGGACGCCGCCCCCGCCCCGGCGGAAAAGCTGGCCCGCCGGCTGAACCGGCAGAAGGAATTTGTCCTGGACGGCGAGCGCTACGCCCGCCCCAAGGGGGACCCGGGCCCTTTGCTGGAGCCCTGGTACAACGCCCGGAACATCTCCTTCTCCCGGGACCGCGCCCCCGACGGGGACGTCTTTGCGCCCGACCTGGCCGCCCGGGTGGTGGAGGGCTTCCGCTGGCTCATGCCCTTCTACCGGTACCTGGTCACCCTCCCCGCCGACCCCGACCCCAGAGCCTGACCCCCAAAACGAACCGGGGCAGGGTGTACGATTTGGTACACCCTGCCCGCTTTTTTGCGCCTTGGGGGACGATTTTTGGGAATAGTTGGATGCGGACGTGCAACGCCCGAGACATTCCCGCCCCATGTGTGGGGGCGGCCCCGTGTGGCCGCCCGGCGGTAGGTGGTTCCGACATCGGATGCGCCACGGCGAACTCGCAGCATGTGGGATGGGGGCTCGCCCCCACCGTGGGAGTCATAGGGGGGCGGAGCCCCGTCAAGAATTAGGAATTAGGAGTTAGGAATGAGGAATTTTCGGCGTTGGGACGTTTCCAGATTTGCCGTAGGGGCGGCCCCGCGTGGCCGCCCGGCGGTGGACGGCTCCGATACCCGACATGCCCCGGCGAATCCGCAATATGTAGGGCGGGGGCTCGCCCCCGCCGTTGGGGGTCATAGGGGGTGAAACCCCCTATACCAAAATTGGGCGGTGGGTGGGTTTAGAAAATTTCGCCTGCGGGCGAGGTACTTTCCCCGCGCGGAGAAAGTACCCAAAGACGCGCTCAGAGGGGTACGGGCCCTATGCGTTTCCGCCTGCGGCGAAAACGCATAGGCCCCGCCCCCTCCGAGACCTCCCCCATTTTACGGGGGGACAACACACGGACGTTGGCGCTTGCGGCCGGCGCGCAAAATTTGGCGGCCGTTCTCCTCTCGCACCGGCCGTTACGGCCTGACCCGGCGGACGAAAATCCGCCTGCGCTGGTCGGACGGGCGCCTGGGTGCCGGAGCTGACGGCGTGGGCGGATGACGGTCCACGCTCCGACGACTGCCCACACAAGGCGCCTTGCCGTCGGGGGCAGGGGGTCCTTCGATTGCCCACGGGCGGCAGCGGGCGGGACCGGGCCGCGTCGGCTCACGGAGCGCCGAATTGAGTGGCAGGCAAGGAGCAGGATTTGAAGGGAAGGAGATTCTCAAGGACCATGGGTCCTTGAGCCGGTCTTTGGTGACTTTCTGCCGGCTCAGAAAGTCACTCGCCCTCAGGCGAAACCGCAGCAGGAGTTTCCGCGACAAACCGCCCGATGCGGGGCGGGACTGCGGGAGATAGGAGATAGGAGTTAAGGAGGGCCAGCGGGCCCGCATCCCCACTCTTCCCTCGTCGTGGGAGTCATAGGGGGCGGAGCCCCGTCTCTTCCCCCCGAAGGGGGTGGGGGTCATAGGGGGTGAAACCCCCTATACCAAAAAAGGGTGGCGGGTGGGAAAAGATAACATAAGGAGGACATATCATGGCGACAAACTATACAGAAAACTACCAACTGCCCCTCTGGGCAGCCGACGACGCGTTCCTGCGCACAGAATTCAACGACGCCCATGAGAAAATCGATGTAGCATTAAAAGAGTGCGGAAACTGCCGCATTGTCTGGGGAAACTACACCGGAAATGGTACTTATGGGCAGCAGGCCCCTACGGTACTTTCCTTTGACGGCATTCCGCTTTTGGTCTGTGTGTCCGGTCAGTCCATGTTGCTGACGGCGGTCCGTTCTTCCGGGTACGCGCCCACCAATGACCAGGTAGGAACCCCGTATGCCGTCCCGCTTACATGGGGCGAGCACACTCTTAGCTGGTACGGGTATGATGCACCGAGCCAGTTGAACATGAGCGGCAAGTTATACTATTTCATCGCTCTCTTTGCCACAGGAAAGGAATAGCAGAAAAGCCGGGCCCTGCTGCGCGCAGGGCCCGGCTTTTTTCGCTCTGTGAGGCAGGGCTGTAGGTCAGTCCGTCACCAGAACATAAGCGATGGAGACAGCAATCTTGTCAGCGGCCTTGTCGCTGGCATCGGTGCCGACCATCTTAACGAACATGACAGCGTCATCCCGAACATCCGCCAGAGAACCGGTGGTGACGGTCTTGTCATCAACGTTGACCATGTAGACGCTCTCACTGCCATTGAAGGTCAGAGAAGTAGTGGTGGTGCCGTTGACCAGCGTAGCGCTGTCAATGGCCAGAACGCCGTTGTTGGACGCATTGCCATTCGCAGTTACTCTGTCATACTTCGCGTCGGTAGCACGTCCGGAGACGCCAGTGACCTGGCCGTCATCGTTCAGCGTCACACGATACAGGGTGTTGTTGCTCAGATCATAACCATTCAGCTTCAGCTCGGTAGTTGCAACCACGGTGGTCAGCTCACCATTCAGAATGGCAGTATACTCGTACAGCGGCTTGTTGGGATCGGTGTTGTCCTTGGTGTACGTGGTGTCGAAGAAGAACACCACATCATAGGTAGCCTCGCCCACGGTGGTGGCAGAGGCGTCCACATACACGAACACCACATCGCCGTCGGAGTTCTTGGCAACATCAATGGGGGACGCAGTGTTGACAGTCGGCATGTTGCGGTAGCCGGTGTAGACGGTCCACACGTTCTTGGAGCCGTCCTTGGTCTTGACCACGTAAACGGTGTCGTTATCCGCGACCTGGCTCAGCACGGTGGGTACGCCCTTGGTGATGGTGCCGTCGGTCTTGGAAACAGAGCCTTCCTCGGTCAGCTCATACTCCCCGTCGGAGTTAGTGTTGTAGGTATAGATGTTATTCTTGTAGGTGGGGTCATTGGAAGAAGCGCTGGCCTGAATCTGGACCTCGTTCGCACCAGGAGTGGTACCAACGCAGGTATCACCATCAATCTTATCGACGGTAACGATCTCAGAAGTACCATCGGTGAAGATCAGGCGAGCCTCGGCATAGCCCTCAGCATCCACACCGGAGCCGCCGACCCAGGCAATGGAGTCGATGACCGCATACTTGATGTCATTGATGCCGTCCACAGCCACGATGTAGCCGTTGGCGTCCACATAGAAGGTAGACTCACCAGTACCAACAAAGGACTGAGCCTGGGCATAAGACAGGTTGTTTGCAGAAGCGGAAGCAGTATAGGTGGTGCCGCCAATCACCATGGCGTGGGTGGTGGCGTTGTACTTGGTCATCTTACCAGTGAAGGTAGTGGGCTCGTAGACCGAAATTTCATTGCCGGAACCGGTACCCATGATGGCATACATCACATAGTCGCCCTTGGCCAGAGCATCAAAGTTTCCGTCGACAGCAGACTCGGGAATGGCAGTGGCAGTACCGGCGGAAAGGGTAGAATTGTTGTAGCGCACACCAGTGATGGTCACAGTAGCTTCAGTGCCATCCGCTTTCTCGGCGGTAGTCTGCTCAACCTTGGACAGGGTGTACTCGGTCACGCGGATGATATCATACTTGTTGTCCTTGTCGGTGTCAACGAAGACGATCTCATTGCCGACCTTGTTATAAGTGGTGAGGGCCTGCAGAGCGGCCAGGGTGGTATACGCGGTGCCGCCATTCTCAGCAGCGGCGTTCTTATAGATCGTGACCGAGCTGTCCATCTCATAACCGATGTACTTGCTGTTGCCCTTGGTGATCAGGTCGGCCAGCTTGGAGCCGTTGGTAACGGTAGCCAGGACGCCCTCAGAGGTGACCACGGCATTGGTGGACACGATCCCGTCCTTGTCCTTGTAGACGACGACGGTGGAGCCGATGGCCGCGCTGTTGCCGGCGACCTTGTCGGCAGTAGCAACGGCGGCGGTGCTGGTAGTCATGCCCGTCTCAACAGTGGCGGCATCCACAGTCAGGGCGCCGGTCACGGCGTTGCCGCCGGACACAGAGGACAGGGTGCCGGTGGTGCGGTACAGGCCGTTGAACAGAGCGTTCGCCATGTTGCCGTCGTTCTGGTAGATCTCCAGGACAGACAGGTACTCCTGGGTCTGCATGAACAGGGCGTTCTTCAGCATCTGAGCCACGTTCTCACGGGACACGCCGGCGTTGGCGGAGACGGACAGGTCCTGATACAGGCCCTCCTTCTGCGCGATGGCGGTGACGTTCAGAGCGAACTGGTTGTTGGCCGCGAACTCATTGTTCTGGTTGTAGCCCAGGGCCATCAGCAGGATGGCGGCGGCCTGAGCGGCGGTCAGAGTGGAGTCGGGGCTGAAGGTGGTGGCGCTGGTGCCCGCGATCACGCCCGCGCTGTAGCAGTAGGCGATGTAGGGGGCGGCCCAGTGACCCTGCACGTCAGTGAAGGGGGTGTCGGTGCCGCTGAACAGGGTGGTGTCGAACTTGCTGCCGTTGAGCAGGTTGGACATCATGACGGTGAACTCGGCACGGGTCAGGGTGGCGGTGGGGTTGAAGTTCCCGTTCTGGTCGCCCGTGACGATGCCCAGGTCGGACAGGAGCTGGACAGCTTCAGTCTTGCTGACCTGATCCTGATCCTTGTACTCTGCCGCAGAGGCGCCGACGACCATCAGGCTGATCAGCATGGCAGCCGCCAGAGCCAGAGACAGAGCTCTCTTGAGATTTCTCATGGGTTTGTTCCTCCTTTTTAGTTTCGGCTCCTGTCCGCCGTTTCGGCGGCGGCTGGCCGGTCCCCGGGCCGTCATCTCCGTGCCGGTGTCCTCGGGGATACACAAAGTATCCCCTGCGGGACCGTCCCGTTCTGACAGCCCGGGCCCTCGTCCATCCATCCGCCGCTCCGTCGTCCAGCAGCCTCTTTGTTTTGGCCCTTTCCAGTTTGCTTGGCAAAAGGCCATTTTTCGAGGCGCGGGAAGGCTTTGCGGCTTGCAAGCAAAGTACGACGCCCCTTACACTTTCCCAGAGGTTCTAAAAACGTCCCAAAACAGCAAAAAAGCCGCCCTTACGGGCGGCA
>CALXCP010000084.1 GCA_944386845.1 uncultured Oscillospiraceae bacterium | reverse complement strand
ACGCCGCCGGGCTTGCCGCCGATGACGCCGGCGCCGCAGGCCCACTGCAGGGCGGGGACGGCCCAGTCGCTGACGTCCAGGGCGTCGGCATAGCTGAGGATGCTGGTGTCTTCGCCCACGGAGACGTCAAGGCCGCTGCGGACGGCGCAGGCGTAGAGCATCACGGCCAGCTGCTCCCGGGTGATGGGGTCGTCGGGGGCGAAGCGGCCGCCGCCCACCCCGTTGACCACGCCGGTGCCGGCCGCCCAGCGGACGGCCTCGGCATACCATGCATCTTCGGATACGTCCTCATAGTCCATGAGATAGTTGACCACGGGACCGCCCTCCATGGCCCAGAGCACCGTGACCACCATGGCCCGGGTGAGCTGGGCGTCGGGCTCGAAGGTGTCCGCGCCGGTGCCGGCCATGAGGCCGTGCTCATAGACATAGCGGATGGCGTCGTGGGCCCAGTGGTCCGCGGGCACGTCGGCGAAGGGCAGGGGCGCGGGCTCGGTCTCCCGGAAGGTCACTTCGATGGTCACCTTCCCGCTGGGCTGGGTGAAGGAGAAGGTGCCGTCGCCGTTGTCGGTGACTTCCACCTCGTTGCCGTTGCGGTCGGTGACGGTGACGGTGTCCACCTCATAGCCATCATCGGGGTCTGGGGTAATGGTGACGGTCTGCCCACGGGACGGACGGCTGGGGCTGATCGACACCTCGCCGCCCTCCGGCTGCGCCACGTCGGGCCGGTAGGTGGGGGTGCTGCTCCCGCCGCCGGTGGGGGCGGCAGCCCACTGGGCGGTGAAAACGGCGTCGGCAGTTACCGGCGTGCCTTCCGCGTAGTCTTCCCAGCCGGTGAAGGTGTAGCCCGTCCGAGTGGGGGCAGCGGGCGGCGTCACGGCGCCGTTGGTGTAGGACACCTGGTCCGGCGTCACATCGCCGTCGTTGAAATCAAAGGTCACCTGGTACACCCGGGGAACGTCCGGGTCAAGGGCGATGAGTTGGGGGAAAGCGGCTTCGTCCAGGGCCTGGCCGTAGGCGTCGCCCAGCAGCCGGGCCACCGTGCCGGAAGCGAATTCCTCTTCGGTCTTGCCCTCCACCGTGCCGTCGGCGTTTTCCGTGCCGCCGATGCCGGTGAGCCCCGCAACGGCGAGATAATAGCAGTTGGTGACGGTGCCGCTATTATTCTTCCCCGCCACGCCGCCGGCGCTGCTGTTTTGGCCGCCGGTGCTGCTGACAGCGCCGGTGTTGTAGCAGTTGCTGACGGTGCCGCCTCTGGCATTTTCTCCCGCCACGCCGCCGGTGCTGCTGACGGCGCCGGTGTTGTAGCAGTTCTCAATGGCACCGTAGTTGTATCCCGCCACGCCGCCCGCGTAACTGTAGTTGCCGCGCGCGGAAACGTCGCCGGTGTTCAGGCAGTTTTGAACGGCGCAGGAAGCATTGTTGATGCCGCAGATGCCGCCTGCCCTGGCGTTGTCGCCGGTGGCGGTGACAGCGCCGGTGTTCCGGCAGTTTTTGATGGTGCTGCCGATGCTATCGTTCATATTGTTTTGACCACAGATACCGCCCAGACGAGCGGAGCTTTCCTGGCCGGTGACTGTCCCGTCGTTTTGACAGTTTTGAATGGTACCATCCTGACAGTAGCCGCAGATGCCGCCGGCGAAAGACCCGAAGCCTTTAAGGGCGACCGTGCCGCTGTACCGGCAGTTTAAGATGGTGCCTTGATAGTTGTAGCCGCAGACGCCCCCACGCGGGAGTTGCCGGTGACTTCGCCCTTCACGGTCAGGCCTGTACCTTGCCGCCCTCGCCCACAACGCCGAACAGGCCCGCGCAGGTCTCTTCGCTGTTGATGCTGACATACAGCCCCTCAATGGTGTGGCCGCCGCCGTCAAAGGCGCCGGTGTAAGCATGGTCGAAGTCGGGCCCGATGGGCGCCCAGCTGCTGTCGCTTTCCTCGCCGCACACCGTGGACAGGTCGATGTCCGCCGTCAGCACGGCGTGGGCGTCGGCGTCTGGTTCTGCTTCTTCATCTGATGTGCCGCCGTCGTCCTCCAGCGTGCCGTTGACCAGCCCGGCGAACCAGAGGAGCTCCCCGGCGGTGCCGATTTGGTAGGGCTTTTCCTCGCTGCCATCCCCCACGGGGGGCTGCGCATCCACACCACCACCATCCTCGCCGCTACCGGTACCCGAGGTGGAGTCGTCAGCGCTGCTCGAGCCGCTTTCTCCCTGGTCTCCTTTGGTCTGGGCGGTCACAGGGTCATTTTGCTGCTCCCCGCCGGGCTCAGGGCCGTCCGCCGCCCAGGCCGCCCCGGGCAGCAGGGTCAGGCACAGGGCCAGGGAGAGAAGGATGGGTAACACTCGCTGTTTCATAGACGGCCTCCTTGCCTCGGTGGGAAGGGGTCTGCCCCGCAGGGTCCCCCTGCGGGGCAAGGGGGTACCCCCTTGCCATACGGTTTGTCCTCTCTTTTATTATATCAGACCTTTCCCCGCCCCGGGGTGGTCAGTGAGGAACCGACCCTGGTCATTCAGGAAACGCGGGGGGCCGGGGCTTGCGCCCGCCCCCGTTTTCTGGTACAGTGGGGGCGAAGAAAAAAGGGGGGTGACGCGGGTGAAGCGGTGGGCCAGAATGCTGTCCGCCCTGGCCTTTCTGGCGGCGTGCGTGGGGGCGCTGGTGTTCCTGCAGCGGTTCACCCGGTCGGAGCCGGCCTTTTCCTACCCCGCCTGGGAGACCGGGGCGGCGGTGTCCGCCGACGGGGCGGAGACGGCCTTCGACCCGGCGGGGCCCCTCCCGGCGCCGGAAGGGGGAGACCTATCGCTTTGCCCTGACCCTGCCGCCGGACCGGGAGAACGGGACCTACCTCATCTTCGAGACCGCCGGGCTGGAGACCGCCGTCTTTCTGGACGGCACAGAGGTCTGGCGCTCCGCCGCGGTCCAGGACCCGGGGACCGCCAACCAGAGCCAGGTCCACCTCCCCCTGCCCGCCGGGGGCGGGGAGCGGCTGACGGCGGAGCTGCGCCCCCTGTCGGACGGGGCCATCCTGCCGCCCATCCTCCGCCTGTCCGCCGACCCCGCCGACCAGGCCGGGACCGTCGCCTACGCCAACTACTACGGCCTGCCCGCCGGGGCCGCCGCCCTGGCGCTGGTGCTGCTGTGGGGGGTGTTTTTGCTGGGGCTGTGCCGCGGGAAGCGGGACCTGCCCCTGCTCCTGCCCATCGCGGCGGCGGCGCTGCTGACCTGCCACCGGCTGGCGGTGGGCTACGGGAGCTATTTCCTGCCGGAGCCGGTCCAGGCGGCCCTCATCCACCCGTGGCTGGAAGGGGTGACCGCCCTGCTGCTGGCCGCGTATCTGGCCCTCCACCGGGAGCGGGCCTTCTGGAAGGGGCTGGGGCTGGCCGCCGGCTGGAGCGCCGGGGCGCTGGCGGCGGCGGGGCTGGTCTCCCACCTGCGGGGCGGGTATCTGGCCCGCTACCTCGCCGGGCTGGTCCCCCAGCTGGGGGCGGGCATCTGGGACGGGGCGCTGTACTGGCTCATCTGGTGGCTGGTGCTGGTGTGCGCCGCCCTGTCCGCCTGGGAGCTGGCCCGGGCCATCGCCCGCGCCCAGGGAGAGGCCCGGGCCCTGGAGCTGAAAAACCAGCTGATGCGGGAGAACTACCGCGCCATCGAGGGCCGCCTGCGGGAGAACGCCCGCCGGGACCATGAGCTGGCCCACCAGGTCACCGCGCTGGACGCCGCTGTCCGGGCCCGGGACAGGGCAGAGGCGGAGCGGTGGGTGTCCGTCTGGAAGCGGAGGCGGGGAGAGGACCAGACCCGCTTCACCGGGAACGCCACGGTCAACGTGGTCCTCCAGGACGCGGCGGGCCGGGCCAGGGCGGCGGGCATCGCCTTCGAGGCAGAGGTGATGCTCCCCGACGCCCTCCCCATCCCGGACGGGGACCTGTGCGCCCTGCTGATGAATATGCTGGACAACGCCCTGGCGGGGGCGGAGCGCACCCCGGCGGGCCGGGAGAAGAGGGTCCGCTTCCGGATGCGGGTAGAGGGGGATTTCGTCCCCATCCTGTGCGAGAACACCTTTGACGGCCACGTGGAGACCGCCCCGGACGGGACGCTCCGGACCACCAAGGGGGACGCGGCCTCCCACGGCTTCGGCCTGGCCCAGATGCGGGCCGTGGCGGAGAAGTACGACAGCATCCTGGACGTGAGCTGGACGGACAGCTGCTTCACCGTGCAGACCGCGCCCCAGTTCCCGGAGCGGGGGTAGGACCGGCACAGACAAAAAACGGGGGCGCCGCGCGGCGCCCCCGTTTCATGTCTTCCGGCCCCTTTGCCGCCCCCACAGGGGGCGGGGACGGCCGGGAAAATCAGATATTCAGCCGGTGTACCACGGCCATTTGAAATTCGGAGTAGAAGGTCCGGCTCATGGGGAGCCGCTGGCCGTCGGCGAGCACCACGCCGGCGTGAGAGGCGTGCCTGACATAGCTGAGGTTGACCAGATAGCTGATGTGGCACCGGCGGAACATCCCGGCGGGCACCAGCTTCTCCGCCTGCGTCAGCGGCATGGCGAAGAAGCGCTCGCCGTCCTCCAGGTGGGCTATCACGCCGTGGTTCCGGCTCTCCAGATAGCGGATGGACCGGGCCGGGAGAGGCACCGTCTTGCCGCCCCACTGGAACAGGACGGCCCCCATGCCCCGCTTCTCCAGCGCCCGGCGCAGGGCCTGCTCCAGCCGCTCCCGGTCCACCGGCTTGAGCAGGTAGTGGAGAGGCTCCACGTCGTAGCCGGGGATCGCGTACTCCGCGCTGCCGGTGAGGAAGATGATCTTGTCCCGGACGCCCCGCCGGTAGAGCTGCCGGGCCAGCTCCAGCCCGGTGGTGCCCGCCATCTGGATGTCCAGGAGATAGAGGTCAAAGGCGGTCCCGCCGGCCTCCGACGCCAGCAGGGCGTCCGCCGAGGGGAAGGGGACGAGCTCCGCCCCGACGCCCAGGGCGGCGAAAATGTCCCGGCACAGCCCGGCGATCTGGCCGCGCTCCGCCGCCTCGTCCTCGCACAGCGCCACGCGGTATGCGGGCATGGTCCTCCCCTCCTCTCCGGTGTTTCCTCCATTGTAGCAGATTCGGGGCGCGGTTGCAAATGGGGGGCGGTGTTTATGCCGCCGCGATCTCTGTGCATGGCGGCGCTGGACACGTGGCCGACGATGGCGCGCAGGGTCTTGACGTCCGCCACGCGTTTCAGAGAGGCGCTTGCGGACGGCGGCGGGGTCCGTGGGGGAGTCCGCCTCCACGGGACAGGGGGAACGGCCGGCTATATTTGCTGGTATTCCTCCATGGCCGCCCGCAAACTGTTGAATGCCCAGTAGGTATGGTGCCAGCTCCATCGGTAGCAGCCTCTGAGCTGGCCGAGCGTCTCTCCCTCCATCAGCCCCCGGGCCGCCCGCTGCACATCTGGGTGCCGGCGGCTGAGGTAGTCCCGCAGAAATACGCCGTTCTCGAAGCTCCCGGATGGGGAGTGGAGCAGCTGCAGCAGGGTGGTCTCTGAGTCCTTCCACGCCGACCCATCCAGCGGGACCTGGCCGTAGAACTGCTGTTGGCAAATGCGCACCTCCTTCAGGATGGCGTCGCCGGCCAGATCGTAAGCCCTCCGCCAGCCCCGCGTGGAGTTCCCCTGAAATCCTTTGGGGTCGTCCCGGTAGACGGAGAGGATCTCCGCCCAGGCGGCCTGGCGCAGATCCCCGTCCGTTTCACTGACCCCCAGCGCCCGGCACATCCGGGTGATGGCATCCTCCACCGTTTGCCTCTCGCGCTGTGACAGATCTCGTTTCCTCATACCGTCCTCCCCCGGCGCCTGGATGCTCTCCTTGGGGAAAACCCAGACGGCGCAGTCATCTCCTGACAAGTCCCCACCCAAGCCTGGCCCTCCTCGTCCCACTGGAGATCGTAGCGGACGGGGAAGCAAAATCCGAGCCCGCCCAGGAAGTCTGCCAGCTGGCGGTTTTTTGCCACCCCGCCGGCGCTGGAAAAGGCCACATTGGGCTCCTGATGGGGAAACAGAAGGACCTGGGTGCCGTCATTGCGGTAAAACGCCCGAAATTTCCGGACCTCGCCCAGCTTTTTGCGGAAGGCGTCGTTCATGGCAAGGACCCCCTTCTCATTGACGGACAGCCTGGGATGGGCGTGGTCGCTCTGCTGGGGCAGGAATTCGCAAAAATCATGTAGGTCAAATGGCATTTTTATTCGTCCTTTCCTGATATTCCTCCGGAGCGCGTCCTCATCATACGGCAAAATGCGGCAGAAAATCCATCCGCAGATCAGATGAAGATCGGGGAAAAAGCTTGGCGCTCCTGCGAATTTACAGGGCAGGACGGCGTGGCCTATAGTAAAAGTTTTGCCAGGCCTGCCGTGCGGGCGCTCCCTGCCCCGCCTCGGCCTTTCTTCCGGGCGCTCCCCGCATTGACAGCCGCACGGTCCCGTGGTATGATTTCACCGATACCCCTACTGGTATGGAGGCGATCGCCGTGAGACAGTGTATGGACGCGGAGAACCTGCACCGCAGGCTGAAGAAGATCATCGGCCAGGTCCAGGCCATCGACCGCATGGTGGATGAGGATGTCCCCTGTGAGGATATCCTGGCTCAGATCAACGCGGCCAAGGCCGCCCTCCACGGCTGCGGCAAGGTGGTGCTGGAGGGGCACATCGACCACTGCGTCCGGGACGGCATCCTGCACGGAGACCCGGACAAGACCATCGAGAGCTTCACAAAGGCCGTGGAGCGGTTCGCCAACATGGGATAGACCGCACTTGAAAGGCAGCCCTCAGGGCTGCCTTTTTCTCTTGACATCGGGTACCTATGGGGGTATAGTATACCTATACCCCATATGGTATATAGGAGGGGCGTTGTGATGAGAGCTCTCGTGCAAAAGCTGGAGTGGCTGCTGGAGCTGGGCGGCATCAAAAAGGACGTCACGCTGCTGGTCATCTCCGGGATCGCCGTGGTGCTGAGCCTGCTGGGCGTGAGGCCCTTTCCCTTTGACATGGCGTGGGTGGCCATTATCCTGTGCGGCGTCCCCATCGTGCTGGAGGCGTTCATCGGCCTGGTGACGGCCTTCGACATC
>CALXCP010000083.1 GCA_944386845.1 uncultured Oscillospiraceae bacterium | reverse complement strand
TTGCGCAGGAAGAACCGCACGGAGAGCCGGGCGGCGTTGGGGGACAGGCCCAGGACAAAGAAGTCCATGTTCGGGTCCAGCCGGTCCTCCCGGTATTGCACCGGCTGGCCCTGGCAGAGCTGCCTGACCATGTTCCGCAGCTCGCTCTCCTCATAGGCGGGCTCCCCCTGTCCGAAGGCGGCATAGCCGAAGAAGGACTGGTACAGATCCCCGCCGCCCTTTGCCCAGCACACCACCGTGGCGTCGCCCACCCGGTAGACGTGCTCCCGGTCGGAAAGGAGGTGGTTGAGGGCGGCGGTGTAGGCGAAGGCGGCATATTCGCTGGTCGGTGCATTGTATCCTTGTTCTTTCCCATAGGATGAAAAAGCCGGGCTTCCTTTATCAAAGCCGACCAGCGTCCAGCCGTTAGGTGAAAGGGAGGATGCGTAGATCCCTTTTACGCTGTTGTGGATGCGAGCGATGGGAGCATCCTTTCCCGTGACAAGGCAAGTACCGAGATCTCCCCGAGAACTGGCCTCTTGATAATACGCATCCCAACCGGCCTGGATCTCTGGAACATCTAACACCCATGCAGATGTTTCTGAAATGTAAAAAGCGAGATTTCCTTTTCCTAAGTCATATGGAAGGGCATCTTGGACGATGGGGTCGCTAAGCGCAGACTCAATGTCCCAGTTGTCTAAGAAGTTGATGACGGCACGGGCTTCTGGACAATCGATACGAGAAAGTATGCGTTTGTTATAAGTGCGAAACGCAGAAAAATAGTTTTTGGAACGTGCAGTTATCTCGCCCGTATCGATACCAAGAACGTATGTAGCGGTGTCACATAAGAAATAGGGTGGCGGTTTTGTCCCGGAGCGCTTCAACTGCATTGGGACTGTTGTGGGCCGCCCTTTTTTATTTGTGTCGTTTTCCAGAAGAATGATCTCTTTTAAAGCCCCGGAGAGATCGATAGAAACAGCAAATCGTACATTTGCCTGGCTCCAGCCGAAACGGGGCGGTTTTGGCTTGTTAGACGGAAGGGTCAAAAGCGTTTCATAGTACTCAGTCAGCGCCTGTAGGATCATCCTCTCACCTCCCCACTGTTCCGGCCCGGAACGTTCAGCACACCGTTTTCCAGCCTCCCGCGGAAGAACAGGGGCCGGATGTCCTCCGGGTCCGAGTAGTCCAGGTCATACAGCATCCAGCCCAGGTCCCGGGTGCCCCTCAGCTCGTCAGGGCAGGGGGGCAGGGCCTCGCACCACTTGAACTGGGCGGGAAACTCCCGGCAGCCGAAGCAGGGCTGGTGGTAGAACTGCCCCCGCTGGATGCGCCGTTTGACGATGTCCTGGAATTTGCCCGGGTTGTCGCCGGGGGCGGCCCTGTCCGTCATGTCGAAGTGGGCCTCGATGACGTAGCGCACATCCCGCAGCAGCAGGGCGGCCCGCTGCTGGATGTCGTCGCCGGTGCACAGGTAGAGCTCCCCCTTGCCCCGCTCCATCACCGTCCGGGCCGTGCGGGCGTTGACGGTGGACTTCACCTCATTGCGCCGCAGGTTGGTGAAGCGGATGGGGGCGCAGACATGGATGCGGTCGATGGTCCATTTCAGACCGGGGTGCCAGTAGATGGCCTCCACCAGCCCCCGGGCCGCCGACGGAGTCATCACGTCGTAGCTCACCCGCTCCACCTTCATCTCGGGACGGGTGAAGAGGGCGTAATCCCCCCAGACCTCCAGAGAGATGGCCATGGGCGTTCACTCCTTTCCTCTTTGAAATATCATCGTATAAAGCATATCACATGTGGATGCTTCTGTAAATTCACCCTTGCGTTTGGAAGTCCGCTTAAAGGAACAGCCCCTGGCCCCCCTCCGCCTCCAGGCTCAGTCCGGTGGCCTCGTCGTAGAGCCGCAGGTCGTTCAGCACGGGGGACCCATCCTCCAGACGGTCCAGCGCGCCGGCCCGGTCCAGGGCCTGGAAGTGCCGCTCATAGACCGAAACGCCATACTGTCCCAGCCGTCGGTACAGGCTCCTGCTGTGCTCCCCGGCGCGCAGGCGGGCGAGCAGCTCCGCCCCCTCGCCCCGGGGGACGTATACGGTGACGGTGGGGCTGTCGATGAGGCGAAAGCGCTCGGCCACCGTGCGGAAGGGAAAGAGCTCGTTCTCCATCAGGGACAGGATATGGCGGGCGTCCTGGGCCTCCCGTCCCTTCAGGTCCAGCAGCGCGCTGAAATAGGCGTGGACCGCCTCCCGGGAGGCGATGTCCTCGAACCGGTCCAGCACCGTATGCCCCGCGCCGATGGCGGTGGCGAACAGCTGGGGCGGCCTGTCCTCCCCCTGGAACATGGTGACGATGCTCTCCTCCGGGGGCCGCCGCCCCTCCCGGTTGCACCGGCCGGCGGCCTGGAGCACGGAGTCCAGCCCGGCCTCCTCCCGGTATACCGCCGGGAAGTCCACGTCTACCCCCGCCTCGATGAGGGAGGTGGACACCACCCGGCAGGGCAGGCCCTCATCCAGCCGCCGGCGGATCTCCGTCAGCACCGCCTTCCGGTGGGCGGGGCACATCAGGGTGGACAGGTGGAAATTCCCCTCCCCGGTGAGCTTGTGGAAGACCGTCTGGGCCGTTTTCCTGCGGTTCACCACGCACAGGACCTGGCTCTGTCCCTGGAGCTGCCCGGCCAGCTCCTCCCAGGCCAGCTTCCCCGCCCGGCGGAAGGTCACCCGCCGGAAGGCGTCCCAGTCCGCCGCCGCCATGGGGCACAGCTCCTCCATGGGCAGCTCCGGAGCAAACTCCCGGAACAGGGGACCCAGGGCGGGCTGGGTGGCAGTGCACAGCACGGCGGAGGCGCCGCAGTGCTCCACCAGCTGGGCCATGGCCCAGACGCAGGGCCGCAGATAGGGGAGGGGCAGCATCTGGGCCTCGTCGAAGATGATGACGCTTTTGGCCAGGCGGTGGAGCTTGCGGCACTGGGAGGGCCTGTTGGAGAACAGGGACTCGAAGAACTGCACCGCCGTGGTCACCACCACCGGCATGTCCCAGGTCTCGGTGGCCCGGACCAGCCGTTCCGCCTCCGGAGTGAGCTCCCCGTCCTGCTCCGGGTCGAACAGGACGCCGGAGTGGTGCTCCAGCACGTTCTCCGGCCCCAGGATCTTCCGGAAGGTGTCGGCGGTCTGCTCGATGATGGAGGTGTACGGGATGACGTACACCACCCGCTCCATGCCCTGGGCCTTCGCCTGGGCCAGGGCAAAGGCCAGGGAGGCCACCGTCTTGCCGCCGCCGGTGGGCACCGTCAGGGTGGACAGGCCCGGGGCCCGGCGCTCTCCCTCCCGGATACACCGCTCCAGGATGGCGCAGCGCCGGGCGTTCAGCTCCCCCTTGGGCGGGAACCAGCCGGATATGTATGCCCGGAGGCGCTCCCACAGCAGCTCCATGGACGCCGTCCCTCCGAAGCTGCGGCTCTGCCCGTCCATGAATTCCCCGGTGTCGGTGTAGTCCGCGTCCACCAGGCAGGAGAACAGCATCCGGGTGAAGAACATACCGGCGAGCTTGTCCCTTTCCAGGAAGCCCGGCACGGAGGCGGCCGACAGGGACAGCTCCCGCGCCCAGGCGCTGTAGTCATCCAGCTTCCCCTGGGCCGCCCGGTTCATGCGCCCCCAAAAGGTGCCGGCCTCCGGCCCGTCTCCCCGGCCGCCGCCGTCGGGCAGGCCGCCGTGGTGCCCCGCCACGGAAAAGGCGGCGAAAGGCTGCCCCAGCTTCATGCATTCGAAGGCCCCGGCGGTGGCGTGGTCCACTTTGGGGCCGTCTTCCAAAAGCCGCCGCTGGAACGCGCCGGAATATTTCCCCAGGTCATGGGCCAGACCGGCCAGCCGGCCCTGCTCCTCCGCGCCGAAGGCGGCGGCGGAGGCGGCACAGCGCTCGGCCGTGCCCTCCAGATGCTCTAAGACGGTCTGTGCTCGGCCGTCCTGTGTGGTGTGTGCCAGATATCCCGCCATTTTGCTCTCCTCCCGCAGCCGGCCCCGGCCGCTCACTTGATAAAATCATCATACCACAACAGCGGTCCGATAGGACGGACTTTTTGAGCCGGCGCGGCGCTTTCTGTCAAATATAGCAGAACAGGGGAAAGCAGGCAGGTTTTTCTCCGCATAGAACCTGCCGGGCGGGCCAAAGCTATGCTCGGATCACCGATCCACAGCTTTCTGATCACAACACGAACATGTAAGGAGATGCAAACTATGTCTGCCAAGAACACCAACAAGCTGAACATCCCCGAGGCCCGTGCCGCCATGGACAAGTTCAAGATGGAGGCCGCCAGCGAGGTGGGCGTCAACCTGAAGCAGGGCTACAACGGCGACCTGACCAGCCGCGAGGCCGGCTCCGTGGGCGGCCAGATGGTCAAGAAGATGATCGAGTCCTACGAGAAGGGCCTGTAAGCAGACCCTTCCCGGACGGCTGACCCGAGGAGAAGAGGGGGCGCGCGTCCCGCCAGACGGCGGGGCGGAGCGCCCCCTCTTCCTGCCGGCGGACCGCTCCCCCGGACCGGAGGGGGGAAACGGGCCCCAGTACATACCCGCGCCCCCTGCCGCCCGGCGCCGGCGGCGGACTTTTGCGCCATCCATGAAGATCTCCCGGAGGGGGCGGAGAGATCTTGTGAAAAATGTTCTTTACTTTAGCGTGCTAATGTGCTACAATGTCCCCATGCCGCACCGGCGGCACCGCATTTTGTACATTGTCTGGAGGATGGAACGATGAAAAAGCTTCTTGCGCTGATCCTGGCCCTGACGATGGGCCTGTCCCTGGCCGCCTGCGGCAACAACGGCGACACCCAGGACACCGGCTCCCCCGCTGAGACCCCGGCGGAGACCCCTGCCGAGACCCCGGCTGAGACCGAGAACGGCGGGGCCGAGAGCGACCTGGCCTTCGTCCAGGACAAGGGCACCCTGGTGGTGGGCATCACCGAGTTCGACCCCATGGACTACCGGGATGCCGACGGCAACTGGATCGGCTTCGACGCCGACATGGCCAAGGCCTTCGCCGAGAGCCTGGGCGTCACCGCCGAGTTCCAGCTCATCGAGTGGGACAACAAGGTCATGGAGCTGGACGGCAAGACCATCGACGTGGTATGGAACGGCATGACCCTCACCGACGAGGTCACCGCCGCCATGAGCTGCACCAACGCCTACTGCAACAACGCCCAGGTGGTGGTGCTCCCCGCCGACATCGCTGAAAACTACCCCGACACCGCCAGCATGGCCGACCTGACCTTCGCCGTGGAGTCCGGCTCCGCCGGCAAGGCCCAGGCCGAGGCCAACGGCCTCACCTACACCGAGGTGGTGGATCAGGCCACCGCCGTCATGGAGGTGGCCTCCGGCACCGCCGACGCCGCCATCATCGACTCCCTCATGGCGGGCGCCATGGTGGGCGAGGGCACCAGCTACGACCAGCTGACCTACACCATCTCCCTCAACAGCGAGGAGTACGGCGTGGGCTTCCGGCAGGGCTCCGACCTGACCGAGCTGCTCAACCAGTTCTTCGTGGACAGCTACGCCGACGGCACCATGATGGAGATCGCCGAGACCTACGGCGTCCAGGCCGCCATCATCCCCCAGGAGTAAGCGGCCTCTCCCACCCCTGAACGCTCCCAAAAGCAGAGGGCCTTCGCGCCCTCTGCTTTTGGCCGGTTTACCGGAGCGCCACATGAGAGAAAAAGGATGATCCTATGGACAAGTTTCTGGAAGCACTGCCCGTGGTCGTGGGCGCCCTGAACGAGGGTTTCCTGCAGACCCTCAAGCTCTTCGTCGTCACCCTGGTGGGGGCGCTGCCCCTCGGCCTGCTCATCGCCTTCGGCTCCATGAGCCGCCTGGCCCCCCTGGCCCGGCCCGTCCACTGGTACCTGCGGCGGAAGGAGCGCGCCCCCGGGCGGGTCGCCCGGGTCCTCATCGCCTTTCAGCCCGTCCGGCTGCTGTTCCGGCTGCTGGTCTGGGTCATCCGGGGCACGCCGCTGATGCTGCAGCTGCTCATCATCTTCTACATCCCCGGCTACGTGCTCTCCGGGGGCAGCCCCTGGCCCAGCGGGGACCCGGGCCGCTTCCTGGCCGCCGCCGTTGCCTTCATCATCAACTACGCCTGCTACTTCTCGGTGATCTACCGGGGAGGCATCGAGGGGGTGCCCCGGGGGCAGCAGGAGGCCGGCCAGGTGCTGGGCATGACCCGGGGGCAGATCTTCCGCCACGTCACCCTGCTGCAGATGGTCAAGCGCATCGTCCCCCCCATGTCCAACGAGATCATCACCCTGGTGAAGGACACCTCGCTGGCCCGGATCATCTCCTTCCAGGAGGTCATCTGGGCGGGCTACGCCTTCCTGAAGGGGTCCCACGGCTTCTCGGGCCTGATCTGGCCCCTGTTCTTCACCGGGCTCTACTTCCTGGTGTTCAACGGGCTGCTCACCCTGCTGTTCGGCTGGGTGGAGAAGAAGCTCAGCTATTTCCAGTGAGAGGAGGGCGCGAAATGCCGGTATTGGACGTACAGCACATCGAAAAGCACTTCGGGTCCACCCGGGTGCTGGAGGACATCAGCTTTTCCCTGGAGCAGGGGCAGGCCCTGGCCATCATCGGCTCGTCGGGCAGCGGCAAGACCACCCTGCTGCGCTGCCTGAACTTCCTGGAGAGGCCCGACCAGGGGACCATCGCCGTCAACGGGAGGGTCATCTTCGACGCCGCCGACCCCGCCACCCAGCGGGAGGACGAGGTGCGGAAAAAGCGCCTGCACTTCGGCATGGTGTTCCAGTCCTTCAACCTCTTCCCCCAGTACACCGCCCTGAAGAACGTCACCCTGGCCAAGGAGCTGCTGGCCCAGGAGCAGCCCGACTTCAAGGCCCGGAAGCGGGAGATCCTGGCCGAGATCCGGGCGGAGGGGGAGGCCCTGCTGGACCGGATGGGCCTCTCCGACCGGGCGGGGCACTACCCCGGCCAGCTCTCCGGCGGGCAGCAGCAGCGGGTGGCCATCGCCCGGGCCCTGGCCCTGCACCCGGACATCCTCTGCTTCGACGAGCCCACCTCCGCCCTGGACCCGGAGCTCACCGGCGAGGTGCTGAAGGTGATCCGCTCCCTGGCCGAGCAGAAGACCACCATGATCATCGTCACCCACGAGATGGCCTTCGCCCGGGACGTGGCCGACCAGGT
>CALXCP010000082.1 GCA_944386845.1 uncultured Oscillospiraceae bacterium | reverse complement strand
CCCCTTGGCCCGGAGCTCCACCTGCTTCTGGAAGCGCTGGCGCTGGTCGATGGGGTCGTTGAGCTCGGAGAAGGCGTTGCCCATCTCGTTGTGGCAGATGAACAGCTCGAACCGCTCGGTGAGCCGGGGGTCCGCCGGGGACCGCTTGGCCAGCGGGGAGACGTCCACCGGGTGCATGGTGATGAAGGTGGGCTGGATCAGCTTCTCCTCCACCCGCTGGTCGAACACCTCGTACAGGGCGTTGCCCCAGGTCTTGTCGGCGGTCCCGGGCAGCTCCACCCCGATGGCCCTGGCGGCGGCCACCGCCGCCTCGTCCCCCTCGATGGCCATGAAGTCGATGCCGGTGTGCTTCTTCACCGCCTCGGCCATGGTCATCCGGGGCCAGCCGGGGGTCAGGTCGAGCTTCTCCCCCTGCCACTCCAGCTCATAGGTGCCCAGGATGTCCCGGGCCGCCGAGGAGAGCAGCTCCTCGAACAGGTCCATCATGTCGTTGAAGTCGGCGTAGGCCTGGTACAGCTCCACGGTGGTGAACTCGGGGTTGTGCTTGGTGTCCATCCCCTCGTTGCGGAAGATGCGGCCGATCTCGTACACCCGCTCCATGCCGCCCACGATGAGCCGCTTCAGGGGCAGCTCGGTGGCGATGCGCAGGTACATGTCGATGTCCAGGGTGTTGTGGTGGGTGATGAAGGGCCGGGCGGTGGCGCCGCCCGAGATGGTGTTCAGGACGGGGGTCTCCACCTCCATATAGCCCCGGCCGTCCAGAAAGGAGCGGACGTGGCGGATGAACTTGGAGCGGATCTCGAAGTTGCGGCGGACCTCCGGGTTGACGATCAGGTCCACGTACCGCTGCCGGTAGCGCAGCTCCTTGTCGGTGAGGCCGTGGAACTTCTCGGGCAGGGGGAGCAGGGATTTGCTCAGCAGGGTGACCTCCTCCGCCCGGACGGACATCTCCCCCCGCTGGGTGCGGAAGACGGTGCCCTTCACCCCCACGATGTCGCCGATGTCGCACTTCTTGAAGCGGGCGTAGGGCTCCTCCCCCACCTCATCCCGGCGGACGTAGAGCTGGATGCGGCCGTCCCGGTCCTGCAGGTCGCAGAAGGTCACCTTGCCCATCCCCCGCTTGCTCATGAGCCGGCCGGCCACCCACACCTCGGTGTTCTCCAGCTCGTCGAAGCGCTCCCTGATCTCTGCGGTGTGGATGGTCACGGGGAACCTGGTGATCTGGAAGGGGTCGCGCCCCTCGTCCCGCAGGGCCTTCAGCTTGTCCCGGCGCACCTGGAGCAGCTGGGTCAGGTCCTCCTGGGGGGCGGCGGCCCCGGTCCTCTCTTCGTTCATGGGTCTCTCCTCCCCCTGTCTCACTTTCTCACGTCCAGGAGCTGGTAGTGGATCTGCCCGGCGGGGGCGTCCACCACCACGTCCTCCCCCTTGCTGTGGCCCAGCAGGGCCTTGCCGAAGGGGGAGTCCTCCGAGATGCAGCCGTTCATAGGGTCGGCCTCCTGGGAGCCCACGATCTTATAGGTCATCTCCTCGTCGAACTCCTTGTCCAGCACCACCACGGTGGAGCCCATGCGGACGGTGGAGCCGTCGTGCTCCTCCTCCTCCACCACCACGCAGTTCTCCAGGATGTTCTCCACCTCCGCGATGCGGGAGTAGAGCTTGCCCTGCTCGTTCTTGGCCTCGTCGTACTCGCTGTTCTCGCTCAGGTCGCCGAAGGAGCGGGCCTCCTTGATCTGCTCGGCCACTTCCTTTTCCCGGACGGTCTTCAGGTAGACCAGCTCTTCCTTCAGTTCTGTGTAGCGCTCAGGGCTGAGACGGTATTCCTTTGCCATGATCCTCTTGTCACCTTTCTGGATGTTTTTCGGCGTCCCGCGCCGTGCTATTTCCCGCAGGAAAACAGAGCCCACCCGCTGAACCGTTCAGGGGTGGATGTCCTCCATGCGCTCATTTCTGGGCAAAATGATACAGTATGACATTGTGAAATATTATAGGTGGTTTTTCCCCCGCTGTCAAGAGCGAAGTGTCTATCCCACCCGCCGCCCTTTTTCAGGGCAGAGGGCAAAGCACCGTCAAGGATTAGGGATCAGGAATGAGGAATTTCCGATATCAGAGCGGGTCCGGTCATGCCGCAGGGGCGGCCCCGTGTGGCCGCCCAGCGGTGTGTGGTCCCGACACCGGATACGCCCCGGCAAACTCGCAACACGTAGGGCGGGGGCTCGCCCCCGCCGTGGGGGTCATAGGGGGCGAAGCCCCCTATACCGAAAATGGGTGGTGGGTGGGTATAGATATTTTCGCCTGCGGGCGAGTGACTTTCTTTCCGCGAAGAAAGTCACCAAAGACGCGCTCAGAGGGGCGCGGGCCCGATGGGTCCCTCGCCTGCGCTTCGCTGCGGCGGTGGCCCATAGGCCCCGCCCCCTCCGAGACCTCCCCCATTTTACGGGGGCGAACACACGGACCCGGCGGTCGCGGCCGGCGCCCGAACTCTCGCGGCCGCCCCCTCTTGCGCCGGCCGTTACGGCCTGGGTCGGCAGACGAAGACCCGTCTGCGCTGGCCTGGCGGCGCCTGCGTGCCGGAGCTGACGGCGTGGGCGGTCATCGGAGCGTGAGCCCCCCTGACCTCCATCTCCACTCTTCACTCTCTACTCTTTCCTCTCAATTCCTAATTGTGGAAACTATCTCCTATCTCCTATCTCCTATCTCCTATCTCCTATCTCAACTCTAAGCTCTCCGCCCCGCCCATACCCCGATCTCCTCCGCCCGGAGGCGGCCCGCCTCCCACAGGGCGGCCAGCAGCTGCCCGGCGGGGCAGAGCGGCGGGACGGGCAGGCCGGGGGCGGACAGGGCCAGCCCCCGGAGGGGGGGCGCGCCGGACCAGAGCTCCAGCACCGGCTCCTCCCCCCGGGGCAGGCCGGGGGCGAAGTGGAGGGCCAGGGCACACCGCCCGCCCCGCCGGTCGGCCAGAGGGGCGGCGCCGAACTCTTGCCGCAGCCGACCCTCCAGCCCCTCCCCGCCCGGGGCGGACAGGATGAGCGCCCCCACCCGGGGGCACAGGGCCAGGGCCGCCGGGGCCAGCTCGGCGGCGCTCCGGCCCCGGAGGGCCACCGCGGACCGCTCCGGAGGCAGCCCCCCGCCCTCCAGCCAGGCCAGGGCCAGGGACGGCGCCAGCCGCCGCAGCAGGGGCCAGGGGTCCACCGGCTCCAGCCCCGCCGCCCGCAGCCGGTCCCAGTGGGGGAACCCCTCCGGGGCCAGCACCCGGCGCACCCCCGCCCGGCGCAGCCGGGAGGCCCCCCGGTCCAGCCGGCGGACCTCCCACCGCCCCGACGTCACTGCCAGCCGGAGCACCGGCAGCCCGGCCAGCTCTCCCCGCTCCGGCACCGGCCGGACCCGCTCCTCCGTCATCGCGCAGTACCCCAGCACCGGCACGCCCCCCTCCCGGGAAAGGGTATGCGGGGGGCCGGGCCGGTATGCGTCCCCTTCCCTTCTCCCGAAAAAAACATGACCGCCGGCCGGCGGAGGCCCCGTCCGATCGGAAAAACGATGGATTTTGCCGCCGGATCGTGCTATGATGACAAATGTAAACCCAACTGAATCATGTCGTTTCCGCGCAGGCGGGTCTAAAGGCGCTGCCCATGATCCGTCTGCCTGAGCCGTCCGGCTCACGGGGCCAGGGAAGAAATGACCTGACCCTCTATTTTGAGAAGGAAGCAGGAGCGCCGCCCCGGCGGCACTATCTGGACCGGACGGTCTGTCCGCCTCAGGGCGGGCAGGCCGTCTTTCCGTCCGGCATGTGTCGGCTCCCCCTCCCCTCATCCGATCAGGAGGCCGCCATGAAAACTCTCCCAGAGCTGATCGCCCCCCTCCCCCTGTTCGCAGGCTTTGACGCCGGCGAGCTGGCGCGGCTGGAGCAGGCCCTCTCCCTCGCCGTCAGCTACGCCCAGCAGGGCGAGCTGCTCCTCCGGGCCGACGACCCGGCCCTCGTCCCCGGCTATCTCCTCTCAGGGAAGGCCCGGGCCTTCTTCACCGACTACTGGGGGCACCGCTCCATCCTCAGCGACCTCCGGGAGGGGGACCTGTTCGGGGGAGCCGCCGTCTACCTCTCCGCCCCCCTGCCCGTCAACATCGCCGCCCTGGCCCCCTGCACGGTCCTCACCCTGGACCCCCGGCCCCTGCGGCGGCCCGAGGGGGCGGACGCCTCCCTGCTGGAGCGCTTCCGCTGCCGCGTGGGGGAGGTGCTGGCCCGGACCGATCTCCTCCTGCTCCAGAAGCTGGACATCCTCTCCCGGCGCACCACCCGGGACAAGGCCATGGCCTATTTCTCCAGCGAGGCCGCCCGGGCGGGGAGCCCCTCCTTCCGCATCCCCTTCACCCGGGAGGAGCTGGCCGACTACCTGTGCGTCAACTGCAGCGCCCTGTCCACCGAGCTGTCCAAGCTCCAGCAGGAGGGCTGGATCCGCTTCACCCGGGACCGCTTCCAGCTCCTCCGCCGCGACTTCTGACCCCCGGGCAGCGCAGCGCCCCCCGGCACGTTCCCGTGCCGGGGGGCGCTTTTATCGTGTCAGGCGCAGGGCTCAGTCGGCGGAGCGCAGGCTGCCCAGGGCCTCCTGCAGGATCTCCTCCGCCTCGGCCAGCAGCGTCTCGCCGGAGGGCTCCCCGGGCAGAGCCAGAGCGGCCCCCTCGTCGTCCACCGGGTCGTTTTTCCGGTACATGGACAGGCCGGAGCCGGCGGGGATGAGCTTGCCGATGATGACGTTCTCCTTCAGGCCCAGCAGGTGGTCCACCTTGCCCTTGATGGCCGCCTCGGTGAGCACCTTGGTGGTCTCCTGGAAGGAGGCGGCGGACAGGAAGGACTCGGTGGCCAGGGAGGCCTTGGTGATGCCCATGAGCAGCCGGGTGGCGGTGGGCATACGCAGCTCCAGGCCGTCGTTGGTCTCGCCGGCGTCGATCCGGGCCTGGACGGCCCGGCAGGCGTCCTCGTACTCCACCAGATCCACAGTGGAGCCGGACAGCAGCTCGGAGTCGCCGGCGTCCTCCACCCGGACCTTGCGCATCATCTGGCGCACGATGACCTCGATGTGCTTGTCGTTGGTGTCAACGCCCTGCTGGCGGTACACCTTCTGCACCTCGCGGATCAGGTAGTTGTGGCACTCGGACACGCCGCGGATGCGGAGCACCTCGTGGGGGGACAGGGCGCCCTCGGTGAGCTCCACGCCCTTCTCCACCACGTCGCCGTCCTTCACCTTGATGCCGGCGGAGTAGGGCAGGTTGTAGCTGACCACCTCGCCGTCGTCGGCGATGATGGTGAGGCTGCACATGGTGCTGCGCTTGGTCTCCTCGATGGTGACCTTGCCGCCGATCTCGGCCAGCTGGGCCATCTTCTTGGGCTTGCGGGCCTCGAACAGCTCCTCGACCCGGGGCAGGCCCTGGGTGATGTCGCCGCCGGCCACGCCGCCGGTGTGGAAGGTCCGCATGGTCAGCTGGGTGCCCGGCTCGCCGATGGACTGGGCGGCGATGATGCCCACCGCCTCGCCGATGCCCACGGGCTCGCCGATGGCCAGGTTGATGCCGTAGCACTTGGCGCACACACCGGTGCGGGCGTGGCAGGTGAGGACGGAGCGGATCTTGGCGCTGGTCATGCCGTGGGCCCGGAGCACGTTGGCGTCCTCGGGCTTGAGCATGGTGTCCCGGGTGAAGAGCACCTCCCCGGTGGCGGGGTCCACGATGTCCTGGGCGGGGTAGCGGCCCTTGAGGCGCTCGTCGAAGGTCTCGATGACCTGGCCGTGCTCCTCGATCTCGCTGACCACGATGCCGTCGTCGGTGCCGCAGTCCTGCTCCCGGATGATGACCTCCTGGGACACGTCCACCAGACGGCGGGTCAGGTAGCCCGAGTCGGCGGTACGCAGGGCGGTGTCGGCCATGCCCTTCCGGGCGCCTCTGGAGGAGACGAAATACTCCAGCACGGACAGGCCCTCACGGAAGTTGGACTTGATGGGGATCTCGATGGTGCGGCCGGTGGTGTCGGCCATCAGGCCGCGCATGCCGGCCAACTGGCGGATCTGGGCCATGGAGCCACGGGCGCCCGAGTCGGCCATCATCCAGATGGGGTTGTAGCGGTCCATGGACTCCTGCAGGGCGGCGGTGACGTCGCCGGTGGTCTTCTCCCAGGTCTGCACCGTCAGGCGGTAGCGCTCCTCGTCGGTGATGAGGCCCCGGCGGAACTGCCGGTCGATCTTGACGATCTCCTTCTCGGTGTCGGCGATGAGCTCGTACTTCTTCTCGGGCACCGTCATGTCCGAGATGGACACGGTGAGGGCGCCCTTGGTGGAGAACTTGTAGCCCCGGTCCTTGATGGTGTCCAGCACGGCGGCGGAGGCGTTGAAGCCGTGCTTCTCGATGCACTTGTCGATGATCTTGCCCAGCTGCTTCTTGCCGGCCACGAAGTTGATCTCGGGGTCGAACATGGTCTCGGGATCGGTGCGGTCCACGAAGCCCAGGTCCTGGGGGATGCCGTCGTTGAAGATCAGGCGGCCCACGGTGGTGCGCACCAGCTTGTGGCGCAGCTCGCCGTCCACCTCCCGGTACATGCGCACCTGGATGGGGGCGTGGAGGGTGACCACCCCGGCGTCATAGGCCAGCATGGCCTCCTCGGTGGAGGCGAAGACATGGCCGGTGCCCGGCTCGGTATCCCGCTCATAGGTCAGGTAGTAGGAGCCCAGCACCATGTCCTGGGTGGGCACGGTGACGGGGCCGCCGTCCTGGGGCCGCAGCAGGTTGTTGGCCGAGAGCATGAGCACCCGGGCCTCGGTCTGGGCCTCGGCGGACAGGGGGACGTGGACGGCCATCTGGTCGCCGTCGAAGTCGGCGTTGAAGGCGGTACACACCAGGGGGTGCAGCTTGATGGCCCGGCCCTCCACCAGCACCGGCTCGAAGGCCTGGATGCCCAGGCGGTGCAGGGTGGGGGCGCGGTTGAGCATCACCGGGTGCTCCTTGATGACGGTCTCCAGGGCGTCCCACACGGCGGTCTGCCCCTTGTCCACCATCTTCTTGGCCGACTTGATGTTGTTGGCCAGCCCGTCCTCCACCAGCTTCTTCATGACGAAGGGACGGAAGAGCTCGATGGCCATCTCCTTGGGCAGGCCGCACTGATAGATCTTCAGGGAGGGGCCCACCACGATGACCGAACGGCCCGAGTAGTCCACCCGCTTGCCCAGCAGGTTCTGACGGAAGCGGCCCTGCTTGCCCTTGAGCATGTCGGACAGGGACTTCAGCGCCCGGTTGTTGGCGCCGGTGACGGCGCGGCCCCGGCGGCCGTTGTCGATGAGGGCGTCCACCGCCTCCTGGAGCAT
>CALXCP010000081.1 GCA_944386845.1 uncultured Oscillospiraceae bacterium | reverse complement strand
AAGGCCGGTAAGGTGGAGTACCGTCTGGACAAGACCAACATCATCCACTGCCCCATCGGCAAGGTCTCCTTCGGCCCTGAGAAGCTCTCCGAGAACTTCAGCGCGCTGATGGGCGCCATCATCAAGGCCAAGCCCGCCGCCGCCAAGGGCCAGTATATCCGCTCCTGCGTGGTGGCCTCCACCATGGGCCCCGGCGTGCGCGTCAACGCCGCCAAGCTGATGTGATCTGAACCTTTCCCGCGCAGTGCGCCGGGCGGTCCCTCTCGGACCGCCCGGCGTTTTTGCGTCCCGACACGTGCGGACAGGGGCGGCCCCACGGGGCCGCCCCTGTCTCCTGTCTCACGAAAAGCCGTCCAGGATCTCGGTCATCAGCGCATAGGCCGCCGCCTGATTCTCCGGGTCCTCTATGTCCATGCCGGCCGGGGGGCTCACGTTGATGCAGTAGGTCACCCCGTCCATCTGCGTGTAGGCGAAAACCGAATTCAGGTAGACGTCCGTACCGAAAAACGCCTGGCAGCCGTTGGCCATGTCGCAGAGGCCGGTCTGCCCGTCCAGCGGAAATGTGAGGATCTGTTCCCGCCCTCCCTGGAACTGAAAGAAGATCAGGGTCTCCACGGTAAAGCCGTCCCGATGGCACTGGGCGAACGCATATCCGCTGTCCACCGTGCCGTCCTCCGTTCCTGTGATGACAAGGGAATAGGCGGCCGGGGTCACATAGTCGGGCCCGTCCTCAGGGTCCTGCGTCGGATCCTGGTACAGGGCGTCCTCCAGGGCGGCGCTCTCCCGCAGGGGGACCCGGCACAGAGTCCCCTGAAGCTCCGAAAAGGAGAGGCTGCTGTACAGCAGCGTCCCCGCGGGCCAGCTGTCCTCAGGCCGGTGGTTCTCAAAGTCGGCCAGGATGTCCGCCTCCAGCACCTCGGCCTGGGCCCCCAGCAGCCGGACGGGCAGGGGCCGGGGGGCGATGTCCACACAGGACGTCCCGTCGATCTCCACCACCCCGAGCCGGTCGCCGCCGTCCCACCGCCCGGTGGCCAGGAAGAGCCCCGCCACGGCGGCCGCCAGCAGCACGGCGGCGGTGGCCCAGCGGGCGGGCTTCCGGAAGCTCAGCGCCGCCCGCACCCGGCGGCCGGTGTCCCCCTCCCCGAAGGACAGGGGGCTCAGCCCGGGCCGGGGGGCGCGGCCCGAGGCCAGGTCCAGCAGGGTCTGGCAGTAGGCCGCCCGCTCCTCCCCGCCCAGCCGCCGCAGGGTGCGCTGGTCGCAGGCGTCCTCCAGCTGCCGGGCGAAGACCGGGTAGACGGCCCAGAGCAGCGGGTTGAACCAGTGGACGCTGAGGGCCGCCCAGGCCAGCGCCTTCCACAGGGGGTCCCCCGTCCGCAGGTGCTCCCGCTCGTGGGCCAGGATGTGGGAGCGCTGCTCCCCGGTCAGGCCGAAGGGCAGGTAGATCCGGGGCCGGAACAGCCCCACCACGCAGGGCCCCGCCACCCGGTCGCTGAGCCAGACGCCGGACTCCGTCTCATCCCGCACCGCGAAGCGCAGCCGCCGGCGCAGCAGGAGACAGGACCCCGCGCCATAGGCCAGCATGGCCCCCACCCCCGCCAGCCAGACCGCCGCCAGCACGGGGCCGTAGACCTCCCGGGCGGTACGGGCGGGGGCGTTCTCCTCCGTCTGCCAGTAGACCACGGTCCGGTGGAGCTCGTCCAGCTCCGGCCGGGCCCCGGCGGCCACCGCCCGGTCGTACTCCTCCGTGCCGTAGGGATAGGCCTCCGCCCCGCCGGCGTAGCCGCTCTCCAATCCCTCCGCCGCCAGGGTGAGCCCGTCCGCCCCCGGCAGGTTGAACAGGGACAGGGCAGAGGCGGGGGCGGCGGGGCACAGCAGCCGGAAGCCCACCACCGCCCACAGCAGGAGCAGCGCCGTCCGGGAGCAGGGCAGCCGCCGCAGGAGCAGACTCAGCAGGATGACCACCGCCGCCGCCGCCGTCCCCCAGCCGCTCATGTACAGCACGGCGATGAGGGCGTCCACCGGGGCGGCGCTCATGTTCCGTCCTCCGCCCGGCTGCGGTCGATGAGGGCCTGGATGGCCTCGGCCTCCTCCCGGGTGAGCCGGCGCTCCCGGGTGAAGGCGGCCACGAAGGCGGGCAGGGAGCCCCCGAAGGTCCGGTCCACCACCTGGCCGCTCTCATAGCCCTGCACCCGCTCCCGGGGGACCAGGGCGGTGACCACGGCCCTCTCGTTTTTCAGAAAGCCCCGCCGCTCCAGCTTTTTCAGCACGGTGTAGGTGGTGGACTTCTGCCAGCCCAGCCGCTCCCGGCACAGCTTTGCCAGCTGCCCCGAGGGGACGGGCTCGGCCTCCCACACCACCGCCATGAACCGGGCCTCGCTCTCGCACAGTCTCAGGTCGTCCATGGGACCCCCTCCTCTTTTGGTCTATCGTTATAGACCCTTCTGTGATGAGTCTATAATAATAGACCGTTTTTGTCAAGGGGCAGGGCCATTTTTTCAGAGGGCGGCGGATCTTTTCATTTTTTCTCTTGACATCTCCCGTCGGTTCGCTTATAATATCATTCGCGTTCAAAGACAGCAGGGGCCCCTCCGGGGCGTAATTCCTGCCGAGAGTGCTTTCAAATCGCGGGCTCACGCCCCATTTTGACAGTACCGCCTCCCTGTCCTTTGGACCGGGAGGATTTTTGTTGCGCGGAACCAATTTTCCGGAGGTGAATCCAAAGTATGCCGAATGCAAAGGTCCTTTCTGAAAAGCAGGCCGTGGTGGCCGCTCTCACCGAGCAGCTGCAGAACGCCGCCAGCGGCGTCCTGGTGGACTACAAGGGCATCACCGTGGCGGAGGACACCGCTCTGCGCGTGGAGCTGCGCCAGAACGACGTGACCTACGGCGTGGTGAAGAACACCCTGGCCCGCTTCGCGGTGAAGAACGCCGGTCTGGACGAGCTGACCGGTGTGCTGGAGGGCACGACCTCTCTGGCCACCAGCGCCGGCGACCCCATCGCCCCCATGCGCGTCATCAACAAGTACGCCAAGCAGCTGGGCGATGACAAGTTCATCATCAAGGGCGGCTTCATGGACGGCAAGGTCCTCTCCCTGGACGAGATCATGGCTCTGGCTGAGCTGCCCTCCAAGGAGACCCTGCTGGCCCAGACTCTGGGCATGATGCTGGCCCCCATCACCAGCCTGGCCATCGTCCTGAAGGCCATCGCCGAGAAGGGCGGCGCTCCCGCTGCCGCCGAAGAGGCTGCCCCCGCCGAGGAGGCCGCCGCTCCCGCCGAGGAGGCTCCTGCCGCCGAGGCCCCCGCCGCCGAGTGAGATAACGCCCGGCGCCCGCTCCCCTGGGGAGCATCTGAAACAAAAAACATTTTCAGGAGGTAAATCATCATGGCTAGTGAGAAGATCACCGCCCTCATCGAGGAAGTGAAGTCCCTGACCGTTCTGGAGCTGTCCGAGCTGGTGAAGGCTCTGGAGGAGGAGTTCGGCGTGTCCGCCGCCGCCATGGCCGCTCCCGCCGCCGGCGGCGCTGCCGCTCCCGCTGCTGAGGAGAAGACCGAGTTCGACGTGGTCCTGGCCAGCTTCGACGCCGCCGCCAAGATCAAGGTCATCAAGGCTGTCCGCGAGATCACCGGGCAGGGCCTGGCCGAGGCCAAGGCCACTGTCGAGGGCGCTCCCAAGACTCTGAAGGAGGCCGTCTCCAAGGACGAGGCCGAGGAGATGAAGAAGAAGCTGGAAGAGGCCGGCGCCAAGGTGGAGCTGAAGTAAGTTTCTTCCCTTCTTTCCCACGCACCGAACAGGGGCGGGTCCAAACGGACCCGCCCCTGTTTCATATTCTCCCGGGGCACGCCCGGAGCGAGCCGCTTTGAAGACCCGCCGTCCTTTTGCATAGGGGGCAAAGCCCCATTTCTCCCCCCGAAGAGGACGGGGGTAGTACCGCCCCGCATCAGGTGGTCTGTCTCGGAACGCCCTGCTGCGGTTTCGCCTGAGGGCAAGATTTTTCTAGACCCGCCCACCGCCCAGTTTTGGTATAGGGGGCTCCGCCCCCTATGACCCCCGGGGGCCGGGGGTAGTACCACCCCGCATCGGGTGGTCGGTCGCGGAGAGCCCTGCCGCGGTTTCGCCTGAGGGCGAGTGACTTTCTGGGCCGGCAGAAAGTCACCAAAGACCGGTTCAAGGACCCATGGTCCTTGAGGATCTCCTTCCCATCAAGACTTGTTCCTTGCCTGCCTCTGGACTCGGCGCTCCGTGAGCCGACGCGGCCCTCTCCCGCCTGCTGCCGCCCGTAGGAAATAGAAGAAACTTTCCGCCCCCGACGGCAAGGCGCCTCGCGTGAGCAGGGATTTGGGGCGTGGGTTATCCAAGTATCTGCCCACGCCGTCAGTTTTGCCCACTCAGGCGCCGTCCGACCAGCGCAGGCGGATTTTCGTCTGCCAGCTCAGGCCGTAACGGCCGGCGCAAAAGAGGGGTGGCCGCGAGACTTTGTGCGCCGGCCGCAAGCGCCGGGGATCAGGTGTTCGTCTCCCGTAAAATGGGGAGGTCTCGGAGGGGGCGGGGCCTATGGGGCGCCGCCGCAGCACAGCGGAGGCGAGGGACCCATCGGACCCGCGCCCCTCTGAGCGCGTCTTTGGGTACTTTCTCCGCGCGGAGAAAGTACCTCGCCCGCAGGCGAAATTTTCTAAAACCACCCACCGCCCAATTTTGGTATAGGGGGCTCCGCCCCCTATGACCCCTACCCCTTTGGGGGAGAAGTGGGGTTTTACTCCCTATGACCCCTGCGGCGCGCAAAAAAAGCCCCCTTGAAAAGGGGCTGTCAGCGGAGCTGACTGGGGGTTTCTCTTCCGGGTACTGACCGGTAAAAGAACCCCCCCGGCATGTCCTGCGGCCATGCCTCCCCCTTTTTCAAGGGGGGGTAGGACGGGCGGCCACATGGGGCCGCCCCTACGGCATGACCGGACCCGCTCCGTCCCTGAAAATTCCTAATTCCTAATTGTGTGAACTATCTCCTACCTTCACTCTTAACTCTTAACTCTTAACTCTTCACTCTTCACTCTCCCCTGATCCCCAGCCGCCCGCCGAGCCTGCGCTCCGCCGGACGCCAGAGGCGGCAGGCCGCCCAGCCGCAGAACAGGCCCACCAGGACGCCGGCCAGCACGTCGCTGGGGTAGTGGACCCCCACGTACAGCCGGGACAGGGCCATGGCCGCCGCCAGGGCCAGCCCCAGGGCCGCCATCCACCGCCGGGGCAGGGTGCTCCACCAGGCGCAGGCCGCCGCCAGGGCGGCGCTGGTATGCCCCGAGGGGAAGGAGTTGGGGTCGGGCTCGTCCACCAGGGGGATCAGCCCCGCCACGTCCAGCCAGGGCCGGGGCCGGGCCACCAGGTGCTTGAGCACCACGTTGGTGCACAGCAAACTGAGGAGCAGGGCGAGGGCCGACACGACGCCCGCCCGCCGGGTGCGGGGGAAGAGCAGCAGCGCCGCCGTCAGCACGATCCACAGCAGCCCGTGGTCCCCCAGATGGGTGTACCAGCACACCAGCGGGTCCAGCGCCCCCCGCAGGTTCTCCTGGATCCACAGCAGGATCCCCCCGTCCAGCGATGTCAGCCACTCCATGGCTCCGCCCCCCTTCAAGCTTTCGTCTGATGGTACCACATCCCCCGGGAAAAAGCAAGGCGGGCCGCTCCCCGCTTGAAAATCCCCGTTGGGGCGGGTATAATAGGGCTGTCAAACTTCGCCGCCGCGATGCCCGGGAGGTCTTTTCTTGAAGCAGATCCTCTGTCTTTCCCATGAGCCCTGGTCCTCCTTCCCCTCCAGGACCCAGCACCTCATCACCCGGCTCCGGGACACCCAGGTCCTCTTCTTCCAGCCCTGCGGAAAGGACCGGGGGGCCTTCCGGGAGAAGGGCCGCCGGGTGCGTCCCGGCGTCACCCTGTACACCCTCCCCCCCGCCCTGCCCGGCCACCGGGACCACCCCCGGCTCTACGCCCTCGGGCGCCGGCGGCTGGCCCGGTTCATCCAGCGCGCCGCCCAGCGCCACCGGTTCCACGCCCCCCTGCTGTGGGCCACCTGCCCCGACCAGTTCCCCCTGCTGGATCAGCTGGAATACGGCGCTCTGCTCTACGACTGCGACCGGGACTGGTCCCAGTTCCCCATCCAGTGGGAGAGCGAGCTCACCCTGGCCGCCGACCTGGTGTTCGCCGCCTCCGAGGGGCTGGCCGACCACCTGTCCCCCTGCAACGACAACATCGCCCTCATCCTCAACGGGGGCAATCACCCCATGTTCAGCCGGGAGGATCTGACCCGCCCCCCCGTCCTCCGGGACCTCTCCGGACCCGTGCTGGGCTGGGCGGGGGCGGTGAGCGCCGACCTGGACCTGGCCCCCCTGCTGTTCACCGCCCGGGCCCACCCGGAGTGGAGCTTTCTCCTCCTGGGCCCCGGCGACCCGGACAACCCCCTGCTGGAGCGGACCCTCTCCTGTCCCAACGTGACGCTGCACCGGCCCGAGACCCTGCTGGAGCTGCCCGACTATCTGGCCTGGTGCGACGTGTGCCTTGACCTGCTCCGGGAGCGGGACCGGGGGCTGGACATCGTGCCCAGTCGGATCTATGAATACCTGTCCACCGGCCACCCGGTGGTCACCATGCTCTGGCCCGGCCAGGTGGAGCACTTCCCCGACGTCATCTACGGCGCTCACTCCTCCGAGGACTTCTGCCGCCTGTGCGAGCAGGCGCTGGCGGAGGCCCCGGGCTGGGTGTCCGGCCGGCGGAAGAACTACGGGGAGCAGGCCGCCTGGTCCAACCGGGCCGCCGAGGTCAGCCGCATCCTCCGCACCGCCGGCTTCTGCTGAACTTCACCTGTTTTTTACCCTGTCAGTTCTACAAGGGAGCCCCCTCCCCGCCCCGCCGCGATCGTGTAAGCATACAAATTTGGCGGTTTGGACTTGTCAACCGTCGAAAAATCCGATATATTGGGAAGGTAATTTTTCCTTCGCTCCGGGCGGCCGGAGCGGAGCCTCCGGAGGTGCGGAACGGTGGTCATGACGGAGCTTCAGCGCGTGCGTCCCACCCGCTTCCTGCGCCCCGGCACGCCCATATCCTGACGTAAACCTTTCAGGCTGTCCCATATCCGGCAGCCTGATTTCATTTTGAAGGAGGTCTTCCCCATGAAAAAAGTCGCCGTGATCATGGGCTCGGACAGCGACTGGCCCAGCGTCAAGCCCGCCTGCCAGCAGCTGGAGCAGTTCGGCATCCCCTATGAGGCCCACATCATGAGCGCCCACCGCACCCCCGCCGCCGCGGCGGAGTTTGCGAAAAGCGCCCGGGCCAACGGCTTTGGCGCCCTCATCTGCGCCGCCGGCATGGCGGCCCACCTGGCGGGGGCCTTTGCCGCCAACACCACCCTGCCCGTCATCGGCATCCCCCTGAAGGGGGGCGCCATGGACGGACTGGACGCCCTGCTGGCCACCGTGCAGATGCCCAGCGGCATCCCCGTGGCCACCGTGGCCCTGAACGGCGCCAAGAACGCCGCCGT
>CALXCP010000080.1 GCA_944386845.1 uncultured Oscillospiraceae bacterium | reverse complement strand
GTGAGGCCGGCGGAGCGCCGCTTGGGGATGATGACCCCGTGGGCCCCGGCGCACTCGGCGGTGCGGATCACCGCCCCGAGGTTGTGGGGGTCGGACAGCTCGTCGCACACCACCAGCAGGGGGGGCTCCCCCCGCTCCCGGGCGGCGGCCAGCAGGTCCTCCACCTCGGCGTACTCCCGGACGGCGGCCACGGCGATGACCCCCTGGTGGGCGTGGGTGCGGCTCATGGCGTCCAGCTTGCGCCGGTCGGCGTCCACCACCACGACGCCCTTCTCCCGGGCCGCCGAGGCGATGTGCCGGAGGGTGGAGTCGGTCTCCCCCCGGGCGATGTAGAGCTTGTCGATGGCGGCGCCGGAGCGCAGGGCCTCCTGGACCGCGTTGCGCCCCTCGATGAGGCCGTCGGCCTCGCTGTCGGCGTCCCGGCGGGGGGGTCGTTCTCTCATGGGCTCGTCCTCCCAAATGAAAAATGAAACAACTGATACAGTATAGCACACCCCGCCCCGGGAAGAAAGGGGGGAGCGGGAAAAATCCCCCCAAAATTCCGGGGGCGGGGTGGGGAGCGGGAAGATTCGACGGGGTGCGGTTGCGCCAGCGGGCCGGGTGTGGTATCATCAGGGCGGAAGGGCGCGCGGCGCCGGAAAGGGGGCGGGGACATGGAGCGGATCTGGAACAGCCGGCCGGTGAGCTTTGCCCGGGAGTTCGTGGGGCTGTATCTCGACAAGGGCATCCCCCGGGCGGCGGCGGCGCTGACCTATTTCCTGCTGCTGACCATCTTCCCCCTGCTCATCTGCGTCAACGCCTTCGTGGGCCTGCTCCGGCTGGACGCCGAGTCCATCCTGGACGCCCTGTCGGGCATCATCCCCGCCTCGGCGGCCGCCCTGGTGGGGGACTACATCGCCTATGTGTCGGCCAACCAGTCGGCCGCCCTGCTGGCGGCGGGGCTGCTGGCCCTGCTGGTGTCCGCCTCGGCCGCCCTGCGCATCCTGCTGGACACCATGGACAGCATCCACGACCGGCCGCCCGACCGGGGCCTTGGCCGGCTGGTGTTCAGCGTGGCGCTCTCCCTGCTGCTCCTGCTGACCATGTACCTGTCGGTGGTGGTGGTCATCACCGGGGACTGGTTCGTCCACCTGCTGGAAGAGAACCTGCCTCCCGCCCTGCTGGAATGGGGGTTTTCGGCGGTGGCCGAGCTGTGGGTGTGGATGAAATACCTGCTGCTGTTCTGCTTCGTGATGCTGCTGGTGCTGGGGCTCTACCGGCTGGGGGCCCCCCGGGGCGGGCCGGTCCGGGCCCCGGTGGTCACCGGGGGGGTGCTGGCCTCGGTGGCCCTGGTGGCCTGCTCGGTGCTGTTCTCCTGGTTCATCGGCCTGTCCTCCCGGTACTCCCTGCTGTACGGATCGCTGGCCTCGGTGATCATCCTCATGGTGTGGATGTACCTGTGCGGCAACATCCTGCTGCTGGGGGGCGTGTTCAACCGGGTGTGGTACCGCCGCCGCCTCCGCCGCCGGGGGCAGCTGAAGGACGAAGGGTGAGAGGAAAACGCGCCCCGGGCCGCTGGGCCCGGGGCGCGTTGCCGCTTTTTACAGGATGGTGCCCCCGCCGACGACGGTGTCCCCGTCGTAGAGGACCACCGCCTGGCCGGGGGTGACGGCCCGCTGGGGCCGGTCGAAGGTCACGTGGAGCCGGTCCTCCCCGGTCTGCACCGCGGTGGCGGGCTCCTCGGTCTGGCTGTACCGGATCCTGGCGGTCACCCGGATGGGGGCGTCGATGCGGTCGCAGGCGGACAGGACCAGGCCGCCGGCGTCCAGCTCCCGGGTGTACAGGTCCTCGTTGGGAGCCAGCACCACCGCGTTGCGGGCGGGGTCCTTGGCCCTGACGTACAGCGGGGCGGGCAGGGACAGGCCCAGCCCCCTCCGCTGTCCCACGGTGTAGTTCACCAGCCCCCGGTGGGTGCCCAGCACGTTGCCCTTCCGGTCCTCAAAGGGGCCGGGGGGGTAGTCCTTTCCCGTCCAGCGGCGGAGAAAGGCGGCGTAGTCCCCGTCGGGGATGAAGCAGATGTCCTGGCTGTCCCGCCGGCCGGCGTTGGGCAGGTCCAGCGAGCGGGCGATCTCCCGGACCTCCTCCTTGGACAGCCCCCCCAGGGGGAGCCGGAGCCGGGCCAGCTGGGCCTGGGTCAGGGCGTAGAGGACATAGCTCTGGTCCTTCTCGGGGTGGCGGGCCTTTTTCAGCAGCCAGCGGCCCCCGGGGCCCCGCTCCACCCGGGCGTAGTGGCCGGTGGCCACGGCGTCCCCCCCGAGGGCGGCGGCCCGGTCCAGCAGGGCGCCGAACTTCACCGCCCGGTTGCACAGGATGCAGGGGTTGGGGGTGCGCCCCTCCTCATAGGCCCGGACGAAGGGCTCGATGACCTCCGCCCGGAAGGGGGCGGTGAGGTCCTCCACCCGGTGGGGGACGCCCAGGGCGGCGGAGGCCCGGGCGGCGTCCTCCTCCTGGGCGGCGGCGTCGGTCCCCGGCGGGACGTACAGCCGCAGGGTGACCCCCACCACGCCGCAGCCCGCCCGCTTCAGCAGCCAGGCGGCCACCGAGCTGTCCACCCCGCCGCTCATGCCCACGAAAACGGTCTCGCCCATGGGGGTCCCTCCTCTCGTCGTGTGTGTCAGGCCTTTTCCGGCTCCCCCGCCGGCCGGCGGGAGAAGCCCCGCCGGATGGCGGCGGCCGCCCCGGCGGGCAGGGGGGTCCGCCGGCCGGCGAAGTACTGCCCGTCCAGGCAGTCGGCCAGGGCCTTCAGGGCCGGGGGCAGCGCCCCGTCCTCCGCCGGGCCGGGCAGGGCGGACAGCCGCCCGAGATAGGCCCGGTGGGTCTCCCCCCGGCCCCGGGGGGCGTGGTGCCGGGCGCCCCAGCGCTCCAGCCACACCAGCAGCCCGGTGGGGGAGCTCCGGCGCAGGGCGAAGGCCAGCCGGAAGCGCAGGCGGAACAGCAGCTCGTCCAGCCGCCGGCGCAGGGCGCCCTCGGCCCGGACGGCGGCGGCCCGGCTGCCCCTCCGGGGGGCGGCGGCCCGGCGCAGCCGGACCCGCCGGGCCCGCACCAGCAGGACCACGGCCAGCAAGAGGACGGCGGCGGCCAGGGCGATGCCCAGCGCCCACAGCAGGCCGGGGTCCACCTGGACCGGGGTCAAGTCAGTGCCGGCCCCCCCGGTCTCTCCGATCTGCTCGGGGGGCTGGACAGGTCCCACGTCCGGGGCGGGGAACAGGGAGGCCAGCCAGTGGAAGAACCGGTCAAAGGCCCCCCACACCCCCCGGCCCAGGGCGGCGGCCCCGTCCAGCAGGACGCCCAGGGCGGTGCGGGACGCCCCGGCGAACAGGCGCACGAAGAGGACCAGCGCCCCGGCGATGACGGCCAGCAGCCCCAGCGACAGCAGGCCGCCCCGGATCAGGGAGCCGTAGACGACCTCCCGGTTTCCCCCAAAGGTGCGCAGGGCCAGCAGACAGGCCAGATTCCCCAGCACCCCGGCCAGAAAGAACAGCAGGTCGCCGGCGGTGAGGGCGCCCGCCGCCTCCAGCAGGCAGGCCCACAGGGTACACAGGGTCAGCACGTCGCTCTGCACCAGCAGCCGGGAGACGGTGACAGGCTGAAACACGGCGTACAGGGAGATGCCCGCCGACGCCAGCACCAGAAAGACGGCGAAGGCGGCCGAGGCCGGGCCGGGGAGAAAGGACAGCCTCACCACGGCGGCCAGCCCCACCCCGGTGAGCAGGACGGCGGTGACGGCCAGCACGGGCACCGCCACCCCCCGCTCCAGCAGCAGCCGGGCCGCCAGGAACAAAAGGGCCCCCAGCAGGAACAGGGGGAGCACCGCCAGCCGGGGGGTGGGGTCCCCCCGCATGAGGAAGGTGGCAAAGGCGGTCTGGAAGGGCAGGGCGAACAGCCCGCAGTAGCAGGCCCCGGTGAACAGGGCGGCCCGGTCAGCCATGGCGGGTCCCCCCTCTCAGCCGGTTCAGGGGGAGGACGGTGCACTCCCCGAGGGGGTCGGCCCCCGGGGCCAGCCCGTCGTCATAGGGCAGAGCCAGCAGCCGCCCGGCGTCCAGCTGCCCCAGCAGGGGGGCGCAGGACAGGCGGGCCCGGCTGTGGGTGATGAGGCACATCTGGCCCACCGAGTTCTGCATCGAGGCCAGCAGGGAGCCGGGGAAGGCGGACCGGGCGGTGTCCCCGTCAAAGCCGGCCAGCTGGAACAGCAGGTCGGCGGCGGTGAGGGACCGGTCGTCGGGGGACAGGTCGGCGTTGGGGCTCAGGTCGGTCTGGGGCAGAGAGAGGCCGCAGCGCACCCCCGCCCCGTCCAGCTCCACCAGCAGGGAGGCCAGCAGGGACAGGGCGTCCTCCAGCTCGTCGTTCTCCGGGGAGAGGCCCAGGAAGGAGGTTCCGTCCAGGATGAAGTGGACGGTGCGGGGACGGATGGTCTCGTACTGACGGACCTGGAGCCCCTGGTCCCGGGCGGCCAGACGCCAGTCGATGCGCTTCCAGCTGTCCCCCGGGAGATAGGGGCGCACCGACTTCATCACGGTGACGTCCTCGAAATAGCCCCGGTCCCCCGTCTGCCCGCTCCACAGCTGCCGCAGGAAGGGGCCGGGGTCCACCTCCACCCGCCGGGGGTAGACCACGAAGACCGGGGGAGGGTCCAGGGGCCGGCGGGCGGCGATCTGGGTCAGGCCGAAGCCGTCCCCGGAGCGCAGCTCGGCCGCCTCCAGGCGGCAGATGCCCCGCCGCCGGGCGGACCACACCGTGTCCCAGGACACCGTCTGGAGACCCATGAGGAAGGCCAGCCGCCGGCGGTACGGCGCCGCGCCGCCGGCGGACGCCCCGAAATCCTCCTCCTCGCCGCGCTCCAGGCCGCTGCGGGGCTCCATGCAGCAGCGCAGGGGCAGCTCCTGACACAGCTCCAGCCAGGGGAGGGGGAGCAGCTTGTCGTTGACCACCCGGTAGCGCAGGGTGATCTCCTCCCCGGCAAAGAGGGAGGGGCAGTCCCCCCGGACGGATACCTCCACCCGCTCCAGGGCCCGCAGGCCCCACTGCCGGGCACACAGGCCCAGCAGGGCGAAGAAGAGCAGCAGCACCGACAGCAGGGCGTATCCGAGGAAGTTGAACACCAGCGCTCCGGCCAGCGCGCCCCAGGCCATCCCCCGGGAGGCCAGCAGGCCGGACAGCCGGCCCACCCGCCCCCTGGGGGCGGTCTCCACCGGCGGGCGGACGGCGGGCTCAGTCCCGTCCATCCAGCATCTCCCGCCGGGAGGGGGGCACCGGCACCGTCTCCAGCAGCTTGGCCAGCAGGCTTCCGGCGTCCTCGCCCGCCAGCCGGGCCTCGTTGCTGAGCACCAGCCGGTGGGCCAGCACGGGGACGGCCAGCGCCTGCACGTCATCGGGGGTGACGAAGTCCCGCCCGGCCATGGCGGCCAGGGTCTTGCTCCCCCGGTACAGGGCCCGGGAGCCACGGGGCCCCGCCCCCATGCGGATGAGGGGATGGCTCCGGGTGGCGGACACCAGGGCCACCAGATAGTCCACCACGCTGTCGGACACCGTGACGGCGCGGATCTGCTCCTGCACCGCCACCAGCTCACCGGCGCAGGTCACCGCCTCCACCGCGCCGAAGGGGATCTCGTCCCCCACCCCCCGGAGCATCCGGGCCTCCTCCTCGGGCTGGGGATAGCCCAGGGAGAGGCGCAGGAAGAACCGGTCCATCTGGGCGGCGGGAAGGCGGAAGGTGGACTCGAACTCCACCGGGTTCTGGGTGGCCATGACCACGAAGGGGGCGGGCAGGGGGGTGGTCTCCCCGTCGATGGTCACCTGCCGCTCCTCCATGGCCTCCAGCAGGGCGGACTGGGTGCGGGGGATGGCCCGGTTGATCTCGTCGGCCAGCAGCAGGTTGGTCATCACCGGCCCGTCCAGCCGGCGGAAGGCGTTGGCCTCCCGGTCGAAGATGTTCATGCCCACCACGTCGGAGGGCAGCAGGTCGGGGGTGAACTGCACCCGCTTGAACTGACAGCCCAGGGCGATGGACAGGGTCTTCACCAGGGTGGTCTTGCCCACCCCGGGCAGGTCGTCCAGCAGGATGTGCCCCTGGGAGAGGATGGCGGTGAGCATGAGCCGGGTCTGCTCCTCCTTGCCCACCACGATCTTCTCCACCTGTTCCAGGATCCGCCCGGTGAGGGCGGGGATGTCCACGGCCACGGAGATCACCTCGTCTTGGTCAAAGTGCTGAAATTATAGCACGATCTCCGGGGAAAGACAACCGGCCCGGGGCGGGAGCCTCCGCCCCTCAATGGTCGGCGGCCCGGGCAGAGTTGCCAAACAGCATCTGGTGGCCCATAACGAAAAAAAGAATAATTACCACAAGATATGGTGGACAAGCCCTCCGGGCTGTGCTACAATAGGCTCCGCCGCTCACCGCCGCCCGCGCCGCCGGCGGCGGACGAGCCGGAAAATGTTTCAAAAAAGTTTACAGATACCGCACAGAGGGAGTGGGGCAGATGAAAGTCATCAAACGGGACGGGTCCACCGTGGATTTTGACCGCGCCAAGATCGTCACCGCCATCCAGAAGGCCAACGCCGCCGTGGACGAGGCTGACCGCCTGGACCAGGCGGCCATCGACGCCATCGCCGACGCCGTGGCCGCCAAGGGGCGCCAGCGCCTGCTGGTGGAGGACATCCAGGACATGGTGGAGAAGGGGCTGATGGAGGCGGGCAAGTTCCAGCTGGCCAAGGCCTACATCATCTACCGCTACACCCGGGCCCTGGTGCGCAAGGCCAACACCACCGACGAGTCCATCCTGGCCCTCATCCGCAACGACAACAAGGACCTGGCCGAGGAGAACTCCAACAAGAACACCGCCATCGCCTCCACCCAGCGGGACTACATCGCCGGCGAGGTGAGCCGGGACCTGACCCGGCGCATCCTGCTGCCCGAGAAGATCTCCAAGGCCCACGACGAGGGGGTGCTCCACTTCCACGACGCCGACTACTTCGTCCAGCATATCTTCAACTGCTGCCTGGTGAACATCGGGGACATGCTGGACAACGGCACCATGATCAACGGCAAGCTCATCGAGTCCCCCAAGAGCTTCCAGGTGGCCTGCACCATCGTCACCCAGATCATCGCCTGCGTGGCCTCCAACCAGTACGGCGGCCAGAGCGTGGAGATGAGCCATCTGGGCAAGTACCTGCGCCTGACCTATGAAAAGTACCTGCGCAAGACCCGGGAGGCCGCCCCGGAGCTCCCCGACGCCACCGTGGAGAAGATCGCCGCCGCCCGCACCAAGGACGAGCTGAAGAGCGGCGTGCAGACCATCCAGTACCAGATCAACACCCTCATGACCACCAACGGGCAGTCCCCCTTCGTCACCCTGTTCCTGGTCCTGCGGGAGGGCGACCCCTATATCAAGGAGAACGCCGCCATCATCCAGGAGATCCTGGAGCAGCGGCTGGAGGGCATCAAGAACGAGAAGGGGGTCTACATCACCCCCGCCTTCCCCAAGCTGGT
>CALXCP010000079.1 GCA_944386845.1 uncultured Oscillospiraceae bacterium | reverse complement strand
ATCCCCTCCAAGATCCGGATCGCCTCCTACATCGTGGTCATCGCCACCTTCACCACCATCGTGCAGCTGCTGCTGCAGGCCTATGTCCCCTCGCTGTACGCCAGCCTGGGCATCTTCATCCCCCTGATCGTGGTGAACTGCATCGTGCTGGGCCGGGCCGAGGCCTTCGCCTCCAAGAATGGCCCGCTGCTCTCCCTGGCGGACGGCATCGGCATGGGCCTCGGGTTCACGCTGACCCTGGCCATCATGGGCGCCATCCGTGAATTCCTGGGCGCCGGCACCCTGTTCGGGATGCAGGTCTATCCCAACGAGTTCGCTGCCATGCTGATGACCATGCCCTTCGGCGGCTTCCTGACCCTGGGCTGCGTCATCGCCGCCGTCCAGTTCATCCGCAGCCGCGGCAAGAACAAGAAGGAGGCGGAGTAAGCTATGCAAGAGATCTTCGCTATCGCCCTCAGCGCCATCCTGGTGGAGAACTACGTGCTGGTGCAGTTCCTGGGCATCTGCCCCTTCCTGGGCGTGTCCAAGAAGACCGACACCGCCATCGGCATGGGCCTGGCCGTCATCTTCGTCATGGCCCTGTCCTCCGCGGTGACCTACCTGGTGCAGCAGCTGCTGATCTACCTGGACATCACCTACATGCAGACCATCGCCTTCATCCTGGTCATCGCCACCCTGGTGCAGCTGGTGGAGATGTTCCTGCAGAAGGTCATCCCCTCCCTGTACACCGCGCTGGGCGTGTACCTGCCCCTGATCACCACCAACTGCGCCGTGCTGGGCTCCGCCGTGCTGAACACCCAGGAGGGCTACGACTTCATCCAGTCGGTGGCCTACGGCGCCTTCTCCGGCGTGGGCTTCACCCTGGCCATCGTGCTGTTCGCCACCGTTCGGGAGCGCCAGGAGTTCTGTCAGTGCCCCAAGGCCTTTGAGGGCATCCCCATGGCCCTGGTGAGCGCCAGCCTGCTGGCCCTGTGCTTTATGGGCTTCTCCGGCCTGAGCGTGTGGTAAGGAGGAAAACGTCATGGATATGAATGTCATTTTGTATTCCGTGGTCCTGCTGGGCGTCATGGGCCTGCTGTTCGGGTTCATCCTGGCCATCGCCTCCCAGGTCTTCAAGGTGGACTCTGACGAGCGGCTGGAGCCCCTGACCGAGGCCCTGCCCGGCGCCAACTGCGGCGGCTGCGGCTATGCGGGCTGCGGCGCCTACGCCGCCGCCGTCATCGCCGGGACCGCCCCCATCGGGGCCTGCCCCGTGGGCGGCGCCGCCGTCACCGCCAAGATGGCCGAGATCATGGGCGTGGAGGCCGGCGAGACCACCCGCAAGGTGGCCCAGGTCTTCTGCACCGGCGGCGGCAAGGAGAAGCTGCAGTACGGCTATGTGGGCATCCACGACTGTGAGGCGGCCGTCCGCCTGCCCGGCGGCACCCCCATGCTGTGCTCCTTTGGCTGCCTGGGCATGGGCACCTGCGTGAAGTACTGCCAGTTCGACGCCCTGTCCATCGTGGACGGGGTGGCCAAGGTGGACCGGGAGAAGTGCGTGGGCTGCGGCGCGTGCGTCAAGGCCTGCCCCAAGCATGTGATCGGCATGGTGGACTACGACTCCTACATCGAGATCCCCTGCAGCTCCAAGGCCCCCGGCAAGGAGGTCACCAAGTCCTGCACCAACGGGTGCATCGGCTGCAACCTGTGCGCCAAGAACTGTGAGGCCGGGGCCATCACCGTCACCGATTTCCTGGCCACGGTGGACAACGCCAAGTGCACCGGCTGCGGCACCTGCGTGGCCAAGTGTCCCCGGAAGCTCATCTCCCTGGTCAACGGCACCGCCGCCGTGGAGGCCCCCCAGGCCGCCGGCGCGGAGAGCTGACCGCAGCCTTCCAAGACCACAGACGAGAGGCCCGGCCGTGTTTTCACGGCCGGGCCTCTTCGCGCTGTTTCGGGGCTCAGTTCATGCCCGCCTGGAAGGAGGCGCACTGGGTCTCCTTGCAGTTGGTGGGCTGGGCGCTGCCCGCGGTGCAGCCCACCTGGATCTCGTTGCGGGTGCAGTAGTTCTCGCCGCCGCAGTGATAAGCGCAGTTGGAGACGGAGCACTGGATGCTGCGGTTTGCTTTCTCATGACATGCCATGATGTTCGACCTCCTTCATGATCCCGGCCGCCGGCCGGGTCTGGAGGTATTATGCCCGTCTGCCGGGGCGTCATACGCCGCCGTCCGGTTTTTTCATCTCCGCCGGGCCGCCGGCCTCCTCCGCCCGGGCGGTCTCCCCTTCCCGGACGGCCTCCAGCGCCTCCTCGGTGACCGGGATGAACCGCCGGGCGAAGCGGCCCCTGCCCCGGGTCTTCACGAAGAAATAGCCGATGGTGGAGAAGACCACCGCGCCGATGAAGTTGACGAACAGGTCCTGCATGGTGTCCACGATGCCGATGTCCAGATAGCCCCCCAGTCCGAGGGAGACAGTGGACCCGTCGGCCAGCACCAGCAGGGTGTCCCGGATGCCCTCGATGAGCACCGGGCGGTTGCCCCCGGCGGGGTCCAGCGCCACCGAGGAGATGGCCTGGAGCACCGTGTCCTTCTGCATGTCCAGGTGGAAGAGCATGTCCATGGAGAACTCGAAGAACTCCCACAGCACCCCCACCGTCATGGAGAAGCAGAAGGCCACCACCGCCATGAAGAAGGGGGACAGGCGCATCACCACCCGCTCGGTGCGGTTGAGGATGTCCACCAGGGCGAAGCCGATGGCGGCGCACAAAAAGCCGTTGAGGGTGTGGAGCATGGTGTCCCAGTAGGGGAAGGCGATGTAGAACTCCCGGATCTCCCCCAGGATCTCCGCCGCGTAGATGAACAGCAGGATGACGATCTCCAGGGTGTCGGGCAGGTCGATGCGCAGCCGCCGCTCGAACATGGAGGGCAGCATGAACAGCACCAGGGTGAGCACACACAGAAGGACGTTCTCAAAGTTCCGGTTGAAGATCTGGGCGATCATCACGCCCAGCACCGACAGGCGCAGGATGGTGTACACCGCCGCCATGAGCCGGCGGTTCCCGATGCGGCGGAACCCCGGTGCGGGGATCTTCTCTCTCTTTCTGGACATTGGACATGCTCCTTTCCCCCACCCGCTCCGGGCGCGGTGAGAGTATTATATCAGCCCGCCCCACCCTTTGCAACGATCCGGTCCCCGTTCTTTCCCCGCTGTCTCCCGGGCCAGAAAGGCGGGGGCCGATGTCTCCATCGGCCCCCGCGGAAAAACGGTATGGCGGCGCGCCCTCAGCGTCCGGTCAGCAGACCCAGCAGGGGCTCGAAGTCCACGCCCTCCCGCTGGGGGATGCCCTCCACCCGGCTGCGCTCGGCGCAGACGGCCACGAAGTCCACCGCCTGCCGGGTGGCCTGCTCCAGGCTGCGCCCCCGGACCAGCGCCCCGGTGAGCACGCTGGCGAACACGTCGCCGGTGCCGTGGTACTCCCCGGGCACCCGGCCGGTGAGGATGAGCTCGGTCTTCCCCGTCTCCCGGTCGAAGCAGGCCGCGCCGATGTCCTCCGGCCCGGAGCACGCCCCGGTGAGCACCACCGACCGCGCCCCGCCCCCGCTGAGCTCCCGGGCCAGGGCCAGGAAGCCCTCCGGGTCCCCGGGCATGTCGGCGTAGGGCCGGTCCAGCAGGAAGGACGCCTCGGTGAGGTTGGGGGTGATGACGTCGGCCTTTTCGCACAGCCGGGCCATGGCCCGGCACATCCCGTCGGTGTAGGTGGCGTAACGCGCCCCGTGGTCCCCCATCACCGGGTCCACCACCGCCACGCCGCCGGGGGCCCGGAACTGCCCGATCATCCGCTCCACGATGGCCATCTGGGCCTCGCTGCCCATGAAGCCGCTGTACACCGCCTCGAACTGAAGGCCCAGGGACTGCCAGTGGTCGGCGGCCCCGGACATCTCATCGGTCATGTCCAGGAAGGTATAGCCGGTGAAGCCCCCGGTGTGGGTGGACAGCCAGGCGGTGGGCAGGGGGCAGCACTGCACCCCCATGGCGGACAGCACCGGGATGGCCACGGTGAGGGAGCACCGGCCGAAGCCGGACAGGTCATGGATGGCGACGACTTTGGGTGTGGTTTGCATGGGAAGGACCTCGCTTTCTGAGATGTGCGCCCCGTCTGTCCCGGGCGCGGCGGACTGCCCTGGATCGGGCGCTTTGCTTTTTGGTGCGGGCATGGGGACTCGAACCCCAACGCTGAAAAGCACGAGAACCTAAATCTCGCATGTCTACCAATTCCATCATGCCCGCGGATCTGCGGTGGGGCCGCCGGACAGCGCCTCTGTCCGGCGGCCCCGCGTCACTCAGCAGAGCTTGGCCCCGGCGGGGATGGCGTCGTCCACCATGATCAGGTGGAGCTTCTCCTCCCCGTGCTCGGTGTGGACGGCGGAGATGAGCATCCCGTTGGACTCCAGCCCCATCATCTTCCGGGGGGGCAGGTTGACGATGGCCACCAGGGTCTTGCCGATGAGCTCCTCGGGCTTATACCACATGGCGATGCCCGAGAGGATCTGCCGGTCGGTCCCCGTGCCGTCGTCCAGGGTGAAGCGCAGCAGCTTATTGCTCTTCTTCACGCTCTGGCAGTCCTTCACCTTCACCACCCGGAAGTCGGACTTACAGAAGGTGTCAAAGTCCACCGGCTCGGTGAGCTGGGGCTCCACCTCCACCGCGGGCAGGGCGGCCTTCCGGGCCTCGGCCTCGGCGGCCTCCAGCTGGGCAAGGGCCTTGTCCAGGTCGATCCGGGGGAAGAGGTTGTCCCCCTTGGTCACCGCCGCGGTGTCGGCCAGGGCGCCCCAGGTCCCGGCGCTCTCCCAGGTGCGGCAGTCCGCCGGGGCGCCGATCTGGGCGAAGAGCCTGTCCATGCTGCCGGGCATGAAGGGGGTCAGCAGCACGCCGCAGATCCGGGTGGCCTCCAGCAGATCGTACATCACGTGGGCCAGCCGGGCCCCGTTGGCCTCCATGTCCTTGGCCAGCACCCAGGGGGCGTTCTCGTCGATATACTTGTTGGCCCGCTGGATGACCTGGAACACCTCGTCCAGCGCCCTGTGGGGGGCGTACTGGTCCATGGCCTGCTCATACCGGCCCCGGAGCCCGGCGGCCAGGGCGATGAGCTCGGCGTCGAACTTCTCGGGCTCAGCGGCCGTGAGGAAGGGGACCGCGCCGCCGGGGGCGGCACAGGCCGCCGCCAGCTCCCTCTCCTCTCCCGTGGCGCCGCAGCCGGCGGGGAGCTGCCCGCCGAAGTACTTGCCCACCATGGCAGTGGTGCGGCTGACCAGGTTGCCCAGGTCGTTGGCCAGGTCCACGTTGATGGTGTTGATCAGGGCCTCGTTGGAGAAGTTGCCGTCGGAGCCGAAGGGGAAGGTGCGCAGCAGGAAGAACCGCAGGGCGTCCACCCCGAACATCTCCGCCAGGATATAGGGGTCCACCACGTTGCCCTTGGACTTGGACATCTTGCCCCCGTCCAGCAGCAGCCAGCCGTGGCCAAACACCTTCTTGGGCAGGGGCAGCCCCAGGCTCATGAGCATGGCGGGCCAGATGATGGAGTGGAAGCGGACGATCTCCTTGCCCACGATGTGCACGTCGGCGGGCCAGAACCGGTCAAAGTCGTGGTACTGGTCGTTGTCGTACCCGAGGGCGGTGATGTAGTTGGACAGGGCGTCCACCCACACGTAGACCACGTGGCCCGGGTCGAAGTCCACCGGGATGCCCCAGGTGAAGCTGGTCCGGGAGACGCACAGGTCCTCCAGGCCGGGCTTGATGAAGTTGTTGACCATCTCGTGGACCCGGCTGCGGGGCTCCAGGAAGTCGGTGTCCTCCAGCAGGTGCCGGATGCGGTCGGCGTACTTGGACAGGCGGAAGAAGTAGGCCTCCTCCTCCGCGTCCTGGACGGGACGGCCGCAGTCGGGGCAGCAGCCGTCCTTCAGCTGGCTCTCGGTCCAGAAGGACTCGCAGGGCTTGCAGTACTTGCCCTTGTAGGTGCCCTTGTAGATGTCCCCGCTGTCGTACATCTGCTTGAAGATCTTCTGGATGGCGGAGACGTGGTAGCCGTCGGTGGTGCGGATGAACCGGTCGTTGCTGATGTCCATCAGCTTCCACAGGTCCTTCACCCCCCGCTCGCCCTCCACGATGCGGTCCACGAACTCCTTGGGGGTGACGCCGGCCTCCCGGGCCTTGTCCTCGATCTTCTGGCCGTGCTCGTCGGTGCCGGTGAGGAAGAGGACCTCCTCCCCCTTCAGCCGGTGGTAGCGGGCGATGGCGTCGGTGGCCACGGTGCAGTAGGTGTGGCCGATGTGCAGCTTGTCGCTGGGGTAGTAGATGGGGGTGGTGATGTAGAATCTCCCGGACATGGGATATCCCTCCTGAATGTCAGTTTTCGCGGCCGCCGGGGCTGTCGTCCCCGTCCTCCTCGCCGTCCCGGTCGGGACGCATGGGGGGCAGGGGCCAGGGCAGCCGGGCACCGTTGTGGAGCAGAACGAAGGACTGGCCGGTGAACCAGAGGACGGCGGAGAGCAGCAGCAGGGTCTGGGTCAGCTCCAGGCCGTCGGCCAGGGCGGTGAGGCACAGGTAGACCGCCAGCAGCGAGAAGTACAGCGCCGCGCGGGGGCGCGGATGCTTGCCGAAGGAGAGGGCCACGGTGTAGTACAGGGCCAGGGTCACCGCCACCAGGGCCAGCAGGTGGCAGGCGTATCCCGCCACCACCGGGTCGCTGCTCATGTCCCGGTAGGTGAGGATGAGCCACAGGCAGCTGCCGAAAGCGGGCAGCAGCAGGAAGGCCGACCGCTCCCCCCGGCGCTCCCCCCAGTAGTTGTTCCGGGTGAGCATCAGCAGAGACAGGGCGGCGGCCAGCCCCATCACCACCGAAACCAGCGGCAGTCCCAGCCCGGACAGCAGCACCACCGCCGCGTTCCCGCCGGACAGCCGGGCGGCGGCCGCCTGCTCCGACACGGCGGGCCAACCGGTGAACACGAACTCCTGCAGCTCCCAGGCCGAGGCCATCAAAACCAGGAAGGCGGCGGCATTCCCCATGGCGCGCATACCGGGGTCATGGGTGAGCATGGCGTCGTCATAGCCCCGGAAGGGCCGCAGCCTTCCCCGGGCCAGAACGATGAGGGCCAGGGCCACCGCCGCCGTCAGCGCCGCGAGAGCCAGCGCCGCCGGGCAGCCGGGGACGGCCAAGCCGGTGTCCGGCTCAAAGCCAGTGGCCAGCTCCCTCCGGCGCAGCACGAAGCCCGCGACCCCCGCCAGCAGGGGGACCAGGGGGATGACGATGTCTTTTCTCATGGCACACATCCTTTCCGGGCGGAGGGGCCGCTCCCGGCCCGCGGGTCAGGCCTGGGGGGCCTGACTGGCCAGGTACTCGTCGTAGGTCATCTTCCGGTCGATGAGCTTCCCCTCGGGGGTGAAGTCGAACACCCGGTCGCACACCGTCTCGATGAGCTGATGGTCGTGGGAGGCGATGAGCACGTTGCACTTCACCGCCTCCAGCCCATTGTTCAGGGCGGCGATGGACTCCAGATCCAGGTGGTTGGTGGGCTGGTCCAGCAGGAGCACGTTGGCCCCGGAGAGCATCATCCGGGAGAGCATGCACCGGACCTTCTCGCCGCCGGAGAGGACCTTCACCG
>CALXCP010000078.1 GCA_944386845.1 uncultured Oscillospiraceae bacterium | reverse complement strand
TGGTACGGCTGAAGGGATTCGAACCCCCGACCTTTTGGTTCGTAGCCAAACACTCTATCCAACTGAGCTACAGCCGCATACTGTCGTTGTCCTCAATGACAGCTAAATTATATTAGCACAGTTTACACACAAATGCAAGCACTTTCTTCGGGATCCTGAAAATTTTTTCTGCCCGGCCAGAAGAACGCCCACCGGAACGGCCCGGCCACTTGACATTGGGACGGTTTGTCCCCATAATGGGGGCAGAGCAGGGTCCCGGCGCCCCTGGCCGGGCCGGGGCGGGGAGGCACCCCGGCCCTATTTTGAGACTGGAGGTCTGACACCATGGCGATCTATCAGAACTGTGACGGCGTCAACGGGAAGTACATCATGCAGGAGCTGAAGCTCCCCCCGATCCACGCCACTCCGGAGGCCATCGCGGCCTATGAGTCTCTGGGCAAGAAGCGCATCCACTGGATGGACGGGCAGAATATGCCCGGCTGCTGCCAGATCAACACCTCCTGGTACTATGAGGCCAACCGGGAGAAGCAGCTCCACCCTGACGGGGAGACCAACGTCTACACCAAGTGGCAGTGCCACACCCACGACGTGGATGAGATCCTCTGCTTCTATGGCTCCGACCCGGAGCATCCCTACGACCTCCACGGGGAGATCGAGCTGATCCTCGGGGACGAGTCCCACGTGCTCACCAAGAGCTCCCTGATCTACGTCCCCGCCGGGATGAGACACTCCACCCCGCTGGTCAACCGCATCGAGCGGCCCATCTTCCACTTCTCCATGGTGCTGGGCTCCAGCTACAGCTTCTCCGCCGAGGACGGCGGCAAGTTCGATACCAAATAACTCTCCCTGCAGATGAGGCGGGCCGCCGGCGTTGCCGGCGGCCCGCTTTCCCGTTCTGACGGAGCGCTCAGATATCCAGCGCAGCGTGGTAGCCCTGGTACACGGCGTTGGTGATGTTGGACACCCTGCCGCAGTCGCCGATGACGGAGACCCAGGGGGCGGTGGGCCGCAGCGCGTCCACCACATCGGTGTTGGGGCGCTGGCCCAGGGCACAGATGACGGTGGTCCCGGGGACCAGGACGCTCTCCCCGTCCTTGGTGGTGCACAGCACGCCGTCGGCCCGCACTTCCCTGCCGGTGTAGCCGGTGTGGATGTTCACCTTCTGCTTGGCCAGCTCGGCCAGCAGGATGGGGCGGTGGCGGATGTTGGCGTCGGGAGCCAGCTCGTCCCGCATCTCCACCAGGTGGACGGTCTTGCCCAGCCGGGCCAGGTGGATGGCCGTCTCGCAGCCCGCCAGACCGCCGCCGAACACCACCACCTGGTCGGACACCTCGTCCTGGTGCTGGTAGTAGTCGTTCACCAGGATGACATTGTCGCCGTTCAGGCCGGGGATGGGGGGGCGGATGGGGCTGGAGCCCACGGCCACGATCAGGGCGTCGGGGGCCTCTCTGGCCACCAAATCGGGGGTGACCTCGGTGTTCAGGCGGATCTCCACCCCGGCGTCCCGGGCCAGCTTGTCCAGGGTCAGCCCCAGCTGATACATCTCATGCTTGAAGGAGATGGCCTGCTCCTCCTTGAGGATGCCGCCGGTCTGACTCTCCTTCTCGCACAGGACCACCTTGTGGCCCCGTTTGGCGGCGGTGAGCGCCGCCTCCAGGCCGCCGGGGCCGCCGCCGGCCACCAGCACCTTCTTGGGCACGGGGGCGGGCGCGATCTCGGAGCCCTCGAGCTCCCGGCCGATCAGGGGGTTCAGGGAGCAGCGCCGGGTGGCGGTCATGGCCCGCTCCGCCATGCAGACGAAGCAGCGCATGCAGTGGACGATGTCGTCCTCCCGGCCCTCCACCACCTTGCGGGGCAGCTGGGGGTCGGCCAGCAGGGCCCGGGCCATGTACACCACGTCCGCCTTGCCGGAGGCGATGATCTCCTCCATCTGGGCCGGGTCGTTCAGGCCGCCGATGGTGGCCACGGGGACGGAGACGTGCTTCTTGATCTCGGCCGCCAGATAGACGTTGCGGCCGTGCTCCTCGAACATGGAGGGGTGGGTCAGGTGGAAGCCGTACTGATAGGAGCCGGCGGAGACGTGGATCATGTCCACCCTGTCCTGGATGGCCTGGGCGATGCGCACCCCCTCGTCCAGGTGGTAGCCGCCGTCAAAATACTCGTCGCCGCTCATGCGGAACTCGATGGGGAAGCCGGGGCCCACCGCGGCGCGGACGGATCCCAGCACCTCCCGGGCAAAGCGCACCCGGTTCTCCAGACTGCCGCCGTACTCGTCGGTGCGGTGGTTGAACCAGGGGGAGAGGAACTGGTTGATGAGCCAGCTGTGCCCGCCGTGGACCATGATCATCTCAAAGCCCGCCCGCTTGGCGATGGCGGCGCAGTCGCCGTAGGCCTTGACGATGTCGGCGATCTGCTCCCTGGACAGCTCGCCCACCTCCACGCCGTCTGGCCGGACGGTGGCGGAGGGGCCCCACTGGCTCAGGCCGCGCTTCTTGTTCTTGTCGGTGAGGTAGGTGCCGGCGTACTGCCCGGAGTGGGAGAACTCCACGCTGGGGATGGCCCCGTGGCGGCGGATGGCGTCAGCCGTGTAGGCGGCGGCGGCCAGACATCCGGGGGTGGACAGGTCCAGGTGGAACATGTGGGAGCCGTCGGTCTCCGGGTGGACCACCACCTCGCTGATGGTGACGGCGGCGGCGCCTCCCTTGGCCCGCAGCTCATAGAAGGCGGTGGACTTGGGCCCGATGCAGCAGTCGGCGGTGATGTCCGTGCCCCCCATGGGCGCGGAGAACATCCGGTTGCGGAAGGTCACGTTCCCCAGCTTGATGGGGGAGCAGAGATGGGGATATTTCTGATCCATGGCAGCCTCCTTCAAAAATGAACACGTTCAAAATGTGATGACGTCATTATACACTCCCTGCGGAGGGATGTCAACCGTCGCCATTCGGATGGACAGGCGCAGTTCTCTCAAATGATCGATATCTTTTTTGGCATAAGAAGTACATCACATTTCCAACATATCATGGTCTTTTTCTGTTACAATAAAGTGACTGTGACAGATGTTACGCTGGCCGGACACCGTCCGGAGATCGGAGGTCGTATGGAGCGTGGGGAAGGTCGGTCCGCCAAGGCCGCCATCGTGGAGGCCCTGGTACAGCTGTCAAATGAGCGGCCCTTCGAGGAGATCTCCATCACCGAGATCACCCGGCGGGCCGGTGTGTCCCGCATGGCCTTTTACCGCAGCTACCGCTCCAAGGGCGAGGTGCTGGAGCAGCAGGCGGCGGAGCTGAGCAGCTCGCTGCACCGGCTGGCCGTCCCAGGAGAGACGGCGGAGGCCCGGCTGACCCGCTGCTTTACCTTCCTGCGGGAGGAGCGGGCCTTCTTCTCCCTCCTGCTCCAGGCGGGCGAGGGAGAGTCCCTGCTGCGTCTCTGGACCCGGCAGCTGGAGGATCTGTCCGCCGAAGACGGGTGGCACTACCGTGCCCAGCTGCTGGCCGGCGCGGCCTATGGCGTGTGCGCCGCCTGGCTCCTCCGGGGCGCGCCTGACGATCCCCGGGAGCTGGCCCGGCATCTGGCGGGCTCGCTCCCCTGCGCCGGATGATTTTTCTGATTCCTGTTTATCTATCTGTGTTCCCTGTTCCATCCTTTTTCCTGCCAGGTGCGGCTTCGGGTCTCGGCCCGGGGCCGCACTTGGCGTATCCGCCCTCCCCCGCAGGGCCTGTCCGTGGAAACTATTTCGCGGGGGAAATCGTCTGTTTCCCTTGAAATTATCGTCGAATTCCTGTAATATAGTATAGTTGAAAATATGGAATGCGGGCCGTCCCCGGCCCTGTCTTGAGGTGACATCTGCCATGACCCTTCGCATCGGCATCGACATCGGCTCCACCACCGTGAAGGTGGTGGTGCTGGATGAGGCAAACCAGCTGCTCTTCCGCTCCTACGAGCGGCACTACTCCAAGGCCCGGGAGCGGGCCTGCGAGACGCTGAAGACCCTGCGGGAGAAGCTCAGCGGCCAGCAGGTCCGCATGGCCATCACCGGCTCCGCCGGGCTGGGGGTGGCCAAGGCCGCCGACATCGACTTCGTCCAGGAGGTCTACGCCACCGCCGCGGCGGTGAACACCTACATCCCCGGCACCGACGCCGTCATCGAGCTGGGGGGCGAGGACGCCAAGATCATCTTCTTCGGCGGCGCCCTGGAGGAGCGGATGAACGGCTCCTGCGCCGGAGGGACCGGCGCCTTCATCGACCAGATGGCCACCCTGATGAACGTGTCGGCGGATGAGCTGGACCACCTCTCCCTGCGGCACGAGAAGATCTACCCCATCGCCAGCCGCTGCGGCGTCTTCGCCAAGAGCGACATCCAGCCCATACTCAACCAGGGGGGCCGCAAGGAGGACGTGGCCGCCTCCGTCTTTCAGGCGGTGGTAGACCAGACAGTGGCCGGCCTGACCCAGGGCCGGGAGCTGAAGGGCAAGATCGTCTTCCTGGGCGGGCCGCTGCACTTTCTCATGGGCCTGCGGCAGCGGTTCGTGGAGACCCTCCAGCTGGATGAGGAGCACGCCGTCTTCCCCCAGGACGGGGACTGCTTCGCCGCCATGGGGGCCGCCCTGTGCGCCGACGGCTTTGACCCCGCCCCCTTCGACGAGCTGCTGAAAAAGCTGGAGGAGAGCGTGGACAACACCAGCCTGGTGGACACCATGCCCCCCCTGTTCCACGACCAGGCGGAGTACGACGCCTTTGCCGCACGGCACAACGCCAACCGTCCGCCCGAGGCGGACATCGAGACCTACACCGGCGACGCCTGGCTGGGCATCGACGCCGGCTCCACCACCACCAAGCTGGCCCTGATCACCGCCGACGGCGGGCTGCTGTACACCTACTACCACTCCAACGAGGGGGACCCGGTGTCGGTGGTGCTGGGGCAGCTGAAGGAGATCTACCGGCGGTGCGGCGGCCGCATCACCGTCAAGGGGGCGGCGGTCACCGGCTACGGCGAGGACCTGATCAAAAACGCCTTCTCCTGCGATCTCGGCCTGGTGGAGACGGTGGCCCACTACAACGCCGCCGCCCACTTCCAGCCCCAGGTGGACTTCATCATCGACATCGGCGGGCAGGACATGAAGTGCTTTAAGATCCGCAACCGGGCGGTGGACTCCATCATGCTCAACGAGGCCTGCTCCTCGGGCTGCGGCTCCTTCATCGAGACCTTCGCCAAGGCCCTGGGCTACAACATCGCCGACTTCGCCAAGATGGGCCTGTTCGCCCGGCACCCGGTGAACCTCGGCTCCCGGTGCACCGTGTTCATGAACTCCAGCGTCAAGCAGGCCCAGAAGGACGGGGCCAGCGTGGAGGACATCTCCGCCGGCCTGTCCATCTCCATCGTGAAGAACGCCATCTACAAGGTCATCCGGGCCGCCAACGCCGACGACCTGGGGCAGCACATCGTGGTCCAGGGGGGCACCTTCCTCAACGACGCGGTGCTCCGGGCCTTTGAGCAGGAGCTGGGCCGGGAGGTCACCCGGCCCACCATCGCCGGCATCATGGGGGCCTTCGGGGCCGCCCTGGCCGCCCGGGACCTGCACCTGGAGAAGAGCTCCCTGCTCAGCGAGGCGGCCCTGGCCGACTTCACCCACACCGCCAAACCCGCCACCTGCAAGCTGTGCACCAACCACTGCTCCCTCACCGTCAACACCTTCGACGGGGGGCGGAGGTTCATCTCGGGCAACCGCTGCTCCCGCCCCCTCGGGCAGGAGCCCGTCCGGCTGCCCGACCTGTACCGCTACAAGTACCAGAAGCTCCGGACCATGCAGGGCAAGGGGAACGGCTCGGGCGTCCGGGGGCGCATCGGCATCCCCTTCGGGCTGAACATGTACGAGAATCTGCCCTTCTGGTTCGAGCTGTTCACCCGGCTGAACTTCGAGGTGGTCCTCTCCCCCGAGTCATCCCGGAAGCTGTACCTGAAGGGGCAGCGCACCATCCCCTCGGACACCGTCTGCTACCCCGCCAAGCTGCTCCACGGCCACGTGGAGGCCCTGGTGGAGGAGGGGGTGGACGCCATCTGGTACCCCTGCATGTCCTACAACTTCAACGAGAAGACCTCGGACAACAACTACAACTGCCCGGTGGTGGCCTATTACCCCGAGCTGCTGGCCGCCAACGTGCCCGACCTGAAGAAGACGAAGTTCCTCTTCCCCTACGTGGGCCTGCACCGGCCCCGCGACTTTGAGAAGCGGGCCGCCCAGCTGTTTGAGGAGGAGTTCTCCATCCCCAGAAAAGAGACGGCCGCCGCCGTCCGGGCCGCCTATGACGCCTACCACGCCTATGTGGACGACCTGCGGCAGACGGGGCAGCGCTACATCGACCAGGCCCGGCGGGAGGGCCGGCCCATCCTGGTGCTGGCGGGCCGCCCCTATCACATCGACCCGGAGATCAACCACGGCATCAACGACCTGATCACCTCCTTCGGCTTCGTGCTGATCTCGGAGGACGCGGTGGCCTTCCACGAGGGGTACGCCCCCCGGAAGGTGCTCAACCAGTGGACCTTCCAGGCCCGCATGTACAATGCGGCCCGGTATGTCTGCGGGCAGCCCGACATGGAGCTGATCCAGCTGGTGAGCTTCGGCTGCGGCACCGACGCCATCACCGGCGACGAGATGCGCTCCATCCTGGAGTCAGGCGGCAAGCTGTACACCCAGCTGAAGATCGACGACATCAGCAATCTGGGCGCCGTCCGCATCCGCATTCGGAGCCTGATGGCGGCTATTGAGGCGCGTAAAGCGAATTAGGAATTAGAAATGAGGAATTAGGAATGAATGTGTTTCGCCAAAGGCGAAACGGATTGAAACGTCCGGCATACGCCGGACACCATAATTCCTAATTCCAAACTCCTAATTCCTAATTGCAAAGAAAGGAAATTCGTATGGCAAAACTGGTATATGACGACACCGGCCGGCTGCTGTTCACCAGGGAGATGAAGGAGGAGTACACCCTCCTGATGCCCCAGATGCTGCCGGTGCACTTCGGGATGCTCAAGCAGCTGCTGGAGTGCGAGGGGTTCAAGGTGGATATGCTCACCACCAACCACCGGGGCATCGTGGACGAGGGACTCAAATACGTCCACAACGACACCTGCTACCCCGCCCTGCTGGTCATCGGGCAGCTCATCGACGCGGTGAAGCACGGGGGCTACGACCCCCACAAGGTGGGCCTGCTCATCACCCAGACCGGCGGCGGCTGCCGGGCGTCCAACTACATCCACCTGCTGCGCAAGGCGCTGGAGAAGGCGGGCATGTCCTACATCCCCGTGGTGTCGGTGAACCTGTCCGGCCTGGAGAAGAACCCGGGCTTCAAGCTCACCATCCCCTTCGTCCGCAAGGCGGTGTTCGCCATGATGTACGGCGACATCATCGTCAACGTGGCCAACCAGGTCCGCCCCTACGAGGTGAACGAGGGGGAGACCGACCGGCTGGTCCAGACCTGGTCCGACCGGCTGGTCCAGGGCTTCCAGAACGGCAAGGGCATGAGCCGGGGACAGATGCGGGAGAACTTCGACCGGATCTGCGCCGACTTCGCCGCCATCCCGGTGGCCGGGGAGCCCAAGGTCCGGGTGGGCGTCGTGGGCGAGATCTACGTGAAATTCGCCCCGCTGGGCAATAATAACCTGGAGCAGTTCCTCCTCTCCGAGGGGGCGGAGCCGGTGGTCCCCGGTCTCACCGACTTCATCATCTTCAAGATCTACAA
>CALXCP010000077.1 GCA_944386845.1 uncultured Oscillospiraceae bacterium | reverse complement strand
AACAAGGACAACTGTATGAAGATGCTCCGGGCCAAGCTGGTGGAGCTGCAGATGCAGGAGAAGGCGGAGAAGATCTCTGACCTGAAGGGGGTCCAGCTGAAGATCGAGTGGGGCAGCCAGATCCGCTCCTACGTTTTCATGCCCTATCAGCTGGTGAAGGACAACCGCACCGGCTATGAGACCAGCAACATCAACTCCGTCATGGACGGCGACCTGGACGGCTTCATCAACGCCTACCTCACCGCCCAGGCCAACGGCACCCTGAAGGAAAAATAAAGCCGGCCCCAAGGCCGGCACGTGCCGCCCGGCGAACATTCGCCGGGCGGTGTTTTTTTGCTCTCTCCCCGCGGGGCGGGACGCTACTCCCCGCTCTCCCCGGTGAGCTCGCTGAGGTACTTGTACACGGTGTACCGGGACACCCCCAGCCGCTTGGCCACATAGGGCACCGACTTGCGGTAGGAAAAGGCGTTCTTCTGGTCCAGCAGGGCGATGAGCTTCACCCGGTCCTTCTTGGACAGGGCGGTCACCGGCTTGCCCACGGCGGTGAGGCACTCGTCGAACACGTCGGCCAGGGCGGCGTCCCCCCCGTGCCAGAGGGCGCTCTGCAGATCGGCGTCGGCGCTCATCAGGTCCACCAGGATGCGGTTGGCGTACACGAGAGAGGTGTAGTCGAAGTTGATGCCCAGGGCCAGGTTGTAGTCCGGGCCGATCAGGTGGAAGGTGGAGCTCTTGATCTGCTGCCCCGAGGGGGTGCTGGCAAAGAGGTTCACCAGGTCGGTGGTGGACGACTCCTCGTCCACCGCCTTGGTGGTGCCCAGGATGTCCTGGGTGGAGCCCACCGCCCGGCCCGAGACGTGGCTGTTGTAAATGGACAGGATGGGGTGGGTGGGGACGGAAAAATCGTGGACCAGCGTCTCGCACGAGCCGCCGAACATCTCGGCGATGCCCCGGGCGGTGCGGTCCAGGAACTCAAAAGCCTCATCACGGGTCACGGCGCTCTCCCCCTTTTCTTTCCCCCTCATTGTAGCCCACCGCCGGAAAAAATGCAAGCGTTGCGCCCAGGCCCGGCGGGTGGTATAATAGGGCCCGGAAGAGGCCCCGGGAGCCGGGGCGTCCCGCGGAAAGGGGGAGGCGGTCATGACCGCACAGCAGCGCAGGGCGGAGATCGAGGCCCTGCTGCGCCAGGCGGACGGCCCGGTGAGCGCCGGGGCGCTGGCCGGGCGCTTCTCGGTGAGCCGGCAGATCGTGGTGGGGGACATCGCCCTGCTCCGGGCGTCCGGCGCCCCCATCACCGCCACCCCCCGGGGCTACGTCATGGGGACGCCGGGGCCGGGCCTGCGGCGCACGGTGGCCTGCGTCCACTCCGCCGCCGACACGGGGCGGGAGCTGACCCTCATCGTAGACAACGGCGGCGAGGTGGTGGACGTGGTGGTGGAGCACCCCATCTACGGCGAGCTGCGGGGGCCGCTTTGCCTGCGCACCCGGGAGGATGTGGAGGAGTTCCTCCGCCGGGTGGAGGCGGGGTCGGCCAAGCTGCTCTCCGCCCTCACCGACGGGATCCACCTGCACACCATCGCCTGTCCCGACCAGGGGGCCATGGACCGGGTGCTGGCCGCCCTGAAGTCGGCGGGCTTCCTGCTGGAAGGGTAAAGTCAAACGGCCCCGCCGTTTCCAGTGTCTGGAAACGGCGGGGCCGTTCATTCGTTCTATTCTGTCCGGCTCCAGAGAAAGAACATGGGCACCTCGCCGCTGGTCCCGATCCGTTCCATCAGCTCATCCCAGGTGTGCTCCGGCTGGTTGAGCAGCACCCAGCATCGGCGCACGCCTCCCTCTGTCTCCTCCTCATAACACTTCAGGTGCAGGAAGCTCTCCTCGAAAGTATGCTCCCCCCGGAGGGAGGTCACGGAAAATTTCTCTCCGTCAAAGGTCAGCTCGTGGAAGATCCGGACGGGGAACACCTCCTCCGGCCCGGATGCCTGCTGCCCCCAAAGGCCCCAGGCCAAGGTATTCTCCTCCCCTTCATACACCTCGGGGTCATCCCGGGTGAACTGCCGGCACAGCCGGAGGGACGCGGGCTCTCCCTGCTCCAGCTCCCGGAAAAATTCGTTCCACGCTGAAATACCTCCGGTCAGTGCGCCGTCTTCCATCACCACCCAGCCGTCCTTCTCCGCCTGAGCGGGGGTCAGGTCCCGGGAAACCTCCTCCAGCGGGGCGGGGGGCGCGGCCCCGGTCTCCGGCATCTGCCATGGTCCGGGGTCCTGCTCCGACGGGATGGAGCACAGCTCAAAATACTGGGGGAGCTTCCCCAGAGAGGATCCGGCGGACAGGCGGTCCAGCTCCGCCAAGGTGTACTCACCGCCATGGCTGAGCACATAGCGGACCTGTGCCCCGTCCTCATATCGGGTCAGGGTCTCGTAGCGCTCCAGATGCAGGTCGTCCCCACACAGCGGGTCCTCACTGTCCCGGCACAGAAAATATGCCAGCTCCAGTTCCGCCCCATCGTAGCGCAGCTCCATCGCCCCCTCCCGGGCACAGCGCTGCCAGTCCTTCTCCCGATAAAGCCGCAGCGATGCCGTCTCCCCGGCGGATACCCGTGTCAGAAATCCCGCCAGCGCGTCCACATTCTCCACGCCCTTCTCCGTTAGCACCAGTGCCCCCTCCCGGGCCGCGTCCTCCCGGTCATAGTCTGGGGAGAGCGCCTGCAGCGGCTCCTCCGCCCCAAAATACTCGAACGGCTCCAATGGGACCTCGTCGGAGCAGCCAGCCAGTGAAAGGCACAGGATAAGCGCAATGACCACACTGAGAGGTATGTGGACCGCTTTTCTCTGGGCTGACATTTTTCATTCTCCTTTCTGATCTTCCATGGCCGCCTATCTCTACTATGTTTTTGCGCCGGGCTTGTAAAGCCTATCTCGTGTGCGCCCCCTTCGCCCTTCCCTGAGCGGCGTTTCCGTCGGGAAAAGGACAAAACTATAATAACACACACAACATACCAAAAGGGGGAAATTTTCGCAAATTTTTTATTTTTGCAGAAGATGTCAAAACGATCCCCTGCGTCTTGGTAAAAATATCAAAATCTGCCGCAGGACTGGCCGATGCTTCTCCTTCCCCAGGAATTTTCAACGTCCACGGCCTGCCTGCCCTCACCGACGGGATCCACCTGCACACCATCGCCTGTCCCGACCAGGGGACCATGGACCGGGTGCTGGCCGCCCTGAAGTCGGCGGGCTTCCTGCTGGAAATGTGACCGATACGAGAGCGCCCCGGAAGGCAGATCTGCCTTCCGGGGCGCTTGCTTTACTCCATCCCGGTGATGAGCCGGAGCTTCTCCGCCCGGGAGAGGGCCTTGATCTGGAGCTCCCGGCGCAGGGCGGCGGACTTGTCTGGCTGCTCCTCATGCCACACCAGCTCCACCGGCAGGCGGCTCCGGGTGTACTTGGCCCCCCGGCCGCTGCTGTGGGCGGCCAGGCGGCGGGGCAGGTCGTTGGTGATGCCGGTGTAGAGGGTGCCGTCCCCGCAGCGCAGGATATAGACCTGGTACATCACTCCGCCTCCTCCGCCGGGGCGGCCCGGGGGAATATCAGAGTCATCCGGGTGCCCACCCCCGCGAAGGACCACACCTCGATGTGCCCGCCGTGGCGCTCCACGATCCACCTGGCGATGGCCAGGCCCAGGCCGGTGCCCCCGGTCTGCCGGGCCCGGGACTCGTCGGTGCGGTAGAACCGGTCGAAGATATGGGGGAGAGAGGCGGCGTCCATCCCCTGCCCCTGGTCCCGGACGGAGAGGCGGGCCTCGTCCCCCGTCCCCTCCACCGTCAGGGCGATGGTCCCCCCGCCGGGGCTGTACTTCACGCTGTTGTCCACCAGCACCCGGATGGCCTGCTTCACCAGGCCGGCGTCCCCGTACAGGTAGACCGGCTCCGTCCAGACGGCCCGGAAGGCGTGGGTCCGGTCGATCATCTCCATCTCCCGGACCACCTCCCCCGCCAGGGCGGTGAGCTCCAGCACCTCCATCTCGATGCGCACGGTGTCGTTGTCCCCCCGGGCCAGGAACAGCAGCTGCTCCACCAGCTCCTTCATGGACTCCGCCTCGCTGCGGATGGCCTCGATGGACTCCCGGAGCACCGCCGGGTCGTCCTTTCCCCAGCGGCTGAGCAGATTGGCGTACCCCTGGATGACGGCGATGGGGGTGCGCAGCTCGTGGCTGGCGTCGGAGACGAAGCGCATCTGGGACTGATAGGCGGCGTTGATCCGGTCCAGCATCCCGTTGATGGCCCCGGCCAGAGCCTGGAGCTCCTTCTGGGTGCCGGGCAGGTCGATGCGCTCGTCCAAATGGGTGGCGTTGATCTTATCCAGCTCCTGGGCCAGGGCCTCCAGCTCCTGCCGGGACATGTGGGCCATGGAGTTGAGCCGGGCGGCGGCGGCGGCCAGCTCCTGGATGGGCCGCAGGGTCTTTTTGATGATGCTGGCGTTGCGCAGCAGCCCGGAGAGCAGGAAGATCAGCTCGGCGGCCGCCACCACGGCGGCCGCCGCCGTCAGCAGCCGCAGCGCCCCCGTCAGATCCAGGGCGACGGCGTAGGGCTCCCCGCCGTTGGGCAGCTCCACCGTATAACAGGCGGGCGCCTCCCACCGGCGCAGCCCGTCCGCGGTCTCCTCCGGCAGAGGGAGCCAGCCGGGCAGCAGCCTCCCCTCCGGCGCGCGCTCCAGAGGGACGATGGTGTAGTCTCCGGCCGCCATCCAGGCCAGCGCCTCCCGGGTGGGCACCCCCCGCTCCTCCACCAGGGCGGCCACGTCGGCGCAGCGGTGCTCCGCGTGCCAAAACAGCCCCAGGCCGGCCAGGCCCGCCAGCAGCAGGTCCAGCAGCAGGAACGTCCCCAGCAGCCGCAGGAACAGCCGGGCGTTGAGCCGCCCCACGATGGACCCGGTCTTTCCCGGCCGGGCGTTCATGCCTGCTCCCCCTCCCGGATCACATAGCCCACCCCCCGCACGGTGTGGATGAGCTTGATGCCGAAGCGCTCGTCGATCTTGCTGCGCAGGAAGCGGATGTAGACGTCCACCGCGTTGGTCTCCCCCACGAAGTCGAAGCCCCACACCTGGTCCAGCAGCACCTCCCGGGACACCACCCGCCCTTTGTTCTCCAGCAGGTAATGCAGCAGGTCGAACTCCCGCCGGGTCAGCTCCAGGGGCGTCTCCCCCACCCGGGCGGTGCGCCCCTCCGGGTCCAGGACCAGCGGGCCGGCGGACAGGAGTTCCTCCCCCTCTCCCCGGCGGGCGGGCCCCTTGCGCAGGGCGGCCCGGATGCGGGCCAGCAGCTCCTCGATGGCGAAGGGCTTGGTGACGTAGTCGTCCGCCCCCATGTCCAGGCCGGAGACCTTGTCCACCACCGTGTCCCGGGCGGTGAGCATGATCACCGGCACCCGGCTCTCCCGCCGCAGCCGGCGCAGCACCTCCATCCCCGACAGGGCGGGGAGCATGATGTCCAGCAGCACCAGGTCGAACTGTCCGGTCAGGGCCTTGTCCAGCCCCGTCCGGCCGTCCGGCGCCTTGTCCACCTCATAGCCCTCGTACTGCAGCTCCATCTCCACCATCCGGGCCAGCTTCTCCTCGTCCTCGACGAGCAGGATCCGCTCCGCCATGCTCCCTTCCTCCCCTCCCGGTCACTTGTCCCCGGTCCTGCCGCTCCGGCGCTTCTCCGTCCCGTCCCGGAACCCGGCGGCCACCCGCTCGGCGGTCTCGGACACGGCGCCCATCAGGTCGTTGATCTCCTCCCGGCCCATGTTGGGGCCCCGGAAGGTGTACCGGCAGCCCAGGAACAGCCCGATGATCAGCACCGGGATGACCACCCAGAACCCCAGGATGAGCAAAATGAGCAGGATGAACACCGGGACCGAGGAAAGCTTCTTCCCGTCCCGCCAGATCTCCATCTCGTTCTCCGCCAGAAAGCGCCACAGCTTTTTCAGCTGCTCCCGCAGGCCGGGCCGCTCCCGCCCGGGCGGGTCGGCGGGGACGGCGGGTGGGGGCGCCTCCCGGCCGGTCCCGGCGGTGGAGTAGAAGCCCCCCTGCTCCGTCCGGACGCCCCGGTGCTCCTCCAGCCAGATGAGGGCCTCCAGCAAATCGCCCTCCGCGTGCTCCAGGGCGGCCCGGGCGTCGGCGTAGGAGACGTCCATCTTCTCCCGCAGCCGCTCCACCTGTTCCAGTGTGATGTCCATACGCGCTCCATCCTTTCCGGGCGTTTCTGGCTCCAGTATACCCCCCGGAGACGAAAGGGTCTTTTAGGCTTTCTTAAAATACGGTTAAAAGGGCCGCTCCTCCACCCGGAAGTCGAACAGGGGGCTGTCCAGCGCCGCCCGGACCAGCACGTCCAGCAGGGCCTCCCGGTAGTCCGGGTCGTCGGGGAGCAGGTCCTGGGGGTCGGCCAGGATCAGCGAGGTGGGCCCCAGCTCCAGGAGCAGCTGGGCCAGGCCGTCCAGGTCCCGCCCCTCCCCGGGCGGGAAGGCGAGGACCTGGGCGATGTGCTCATGGGCGTCGGCCCGGTCGGTCATCCGGCTGCCCTCCAGCATCCGCTCGTCCCGGAGCGGCTCCGGCTCCGGCGACAGGGCGGTCTCCTCCAGCCGGTCCTCCCAGTCCTCCTCCAGGGGCAGCTCCGCCCCGGTCACGCCCGGGCCGCCCCGCTCTCCCGGGCGGCCTTGGCCACCGCCTCGGCCACCGCGGGACACACCCGGGGATCGAAGGCGGCGGGGACGATGTAGTTGGGGGAGAGCTCGTCCCCCACCAGGTCGGCCAAAGCCCGGGCGGCGGCCATCTTCATGGCCTCGTTGATGTCGCTGGCCCGGACGTCCAGCGCCCCCCGGAACACCCCGGGGAAGGCCAGCACGTTGTTGATCTGGTTGGGGAAGTCGCTGCGGCCGGTGCCCACCACGGCGGCGCCGGCGGCCCTGGCCTCGTCGGGCATGATCTCGGGCACCGGGTTGGCCATGGGGAAGAGGATGGGCCTGTCCGCCATGGAGCGCACCATGTCGGGGGTGACCGCCCCGGGGGCGGATACCCCGATGAACACGTCGGCCCCCCGGATCACGTCGGCCAGGGAGCCCCCCCGGTCCTCCCGGTTGGAGATGGCCAGCAGGGACTGCTTCTCCTCGTTCAGGTCGGCGCGGGCCGAGCAGATGGCCCCCCGGCTGTCGCAGATCACCGCGTCCCCCAGCCCCATGGACTTCAGCAGCCGGAAGATGGCGGTGCCCGCCGCGCCGGCCCCGGAGAAGACGGCGGTGACATCCTCCAGCCGCTTGCCCACGATCTTCAGGGCGTTGGTGAGGGCGGCGGCCACGATGATGGCGGTGCCGTGCTGGTCGTCGTGGAAGATGGGGATGTCGCAGCGCTCCTTCAGCTTCCGCTCGATCTCAAAGCACCGGGGGGCGGAGATGTCCTCCAGATTCACCCCGCCGAAGGAGCCCGCCAGCAGGGCCACGGTGTTGACAATTTCATCCACATCCTTGGAGCGGATGCACAGGGGCACGGCGTTCACCCCGCCGAAGGCCTTGAACAGCACGCACTTGCCCTCCATCACCGGCATGCCCGCCTCGGGGCCGATGTCCCCCAGGCCCAGCACGGCGCTGCCGTCGGTGACCACCGCCACCGTGTTCCACCGCCCGGTGAGCTCATAGCTTTTGCCCACGTCCTTCTGGATCTCCAAGCAGGGCTGGGCCACTCCGGGGGTATAGGCCAGGGAAAGGGCCTGCCGGTCCCGCACCTCCATCTTGGGCACGGTCTCCAGCTTCCCCCGCCACTGATAGTGCAGCTTCAACGATTCCGCCGCGTA
>CALXCP010000076.1 GCA_944386845.1 uncultured Oscillospiraceae bacterium | reverse complement strand
AGGCCGGCTACACCGTCACCGGCGAGGGCGACCCCGAGATCGACGCCCTGGTGAAGGCCCGGGGCGAGGCCAAGAAGACGAAAAACTTCGCCGAGGCCGACCGCATCCGGGACGAGCTGAAGGCCCGGGGCATCGAGATCACCGACGTCCCCGGCGGCGCGGTGTGGAAGAGAGCATAACGGAAAAGACGGACAGAGGCGGCCCCGTGAGGGGCCGCCTCTGCGCAGTCCGGAGGGGTGGCGGGCGGGCCCGCCTCCCGGGGGCTCAGGCCGGGGCCAGCAGCTCGGCCGCCACCCGGTCGGCCAGCTCCTCCCCCAGGGCGAAGTCCACATGGGGGTGGTAGAGCCCCTCCAGCTCGTCGTGCATGGCCTTGGCCTGGGCCAGGGAGGAGACCGCCTCGTCCACCAGGGAGGCGGACACCTTCCGGGCGAAGCGGAGCCGGGGCCGCTGCTGCCGCACCAGCTCGGGGTCTGCCATGGCGTCCAGCCGCAGCCGGCGGTAGGGCCGCTCCCCGGGATAGGGCAGCTCGGGGCTGGAGGTGAGGAAGCACAGGGACAGGCCGGGGAAGATCAGGTGCTCCAGCCGGTCTGGCTCCATGGGGGAGGGGCAGGCCACCGCGTCGTGCCCCGCCGCCGTCCCGGCGGACAGCAGGCAGGAGAGCAGCTCGTGGCCCATGCCGTAGCCGTCGGAGAGTTCGTAGATCCGGCCGCACTGGGCGGCCGCCGTGCCGAACAGGCACAGGGGGCCCCGGTGGGTCACGGCGCCGAGGAAGCGCTGCCTCACCCCGCCGGGGGCGCCGCCCGTCCTGGGGAACTCCCGCCCGGCGATGCCCCTGGCCCGCCGGGCCAGCCGCTGCCGCAGCTGGGGGGTGTCCAGACCGGCGCGCATGTCCCGGCGGATCTCCGCCGCCGCGCTCAGGCAGCGGTAGGCCCGCCGGTAGCAGTCCCGGTACCCCGCCATGCACCCGGTGAGCTCCCCCCGCAGGGGGCGCAGGGCGGCCCGGTCATAGCACTGCCCCAGGTCCAGATAGCTCTCCACCGCCCCGGGGCAGACGGGCTCCACCACATGGGGCGCGGTGCCGTCCACGATGGCGGCGGCCAGGTCGGGGAAGAGGACGGCGTCCAGCGAGCCGGGGTCGCCGGAGCAGAGGATGTACTCGGCACGGTGGCCGGCCTCCTCCACGGCGGCGGCCACCCGGCGCATCAGGGTGGACTTGCCGCAGCCGGGGCCCCCCTTGAGGATCCAGACCGCCCGGGCCCGCTCCGGGGGGAGGAGCTGGTCGTACAGGGAGTAGAAGCCCCGGGGGGAGTTGGCCCCCAGGAAATATTGGACTTTCAGGCCGCGTTCCATGGCAAAACCTCCATTACTCAGTGATCTCTACTGGCAGGATATGCCGGGGAACGGGCTGTGGTGCGGGGAGGTGGAGGCGGGAAAAGGGAGGGCCCCCGGGCGGCTGTGCCGCCCGGGGGCCCTCAGGTCATTTGGTCACATCTTCTCCGGCGCGGAGACGCCCAGCAGGCCCAGGCCGTTGGCCAGGACGGAGCGCACCGTGTCGGCCAGCTTGAGCCGGGCGGAGAGCAGCGCGGGCTCCTCCCCTTTGATGCGGCAGGCGTTGTAGAACCGGTGGAAGTCCCCCGCCAGGGACACCAGGTACCGGTTGATCCGGCTGGGGTCATAGTCCCGGGCGGCCAGGTGGATCTCCTCCGGGAACTGGGCCAGAGCCTTCATCAGGGCCAGCTCCTCCGGCGCGGAGAGCAGGGCGGCGTCCACCGCCGCAGCGGCGGGCACCCGGGCCCCGTCGGCGGCCAGGTTGGCGATGAGGGAGCAGATGCGGGCGTGGGCGTACTGCACATAGTACACCGGATTCTCGCTGTCCTCCCGCACCGCCAGGTCCAGGTCGAAGTCCAGCGGGGAGGTGGAGGCCCGGGAGTTGAAGAAGTACCGGGCGGCGTCCACCGAGATCTCGTCCAGCAGGTCGTGAAGGGCGATGGCCTTGCCCGAGCGCTTGGACATGCGCACCGGCTTGCCGTCCTGAAGCAGGTTCACCAGCTGCATCAGCACGATGACCAGCCGGTGGGAGCCGTCCAGCCCCAGACCGTCCAGGGCGGCCTGCAGCCGGGCCACATGGCCGTGGTGGTCGGCCCCCCAGATGTTGATGGCCAGGTCGAAGCCCCGCACCTCCAGCTTGTTCCGGTGGTAGGCGATGTCGGCGGCGAAGTAGGTGTAGAACCCGTTGGCCCGGCGGAGCACGTCGTCCTTCAGCTCCAGCTTGTCCACCTGCTCGGGGGTCTTGCCCTCGGCCAGGTATTTCTGCCGCAGCAGCTGGCCGGTGCGCAGCCACAGGGCTCCGTCCTGCTCATAGGTCCAGCCCTTCTCGGTGAGCAGCTCCACCGTTTCAGCCACGAAGCCGCTGTCGTGGAGGGAGGACTCATAGAACCACTGGTCATAGGTGATGCGGTACTTCTTCAGGTCCTCCTCCATCCGGGGGATGTTCACCGACAGGCCGAACTGCCCCATGGCCTCCAGCCATTCAGACTCCGGGGCGTCCCTGTAGGCGTCCCCGTGCCGCTCATAAAAGGCCCGGGCCAGCTCCCGGATGTCCTCGCCCTGATAGCCCTTCTCCGGGAAGGGGAAGCTGTCCTCTCCGAGGATGAGCTGCATATACCGGGCGTGGATGGACTCGGCGAACTTGTGGATCTGGTTGCCGGCGTCGTTTACATAAAACTCCTTCCAGGTGTCCCAGCCGTCCCGGGCCAGCACGTTGGCCAGGGTGTCCCCCAGCACGCCGCCCCGGGCGTTGCCCATGTGCATGGGGCCGGTGGGGTTGGCGGAGACGAACTCCACCATCACCCTTTTGCCGCCCCCCTCGGTCCCGGCGCCGTAGGCGGCCCCCTCGGTCTCCACGGAGGAGAGCACCTGGCCGAACCAGGCGGGGCCCAGAGTGAAGTTCAGGAAGCCGGGGCCGGCGATCTCCACCTCCTGAAAGTAGCTGCCCGTCAGGTCCAGGTGGTCGGCGATGGCCTGGGCGATGGCCCGGGGGGCCATGCGCAGGGCCTTGGCCCCCGCCATGGCGAAGGAGGAGGCGTAATCCCCGTGGCTGGCGTCCTTGGGGATCTCGATGGTGGCCTTCACCTCGGCCCCGCCGGGCAGGACGCCGGCGGCGGCCGCCCGCTCATAGGCCGCCCGGGTGAGCTCGTCCACCTGCCGCCGGGCGGCTTGGATCATATTTGACATAGTATCATCCTTTGTGTTGAATTAGGAGTTAGGAATTAGGAATTATGGGGGGCGGGGCGTTGGCTTTGTAGGGGCGGCCCCATGTGGCCGCCCGGCAGTGGGCGGTCCTGATACCCGACACACCCTGGCGGATCCGCAGCATGCAGGGCGGGGGCTCACCCCGACGACCGCCCACGCAAGGCGCCTCGCCGTCGGGGGCAGGGGGGCCTTCGCCCACTCACGGGCGGCAGCAGGCGGGACCGGGCCGCGTCGGCTCACGGAGCGCCGGATCCAGAGGCAGGCAAGCCCCAGGTCTTGATGGGAAGGAGATTTTCAAGGACCATGGGTCCTTGAACCGGTCTTTGGTGACTTTCTGCCGGCCCAGAAAGTCACTCGCCCGCAGGCGAAATATCTATACCCACCCGCCACCCAATTTTGGTATAGGGGGTTTCACCCCCTATGACCCCCAAACGGGGGGAGAGTGAAGACATCTCAACTCTTCACTCTGATGGTCACTGCTTCAGCGGGGCTCCGCCTGCCTCGGTGACTTTGATCTGAAAGCTGTTCCGCCCCGCCACCGCGTGGTCGATCTCGATGGCGTAGTCGATCTCCAGCTCGCCCCCCGTCTCGCCGATGGTGGAGCGGACCTTTTTGGCGGACACCCCGATCTCCATGGCGCCGTAGGGGGTGTCGTACAGGGACAGGTGCTTGCGGCCCACCTCGAAGATCATCATGGAGTTCACCTGCCCCTCCCGGGTGAGGGTGACCTTCCGGGGCTGGATGAGGAAGCTGGTGCTGGTGCCGTCCAGGCCGGTGAGCTCGCTCTCCTCATAGCGCAGGGTGTACTCCCCCGACTCCGCCCGGGACAGGCGGCCCGGGGTGATGAGCTCGATGCTGTCGGCCTCTTCCTCTTCGAATCTCTGCATCCCCCGAATGGAGATGATGACGTCCTTTTCCATATCGCGTCTGACCTCGTGTCCCGGGGATGTCTCCCCGTGAAATGCGGTTATTTATTATATAGTAGGATGGCGGCTCTGTAAAGAGAAAATTCACGCTCAGTACCGGGTGATGTCCACCCGGGAGACCTCGCCGGTGACGTCGTGGCCCAGAAAGACAGAGGCCAGGCTGACAAAGCCGCCGATGCTGTCGCTGACGTAGAAGCGGCAGTGCCCCCGGCGGCCGGGGTCGTTGAGGGCGCCGGCGGCCGCCAGCCGCTCCCGCACCGCCCGGGCCCCCTCGGCCCCCGAACTGATGAGGGCGACGCCGGGGCCCATCTCGCTGGCCAGCACGTCCTGGAGCAGGGGATAGTGGGTGCAGCCCAGCACGAGGGTGTCCGCCCCGGCCTCCTTGATGGGGGCCAGGTACTCCCGGGCCACCGTCTCCACCACGATGTCCCCGGGCCGGAAGCGGCCGTTCTCCACCAGGGGGACGAACAGGGGGCAGGCTACGTCGATGAGCTTCACGTCGGGCCGCAGGGCCCGGATGCGCCGGAGATAGGCCCCGGTGCGGATGGTGGCCTGGGTGCCGATGAGGCCGATGACCCCGTTCCGGCTGGCCGCCGCCGCCGCCCGGGCGGAAGGCTCCACCACCCCGATGATGGGGATGGGGTTCTCCCGCTCCAGCACCTCCATGGCGGTGGAGCTCACGGTGCCGCAGGCGATGACGATGGCCTTCAGGTCAAAGGAGCGGAGAAAGGCCACGTCCTGCCGGGCATACTGGATGATGGTGTCCCGGGAACGGCTGCCGTAGGGCACGCGGCCGGTGTCCCCGAAGTAGATGATGTCCTCGCCGGGGAGGAGAGAGGTCAGCTCCCGCACCGCGGTGAGCCCCCCCAGACCCGAGTCGAATACGCCGATGGGGCGGCTGTCCATCCGGCCCCCTCCTTTCCGAAGCTGTACCGTCTCATTCTATGCCATTCCGGGGACAAAAACAAGGGGGAATTTCATCTCAGGGGATTTGACAACGGGGCGGTCATCGTGTAGTATACTATCCTTGTAAGGACTTTGTAAGGAGGTCTTGCGTCATGGACCTGGAACTGACCACCAAACAATTCCGCCGTCTGCTGGATATGGCCTATATCGGCAACTGGGTGCTCAACTCCACCCGGGGGGACGACCGCATCCGGGACTACGACGAGGTGGAGAGCCTCCTCTTCGCCAAAGCGGCCAGAGAGGGGATGCCCGTGCTCACCGAGATGTACCGGGGCGAGGCGGTGCCCTCCCGGGCCTTTGAGGAGGGCGGCATCCACGAGGCCATCGTGGAGTATGAGAACAACGTCTTTTTCGACATCCTGGCCGAGGAGCTGGCCCGCCGGGACATGGACGACGTGCCCATCGACGAGAGCAACGTGGACGAGTTCAACCAGCGGGTGGAGACCTATATCACCGAGTTCGAGGCCCACGGCACCGACAACATCACGGTGGACAGCATCAGCTGAACGCGGCGGGGCCGCCCGGGATACCGGGAGGCCCCGTTTTTTCCCCGGAGAGAAAAGTTTTTCTTGACTGTCAAGCGGGTGGACAGTTTACCATGAGAGGGAAGAGGCCAGAGCAAAGCGTGAGGCGGCCATCCCCGGCGCCCCGCGCGCTCCGCTCCGGCCCTCGAACTCAAAGGGAGGTGTTCCCATGACCATCAAGGAGCTGGAGGAGCGCACCGGGCTGACCCGGGCCAACATCCGGTTTTACGAAGCTGAGGGCCTGCTGTCCCCGGCCCGGCTGCCCAACGGCTACCGGGACTACTCGGAGGGGGACGCGGAGACCCTGGAGAAGGTCCGGCTGCTGCGGCGGCTGCGGCTGGACCTGGATACCATCCGCCGGGTGCAGGGGGGACAGCTCCCCCTGGCCGACGCCCTGACGGAGCAGGAGCGGGCCCTGGAGCGGGACCGGGCGGAGGCGGAGGAGGCCCGGCAGGTGTGCCGCCGCCTGCTGGACAGCGGGGCGGACTACGCCACCCTGACCCCCGCCCCCTGGCTGGCCGCGCTGGACCGGGCCCCGGCGGGGCCCCACATGGCAGCCCTGCCCGCCGACCGGGCGGAGACGGTGGACCACCCCTGGGTCCGGCTGCTGGCCCGGCTGCTGGACGGGGCCGTCTACGGCACGGTCTGGACGGTGCTCCAGCTCTTCGTGCTGGGCTGGCTGCCCGTCACCGGCGGGGAGGAGAACCTGAGCCGGGTGGTGGGCTGGGCGGCGGTCATCGGCCTGTTCTTCCTGCTGGAGCCCCTGCTGCTGTCCACCTGGGGGTACACCCCGGGCAAGGCCATCTTCGGCCTGAAGCTGCGCCGGGCGGACGGGGGCAAGCTCACCTATGGACAGGCGGCCCGCCGCCTGCTGGGGGTCTATAACCACGGGCAGTTCTGGTCCATCCCCATCGTGGAGCTGTTCTTCTGGTGGAAAAGCCGGAAGGCCTGCCTGCGGGGGGAGCCCCTGCCCTGGGAGGAGGGCACCTCTTACATCCTGAAGGACGAGGCCACCTGGCGGGGCCTGGCGTTCGCCGGGGCCTATCTGGCCCTGAACCTGGCCGTCTTCCCCCTGACCGCCCAGGCCATGCTGCCCCCCAACCGGGGGGAGCTGACGGTGGCCGAGTTCGCGGAGAACTACAACGAGCTGGCCCGGATGGTGGGAGTGGACAGCCGCCTGGACGGAGAGGGCGCCTTGGTGCTGGATGTGGACAGCGATGTGCTGGCAGAGGACCTGCCGGAGCTCACCTACACGCTGGAGGACGGCGTCATCACCGGGGTGGAGGTCTACTGGGAGACCGACCGGGGCAACATGACCTGGGACCACAGGGACGTGTCCCAGCTGGCCGTGCTGTCTCTGCTCACCGCTCAGAGGAGCGTGAACTGCCTGAATCACCTGTCGGTGATAGACCGTGCGGAGACCCGGATGGAGGACTGGACCGAGCAGTGGTCTCTCCACGGGGTGTCGGTCAGCGACTGGAACGGGTGGGCGGGCTACTTCCGAAACGGGGGGCAGTACGGCGGATTTTTGCACCCAGTGGGAGACGAGGAGCATTTCTACGAGACGGACGTCCGCATCACCCTGACAGACTGACCCGCACAGAGAGGAGACTTTCCCATGATGAGCTTTGAAGAGGCGGCCGCCCTGCTGGACGACATCGCCATGGACTTCCCCGAGGCCTTTTACAGGGACCTGAACGGGGGCATCCAGTTCGAGGAGGACGCCCTCCCCGACCCCCAGTTCCCCCCGGGGGAGATGTACATTATGGGGGAGTATGTCCAGGATCTGACGGGCAACTTCATCGTGCTCTACTACGGCTCCTTCGCCGCCCTGCTGGCCGATGAGCCCGACGAGGTCTGGGAGGACGAGCTCTTCGCCACCCTGGCCCACGAGTTCACCCACCATCTGGAGCACATGGGGGGGCTCCACGCCCTGGACGACAAGGACGCCGAATTTCTCCGCCAGGCCCTGGCCGGCGGGGAAGGGGAGAGCGGAGAGCAGAGATCAGGAGATAGTTTCCACGATTAGGGATCAGGGATTTTCGGGAACGAGGCGGGTCCGGTCATGACGTAGGGGCGGTAGACGGACCTGATACCCGGCACGACCCGGCGAATTCGCAACACGTGGGGCGGGGGCTTGCCCCCCGCCGCGTTGTTTCCTCCCCGCATCGGGTGGTGTGTCGCGGAGAGTTCTGCTGCGGTTTCGCCTGAGGGCGAGTGACTTTTCTGTGCCGGCAGAAAGTCACCAAAGACCGGTTCAAGGACCCATGGTCCTTGAAGATCCCCTTCCCATCAGGACCTGTTCCTTGCCTGCCTCTTTTTCCGGCGCTCCGTGAGCCGACGCGGCCCGGTCCCGCCTGCTGCCGCCCGTGGGTGGTCGAAGGACCCCCTGCTCCCGACGGCAAGGCGCCTTGCGTGGGCGGTCATTGGGGCGTGGGAAAGCATGCCGGGACGTTTCCGGGTTTGTTGCAGGGGCCGGCGCCCTCGCCGGCCCAGGGCGTTTCCAATACTTGGACACGCCTTGGCGAACTCGCAACATGTAGGGCGGGGGCTTGCCCCCGCCG
>CALXCP010000075.1 GCA_944386845.1 uncultured Oscillospiraceae bacterium | reverse complement strand
ATGCTCAACGAGACCATGTGGGGGCTGGGCACCGCCATGTACACCACCATCATGGGCCACATGGAGGACAGCCAGTCCATCCTGGCCGCCTACACCCTGGCGGGCAACATCGAAAAGGTCTTCATCGTGGCCATCACCGGCCTGGCCGCCTCCGCCTGCATCCTAATCGGCCGGGAGATCGGCGCCGGCCGGGCCGGCCGGGTGTACTCCATGGGGCTGGCCCTGAACACCATGGCCTTCCTCACCGGACTGGCGGTGGGAGCCGCCATGATCACCGCCACCCACCTGCTGCTGCGGCCCTATCTCTTCCCGCTGTTCCACCTTTCCCCTCAGTCCTCCGAGATCGCGGTGATGATGATCACCGTGGTGTCGGTGATCATGCCGGTGCGCTCCTTCAACAGCGCCAACATCGTGGGAGTGCTCCGGGGCGGCGGGGACGTGCGGGCCGCCACCCTCATCGACCTGCTGCCCCTCTGGCTGGTGTCCATCCCCCTGGCCGCCCTGATGGGGCTGGTGGTGAAGTGGGGCATCTTCTGGGTCTATATGGCCCTGGTGGCCGAGCAGATCGCCAAATCCATCGGCGGGGTCCGGCGGCTGCGCTCCCGTCAGTGGATCAACGACCTCACCCGCGCCGGGATACAGGAGGAAACGTCATGAAGCTCACCGTCCTCATCGAGAACACCGCGTCCGTCCCCGCCCTGCACAGCGAGCACGGCCTGTCCGTCCACATCGGCTACCGGGGGCACAGCATCCTGCTGGACGCCGGCTCCTCAGGGGCCTTCGCCGGCAATGCCGCCGCCCTCGGGGTGGACCTGGCCGGAGTGGAGCTGGCCGTGCTGTCCCACGGCCACTACGACCACGCCGACGGCCTGCGCCGCTTTTTCCGGGAGAACGGCCGCGCCCCGGTGTACTGCCGCCCCACGGCGGACGGGGAGTACTTCAGCACCTCGAAGGGGGCGCCCCGGTTCGTGGGCATCCACCGGGAGCTGCTGGCCGAACACGCCGGCCGCTTCCGCCCCGTGGAGGGGCTGGCCCAGCCGCTGCCCGGGGTGTGGCTGGTCCCCCGGACCCGGGTGCGCCCGGAGTTTGCCAGCCGGGAGCGCCACCTGACGCGCAAGGTGGGCCCCGACCGGTTCGTCCCCGACGACTTCTCCCACGAGCAGTCCCTGGTGCTGGAGGGGGAGCAGGGTCTCATCCTTCTGAACTCCTGCAGCCACGGAGGCATCGTCAACATCGTGGATAGCGTGCTGGAGCAGCTGCCGGGGCGGCGCGTGTACGCCGTCTGGGGCGGGCTGCACATGTACAGCCCCGGGGCCAACGAGCTCAACTGCCCGCCGGAGTATGTCACCGCCGTGGCCGACGAGCTGGACCGGCTGGGGGTCCGGGAGGTGTACACCGGCCACTGCACCGGGCAGCGGGCCTTCCAGCTGCTCCGGGACCGTCTGGGAGACCGGGTGCGCCCCCTCGCCGCCGGACTGACGGCGGAGTACCCCGACTGAGCAGGCGCAGGCTGTGACATCCTGCTCCGAACGATGTCTCTCCTCCTGATACGCGTCTTTACTTTTGGATGTACAACTTTTCTACGTTGGATTTACTGTAAAAATTTGGTTTTTTCTGTCTTGACTCTATATAGATTTAGGAGGGGCTGACCGTATGAAATGCGCAGACTGCAGCACCCAGCTCTGTCAGATCCGGCAGCGCACGGAGCTTCCCGAGGGATGCCCCATGCTGGACAGGGACCGGCAGGAACAGGCGGCCGCCATATACCGGGATCCCGAAATCCGTTCCTTTTATACAGATACGCTCACCAGCATGGCCCAGTCCTTCGGCACCATGCCCCGAATCATCGAGGCGGTGAACTTCTGCCGCCTGCGGGGCTATCGAAAGATCGGCGTGGCCTACTGCAGCGGGATGCTCCGCTTTGGCCGGGCCGTGAGCGACATCTTCCGAAAGCATGGCTTTGAAGTGTGCTCCGTGGGCTGTAAGCTGGGGGGATTCTCCCCTGAGGAGCTCACCGGACAGCCCATCGGCGGCCGCAAGCCCCGGACGGACCCCTCCGGCGCCCCCAAGCCGGAGCGGGCTATCTGCAATCCCGTGGGGCAGGCCCAGCTGCTCAACGAAGCCGGCACGGAGTTCAATGTGGTGGCCGGCCTGTGCGTGGGGCACGACAGCCTGTTTTTCCGGTATTCCGACGCTCCCTGCACTGTGGTGGTCCTGAAGGACCGCCGCTTCCCGGATCAGTGCCTCCCCTCGGTCCAGGCAGCGCAGGAGTGGGAATGGCCCCAGGGCTGACCGCGGGGCTGACCCGCGTTGGCAAATATCAAGTCAGAAAAGGAGAAGGATGTATGAAACGGAACCTGTTCGCTCTCATGCTGGCCCTGGCCCTGTGCCTGGGGCTGCTCACCGCCTGCGGCGGGGGTCCTGCTGGAGAGGAGACCCCGCCTGCGGAGGGCAGCGCCCCGGTAGAGGAAAGCAACGCTCCCGGATCCCCCGCTCCCGAGTCCGACACCCAGACCATCGTGGACATGGGCGGGACGGAGGTCACCCTGCCCCGAGAGATCCATACCATCGTGGACACCTGGTCCGCCGCCACCGACGATCTGTTCAACCTTGGGGCCGCCGAGCTGCTGGTCTCCGCCCATTCCGCCGCCGTTTCCGACGTGAGCGTACTGGTCTACCCCGCCATGGCCGAGCTGGAGGATTACTCCCAGGCCACTGCCGAGGAGCTGCTGGTGCTGGATCCCGACCTGGTCATCTGCAGCAACAACGACAAGGCGGAGGAGCTGCGCAATGCCGGGCTCAACGCTGTGAACCTCAGCTACATGACCTATGACGACTTCAAGAAGTCCACCCTGCTGCTGGGCCAGATCCTGGGCGGCGAGTACGAGGCCCGGGCCCAGGAGCTGGGCGAGTATGTGGACTGGGTGTCCGAGACACTGTCCACCGACCTGGCTGATGTCGCTGACGAGGACAAGCCCACCGTGTACTACCTCATGACCTCTGACCCCTCCAATCTGTATGCCACCTGTGGTGCGGGCAGCATCATGGACGAGTGGATCACTCTGGCCGGTGGCAAGCTGGCCACCGAGGCGCTGGGCAACGGCATGGGGCTGCGGGATGTCACCGCCGAGCAGATCCTTGCCACCAACCCCGACGTGATCATGATCGATGGCGACAACACTGAGGAGGTCCGGGACGCTCTGCTGTCCAGCCAGGAGTGGTCCGGCGTCACCGCCGTGCAGAACAACGCCATCTACAGCATCCCCAAGGGCTGCTTCTGGTGGGGCCGGCTGTGCGGCGACACCCCGCTGCAGGCCCTGTGGGCCGCCTCCGTCCTCTATCCCGATCTGGTGTCCTACGACATCCACGAGGAGACGAAGGAGTATTACGCCCAGTTCAAGCAGTGTGAGCTCACAGACCAGCAGGTGGATGACATCCTCCGGGTCGATCTTCTGCCCTGAAGGCTGATATGAGACGCCGCCAACGGCCCATCCTGGCCGCGCTGATCCTGCTCACCGGCGGGATATTCCTGCTCAGCCTGTGTGCCGGGCGATACGCCATCTCCATCCCCAATGTGGCCGGGATCCTGGCCTCCCGTGTTTTCCCCGTGCCGCCCACCTGGAACGACACCATGGAGGGTATCGTCTTCAACCTCCGGCTGCCCCGGGCCCTGATGGCCATTCTGGTGGGCTCTGCTCTCTCCCTGGCCGGGACGGTGTACCAGGGGATCTTCAAAAATCCCCTGGTCTCGCCCGACCTGCTGGGGGTATCGGCGGGGGCGTGCGTGGGCGCATCAGTGGCCATTCTGCTGGATATGGGCAGCTTTGGGATCCAGCTGTGCGCGCTGGCCTCCGGCCTGACAGCCGTATTTCTCACCACCTCGCTGCCCAAGCTGTTTCGCAATCACTCCACGCTGATGCTGGTGCTCTCCGGTATCATCGTCAGCGGCTTCATGAACGCCATCATCGGCATCCTGAAGTTCATCGCTGACACGGACACCAAACTGGCCGAGATGACCTACTGGATGATGGGCAGCATCTCAGGCGCCACTCTCAAGGATATCCTGGGCGTGCTGGCTCCCGTGCTGATCTGCATGGCCATCCTGGTCCGGCTGCGCTGGCGCATCAACTTGCTCTCCCTGGGGGATGAGCAGGCCAGGAGCCTGGGCGTGGATGTGAAGCGCACCCGGGGGCTCATCATCCTGTGCGCCACCCTCATCACCGCCAGCGTGGTGTCTATCAGCGGCACCATCGGCTGGGTGGGGCTGGTCATCCCCCATCTGTCCCGGATGCTGGTGGGCCATGATAACACCCGGGTCATCCCCGTCTCCCTGTTCCTGGGTGCCTGCTTTATGATGGTGGTGGACCTGGCCGCCCGGACAGTCACCGCCGCCGAGCTCCCGCTGAGCATCGTCACCAGCTTTGTGGGCGCTCCGCTCTACGCCTGGATGCTCTACAAGCAGGAGGTGAGGATCCGGTGAATCCCCTGCTCCTGGTGGAGGATCTGAGCTTCTCTTACGAAAACGGCCGGCGCATCTTCGACGGGGTGGACTTCACTCTGAAGGGAGGGGACATCCTGTCCATCATCGGACCCAACGGGGCGGGAAAATCCACCCTGATGAACTGCCTGGCCGGTCTGCGCCGGGCGGATCGAGGCCGCATTCTGGTGGACGGAGCAGATATCCCCTCCCTCCCGGTGGACCAGGCCGCCCGTCTGGTCGGCTATATGCAGCAGACCACCTCCATCGTCTACGACTACCTGGTGGAGGATGTGGTGCTCATGGGGCGGGCCCCCTACATCAGCACCATGAGGCTTCCCGGAGAGGAGGACCGCCAGATCGCCCGGGATGCCATGGAGCAGATGTGCATCACCCATCTGGCCCGACGCCCCTTTACGGAGTTGAGCGGCGGTGAACGGCAGCAGGTGATGATCGCCCGTCTGCTCACCCAACAGCCCCGGCTCATCCTCATGGACGAGCCCACCTCCGCCCTGGATTTCGGCAATCAGCAGCGCACCATCCGCATGATCCGGGACCTGTCCCGGCGCGGTTTCGCCGTCATCATGACCACCCACGACCCTGACCACGCCGTCATGCTGGGGGATAAGGTGGGCACCATCGACCGAGAAGGCCGTTTCCTCTTCGGCCCCGCCGACGAGATCATCACCAGCGAGACCCTCAGCCGCCTTTATAACACTGATATCCTGGTGGAGTATATCCCCTCTTTTGGGCGAAAGGTATGCGGCTGCACCTGATCAAAGAACAGGGCAGCGCCCCGGCCGTATGCGGCCGGGGCGCTGCCCTTTGCTTTTCATATCCGGACCGGGCCGGTGGTCCACTCCCGCCCCGGGGCGGGGACGGTCCCCAGGCACAGGTCGTACAGGTCGGTGCACCGGGCCTCCAGCTCGAAAAGCCGCCGGGCCGTCGGGTCCAGCCGCTGGGCATGGGCGGGCTTGGTGACCACGGGCAGGGCGGCCCGGTCCTTCATCTCCCGCAGGAGCTCCCGGCCCCGCCCGTTGAAGCCCAGCACCCGGAGATAGGGGGGAGTGCCGGGGCGGTCGGCCTCTGTCAGGCCCAGATAGGCCCACACCAGCAGCCGGCGCAGCCGGGCATTCGTCCAGTGCCTGGACCTGGCCAGGGCGAAGAACTCCCTTAGGGAGCGGCACCGCCGCCCCGCCCGCTCCAACCGGGGGGGCATCCCCTCCGCCGCCCCGCTGTCCGGGATGGCCGCCCAGTCCGCCGCCGTCATGGTCCGCAGCCGGGCCAGGACGGCCCGCTCGGCCCGCTCCAGACCGGGCAGGCCGTCCCAGCCCGCCCGCAAAAGCTCCTCTCCCCCCGCCGGGAGATACGGCCGGACGGCCTCCCAGTCCTCCCGCTCCAGCAGGGCGCGCAGCTGGGTGGCCGAGCGGAACCGGGGGGCGCCTCCCGGCTCCAGCGGGCTGTCGTGGCCGGCCCCCTCCCGGCGGACGGTCACCGCCCCCATGGGCCAGCCCGCCCGCTCCAGGCTCCGCAGGTACTCCACCCCGAGGTTGTTGTTGGGGGCGGCCAGCAGGGCGGCGGCCCCCTCCCCCAGCAGCCCGGCGGCCGCTTCCTGCCGGGCTGCGGCAAAGGGGAGCTTCCGCCGGGTCAGACGGCCCACCAGCTCCTCATACCGGGGGGTGTTAAGGCAGCAGGCCAGCCGGCACAGGGGCGCGATGTCCCCGCACTCGCTGCCGAAGGAGAGCACGTCCGCCACCCCTGTGGCGGCCAGCAGCTCCACCGCCCCCCGGGCGAAGGTCTCCGCCGAGGACACCGCCCACACGGTGGGCAGTTCCAGCACCAGGTCGGCGCCCCCCAGCAGGGCCAGCCGGGCCCGGGTCCACTTGTCCGCCGCAGCGGGCCGCCCCCCCTGGGTCCAGTGGCCGCTCATGACGGCCACCGCCGGGGCGTCCTCCCCCAGCAGGGCCCTGGTCCCGGCCAGCTGGTGCCCGTGGCCGGTGTGGAACGGATCGTACTCCGCGACGACGCCGATGACGGCCATTTTTGGCTCTCCCTCCAAAATTTCCGCCCCGGTCAAAAAAACAGTTGTCTCCCGTGGGGAAAAGTATTAGAATATGGAATATCGGTATTTTACTGCATTTCCCACCCGTGATGCAACAAAAATTTCAAAGGAGAGACACATCGTCATGAACATCCTCGTCATCAACGCGGGCAGCTCCTCCCTGAAGTATCAGCTGCTGAACCCCGAAACCCAGGAGGTGCTGGCCAAGGGTCTTTGCGAGCGCATCGGCATCGACGGCAAGTTCACCTATAAGGCCCCCGGCAAGCAGACCATCGACGCGGTGGACGTGGCCATGCCCACCCACTCCGAAGCCATCAAGGCCGTGCTGGACGCCCTGGTGGATCCCCAGAACGGCGTGATCTCCAGCATGAAGGAGATCGACGCGGTGGGCCACCGGGTGGTCCACGGCAGCGAGACCTTCGCCTGCTCCGTCAAGATCGACGAGAAGGTGATGGCCGCCCTGGAGGAGTGCATCCCCCTGGCCCCCCTGCACAACCCCGCCAACATCACCGGCATCAAGGCCTGTGAGGCCGTGATGGGCAAGGACGTGCCCCAGGTGGCCGTGTTCGACACCGCCTTCCATCAGACCATGCCCCCCGTGGCCTACACCTACGCCCTGCCCTATGAGTACTACACCGAGGACAAGGTCCGCCGCTACGGCTTCCACGGCACCAGCCACAAGTATGTCTCCCAGCGTGCCGCCGCCCTGCTGGGCAAGCCCGCCGCCTCCCTGAAGCTGATCTCCTGCCACCTGGGCAACGGCTCCTCCATCACCGCCATCGACGGCGGCAAAAGCGTGGACACCTCCATGGGCTTCACCCCCCTGGCCGGCCTGCCCATGGGCACCCGCTCCGGCGACCTGGACGCCGGCATCCTCGAGTACCTGATGAACAAGCACGGCATGGACATCAACGAGATGCTCAACGTCCTGAACAAGAAGTCCGGCGTGCTGGGCATCTCCGGCGTGTCCTCCGACTTCCGTGACCTGGAGGCCGCCGCCAAGCAGGGCAACGCCCGGGCCCAGCTGGCCATCGACGTGTTCGAGTACAACGTCCGCAAGCTCATCGGCGCCTATGCCGCCGCCATGGGCGGGGTGGACGCCATCATCTTCACCGCCGGCGTGGGCGAGAACTCCCCCGCCATGCGCCTGCGCATGACCGCCGGCCTGGAGTTCATGGGCGTGAAGGTGGACCCCGAGAAGAACGACTGCCGCGGCAAGGAGATCGACGTCTCCGCCGAGGGCGCCACCGTCCGGACCCTGGTCATCCCCACCAACGAGGAGCTGATGATCGCTCTGGATACCGCCGAGCTGGCCAAGTAAGCAGTTCGGTCAGACAGCACAGCAGCTTTCCCCGCCGGGCGGCCCGCTTTGGGCCGCCCGGCTTTTCGTCTGCGGCCCGGCGCGAAAATCGTTGTCACCGCCGCGGGCGCGTGGTATAATGATGGAAAAACCGCAAAGGAGAGCTCTCATATGCGTTCCGACACCGTGAAAAAAGGCATCCCCGCCGCCCCCAACCGCTCCCTGCTCTATGCCCTGGGCTTCACTAAGGAGGAGCTGGAGCGCCCCCTGATCGGGGTGGTCTGCTCCTACAACGAGGTGGTCCCCGGCCACATGAACCTGGACAAGATCGCCGAGGCGGTCAAGGCCGGCGTCCGGGCCGCCGGCGGCACCCCCATCGAGTTCCCCGCCATCGCCGTGTGCGACGGCATCGCCATGGGCCACATCGGCATGAAGTACTCCCTGGTCACCCGGGACCTCATCGCCGACTCCACCGAGGCCATGGCC
>CALXCP010000074.1 GCA_944386845.1 uncultured Oscillospiraceae bacterium | reverse complement strand
CGGTGGATGCCACCACGAAGTCCTCCGCCTTCAGGCCGGTGGCCTGGGCCGCGGCGGCACACATGGCCTCGGCGTTCTCATGGCTCATGGGGCAGCAGGCGTTGGCGTTGCCGCTGTTGGCCACGATGCCCCGGCACACCCCGTCCTCCAGGTGGTCCATGGTGACGTAGATGGGGGCGGCCTTCACCCGGTTCAGGGTATAGGTGGCGGCGGCCACGCACTCGGCGTCGGACACGATCAGGGCCAGGTCCGGCTTGTCCGGGCTGCTGCCCGCCTTCACGCCGCAGTGCACCCCCGCGGCCTTGAACCCCTTGGCGGCGCACACGCCGCCGGAAATCACGCTCAGCATACTTTTTACCTCGCATTTCTTTTAAGAGTGAAGAGTTGAGAGTGGAGAGTGAAGATATGGCGTCCGACCCAACCGCAAACGGCACTGCATGGTCCCTCTCCACTCTTCACTCTTCACTTTTCACTCTGCCGCCAGTCCCTCTGTCTCCGGGAAGCCCAGCATCAGGTTCATGTTCTGCACCGCCGCGCCGGACGCCCCCTTGCCCAGATTGTCGAACAGGGCGGTGACGGTGAAGGCCGCCTCGGTGCCCGCCGCCACCAGGAGCAGGTCGTCCCGGCCCGCCATGGCGTTGGCGTAGAGCTTGCCGCTCACATCGAAGCCGGGCCCGGCCACATGCACCAGCCGCTCCCCGGCGTAGTGGGCCTCCAGCGCCTGCCGCACCCGGGCCAGGCCGGCCCCGCCGGCCAGCTGGCCCATGTGCAGGGGCACGGTGGCCGCCATCCCCTTGTAGTAGTCGTCCACGATGGGGCTGAACACCGGGGGATGGGTCAGACCGCAGAGCCTCTGCATCTCGGGCAGGTGCTTGTGGGTCTGACTCAGGCCGTAGAGGCCGGGGCTGTAAAGCTCTTCCGCTTTCTCGCCGCTCTCGTACTGGGCGATCATCTTTTTCCCCCCGCCGGAGTAGCCGGTGAGGGAAAAACAGGCCAGCGCCGCGTCTGCCGGCAGTACCCCCGCCTGGACCAGAGGGGCGGCGATGGAGATGAACCCCGTGGCGTGGCAGCCCGGATTGGCCACCCGCCGGGCCCCGGCGATGGCCTCCCGCTGGCCCGGCCCCAGCTCGGGGAAGCCGTACACCCAGCCGGGGGCGGTGCGGTGGGCGGTGGATGCGTCGATGACCCGGGTGTCCGGGTTTTCGATGAGGGCCACCGCCTCCCGGGCGGCGTCGTCAGGCAGACAGAGGAACACCAGGTCGGCCTCGTTGAGCAGGCGCCTCCGCTCCGCCGGGTCCCGGCGCTTTTCCGGGGCGATGTGCAGCAGCCGGATGTCCTCCCGGGACGCCAGGCGGTCGTGGATCTGCAGGCCGGTGGTGCCCGACTCCCCGTCGATGTATACAGTTGGCTTGGCCATGGTTTCGCCCGCTCTCTGTAAGGTGTTTTCCCTTTTCGGGTATGAGGGTCAGGTCTCCGGCTCCGGACGCCGGGACGCCACGAATTCCTCGATGGACTCGATCTGCTTCCGCACCGACTCCTCCGCCGGGCCGCCGTAGACCTTACGGCCGTTGACGCAGGTGGACAGCTGCAGGGCGTCGTAGACGTCGCTGTCGAACAGGTCGGAGATGGCCCGGTAATCCCGAAGGGTCAGGGTGTCCAGGGTGTCCCCCGACTTGATGCACATGTTCACCAGCCGGCCCACGATCATGTAGGCCTCCCGGAAGGGCATCCCCTTCTTCACCAGGTAGTCGGCGCAGTCGGTGGCGTTGATGAAGCCGCCGGCGGCCGCCCGCTGCATGTTCTTCCCCTTCACCGTCAGGGTGTCCACCATGGCGGCGAAGACGGGGACGCACAGCTCCACCGTGTCGATGGCATCGAAGATGGCCTCCTTGTCCTCCTGCATGTCCTTGTTGTAGGCCAGGGGCAGCGCCTTCATCACGGTGAGCAGGGTCATCAGGGAGCCGTACACCCGCCCGGTCTTGCCCCGGACCAGCTCGGCCACGTCGGGGTTCTTCTTCTGGGGCATGATGGACGAGCCGGTGGAGTAGGCGTCGTCCAGCTCCACGAACTTGAACTCCCACGAGCACCACAGGATGATCTCCTCGGAGAACCGGGACAGATGCATCATCAGGATGGACAGGGCGGAGAGCAGCTCGATGGCGTAATCCCGGTCGGACACCGAGTCCATGGAGTTGTCGGTGGGCTTGCGGAAGCCCAGCAGCTGCGCCGTGCGGAACCGGTCCACCGGATAGGTGGAGGTGGCCAGGGCCCCCGCCCCGAGGGGGCACTCGTCCAGCCGCTTTAGGCAGTCCTCCAGCCGGGTGACGTCCCGGCGGAGCATGTTGGCGTAGGCCATCATGTAGTGGGCGAAGGTGGTGGGCTGGGCCCGCTGCAGATGGGTGTAGCCGGGCATGACGGTGTGCAGGTTCTCCCTGGCCTTCTTCAGCAGCACGGTCTCCAGGTCCAGCACCAGGCCGGTGATCCTGGGGATCTCCCCCTTCACATACAGCCGGGTGTCCACCGCCACCTGGTCGTTGCGGCTGCGGGCGGTGTGCAGGCGCTTGCCCGTGTCACCGATGCGCTGGGTCAGCAGCGCCTCGATGTTCATGTGGATGTCCTCGTTCTCCGGGGAGAACTCCACCTGGCCCGCCTCGATGTCGGCCAGGATGGCCTTCAGGCCGTCCACGATCTTCTCCGCCTCGTGGGGCTCGATGATGCCCTGCTCCCCCAGCATGGTGGCGTGGGCGATGGAGCCCTGGATGTCCTGCCGGTACAGCCGGGCGTCAAAGGCGATGGAGGAGTTGAAGTCGTTGACCAGGGTATCTGTCTCTTTCTGGAATCTTCCAGCCCAAAGTTTCATATTATCTGCTCCTCAAATTAGGAATGAGGAATTAGAAATTAGGAATGAAGGGGTCCGGCTGCGCCGGACGGTTTTATGCCGGCGCGGCGCAGTCGCGCCGAAATTTCTCATTCCTAACTCCTAATTCCTAATTGAATCAGAGTTTCCCCTGCTCCCGCAGCGCCTGCACCTTGTCGGGCAGGCCCCAGAGGTTGATGAAGCCGGTGGCGTCGTTCTGGTCGTAGTCGCTCTCCTCGAAGGTCACCAGGTTCTCGGAGTACAGGGACTCGGGAGAGGTGACCGAGGAGGTGATGATGTTGCCCTTGTAGAGCTTGAGCTTCACGGTGCCGGTGACATGCTCCTGGGTCTTGACGGCGAAGGCCTGGAGGGCCTCCCGCAGGGGGGTGAACCACTTGCCGTTGTAGATCAGGTCGGCAAAGTCCACCGCCAGCTTGCTCTTCATGTGCTTGGTGTCCTTGTCCACCGTGATCATCTCCAGCACCTCGTGGGCCCGGTAGAGGATGGTGCCGCCGGGGGTCTCATAGAGCCCGCGGTCCTTCATGCCCACCAGCCGGTTCTCCACGATGTCCAGCAGGCCGATGCCGTTCTCGCCGCCCAGCTGGTTCAGCTTCCGGACCACGTCGGAGGCCTTCATCTTCTCCCCGTCCACCGCCACGGGCCAGCCCTTCTCAAAGTCGATGGTGACATAGGCAGCCTTGTCGGGGGCGGAGATGGGGCTCACCCCCATCTCCAGGAAGCCGGGCTTCTCGTACTGGGGCTCGTTGGCCGGGTCCTCCAGGTCCAGGCCCTCGTGGGACAGGTGCCAGAGGTTCTTGTCCTTGGAGTAGTTGGTCTCCCGGGAGATCTTCAGGGGGACGTTGTGGGCCTCGGCGTAGTCGATCTCCTCGTCCCGGCCCTTGATGGACCACTCCCGCCAGGGGGCGATGATCTTCATCTCGGGGGCGAAGCGCTTGATGGCCAGCTCGAAGCGGACCTGGTCGTTGCCCTTGCCGGTGCAGCCGTGGGCGATGGCGTCGGCCCCCTCCTTCTTGGCGATCTCCACCAGCCGCCTGGCGATGATGGGCCGGGCGAAGGCGGTGCCCAGCAGATAGTCCTCGTACTTGGCCCCCATCATCATGGAGGGGACGATGACCTCGTCCACCATCTCGTCCACCAGGTCCTCGATGTACAGCTTGGAGGCGCCGGTCTTGATGGCCTTCTCCTCCAGGCCGTCCAGCTCGTCCCCCTGCCCCACGTCGGCGGAGACGGCGATGATCTCCGGGTCGTTGTAGTTCTCCTTCAGCCAGGGGATGATGATGGAGGTGTCCAGCCCGCCGGAGTAGGCCAGCACCACTTTTTTGATCTCAGACATCGTCTCTTCCTCCATTTCGCCCCGGAAGCCCCGGGGCGTTCTTTTTCTGTGCCTCTCAGTCTACCATTTCAGCGGCGGGATTTCAAGTATTCTTTTTGCATGAATATCCGAATCCAGCCGGTGATATTTGGGTCATTTTCACGATATCTGTGTATATTATTCATATTTTTGTGGAAATCTGTGAATATCTCAGGTGAAAAACATTTCACCGGGCGGCGGGCCCGGCGCCCCAGTCATCCGCCCGCGCCGTCGCACCTGCCCACCCACCGCCCATTTGTGGTATAGGGGGGCTTCGCCCCCTATGACCCCCCACAACGAGGGAAGAGTGAAGAGTGGGGATGCGGGCCCGCCGGAGCCCCTTTATCTCCTATCTCCTAACTCCTATCTCCCGCAGTCCCGCCCCGCATCGGGTGGTGTGTCGCGGAAAGCCCTGCTGCGGTTTCGCCTGAGGGCGAGTGACTTTCTGGGCCGGCAGAAAGTCACCAAAGACCGGTTCAAGGACCCATGGTCCTTGAAGATCTCCTTCCATCAAATCCTGCCCCTTGCCTGCCTCTCCTTCCGGCGCTCCGTAAGCCGACGCGGCTCTCTCCCGCCTGCTGCCGCCCGTGGGCAATCGAAGGACCGTCTGCTCCCGACGATGCGGCGCCTCGCGGAAGCGGGCATCGAAGCGTGGGCCCGTCATTTGCCTACGACGTCAGCTCCGACACCCAGGCGCCGCCGGGCCAGCGCAGGCGGTTTTTCGTCTGCCGGGTCAGGCCGTAACGGCCGGCGCGGGAGGGGGACGGCCGCCAGGGTTCGCGCGCCGGACGCAAGCGCCAACGCCCAGGTGCTGTCCCCCGTAATGGGGGTCCTCAGGGGGCCGGGGCCTATGGGCTGCCGCCGCAGCGGAGCGAAGGCGCGCAGCTCATCGGGCCCGCCCCCCTGAGCGCGTCTTTGCCTACTTTCTCCGCGCGGAGAAAGTAGGCCGCCCGCAGGCGGAATTTTTCTAAACCCACCCACCACCCATTTGTGGTATAGGGGGTTTCACCCCCTATGACCCCCACAACGAGGGAAGAGTGAAAAGTGAAGAGTGGGGATATGGAGCGCCCCCCACGGCGGGGGCGAGCCCCCGCCCTACATGATGCGGTTTCGTCGTGGCGTGGCCGGTATCGGAACCATCCACCGCCGGGCAGCCCCGCGGGGCCGCCCCTACGGCAGGACCAAACCCGCCCCGACCCCGAAAATTCCTCATTTCTAACTCCTAATTCCTAATTGTGGAAACTATCTCCTATCTCCTATCTCCTATCTCCTATCTCCTATCTCCTATCTCCTATCTCCTATCTCAACTCTCCACTCTTCACTCTCCACTCTTCACTCTCCACTCTATTTTCCTTCCCCTCTCCCGTTTGACCTTTTCCGCCGGGACGGGCTCGTATAATCTGAGACAGCGTATGACGAGGGGGGCGGCGGGGATGACGGTGGTGTATCTGGATTCGCTGTTCCTGCTCAACGCCGTGGTGGACTATCTGCTCCTGCTGGCCACCGCCAGGCTGGCCGGGGGACCCTTCTCCCGGCTGCGGCTGGGGGCGGGGGCGGCCCTGGGGGGGCTGTACGCCGCGGCCCTCTTCCTCCCCGGGTGGGGGTGGCTGGCCCACCCCCTGTGCAAGGCGGCCTCCGCCGGGGCCATGGTGCTGGCCGCCTTTGGGGGGGCGCCCCGGCTGCTGCGCTCGCTGCTGCTGTTCTTCGGGCTGGCCGCCGCCTTCGGGGGCGGCATTTTCGCCCTCTCGCTGCTGGGCGGGCGGGGGCTGACCCTCCGGGGCGGGGTGATCTACTCCGTCATGGACCTGCGGCTGGTGCTGCTGTCGGCGGCGGTGTGCTACGCCCTCATCACCCTCGTGTTCCGCCGGGCGGGGCGGCACGGGCCGGGGGAGATCCTCCCCGCCACCCTCGCCCTGGACGGCCAGCGGGTGACCTTCCCCGTCCTCCGGGACACGGGGAACACCCTCACCGACCCGGCCACCGGCCGGCCGGTGCTGACGGCGGAGGGGGCCCTGCTCTCCCCCCTCTTCCCCCCGGGGCTGGCCCCCACCCGGGAGGAGCTCCGCGCCCCCGCCGCCGCCCTGGAGCGCCGCGCCGGCGGGCCGCTGGGTCGGCGGCTGCGGCTGCTGCCCTATCAGGCGGTGGGGGTGGATCACGGGCTGCTGCTGGCCCTGCGGGTGGATTCCGCCCGGGTGGGGGCCCGGGAATACGGGAGCATCCTGGTGGCCCTGTCCCCCAACCGGCTCAGCGACGGAGGGGGGTACGGCGGGCTGTTCGGGGCCGATTGAGAAAGGAGCGAGGACACATGGGTCTGGGATGGAGGACGCGGCTGACCCTCTGGCTGGGGCGGCTGCTGGACCGGCTGGGGCTGACGCCGCCGGGCAAGATCATGTACATCGGGGGGAGCGACACCCTGCCGCCCCCTCTCTCCCGGGAGGAGGAGGCCGCCCTCATCGCCCGGCTGGCCGGCGGGGACGAGACCGCCCGGCCCACCCTCATCGAGCGCAACCTGCGGCTGGTGGTGTACATCGCCCGGCGGTTCGAGAACACGGGGATCAACATCGAGGACCTGATCTCCATCGGCACCATCGGGCTGATCAAGGCGGTGGGCACCTTCCAGCCCGCCCGGAACATCAAGCTGGCCACCTACGCCAGCCGGTGCATCGAGAACGAGATCCTCATGCACCTGCGCAAGACGGCGGGGCAGAAGACCGAGGTCTCCTTCGACGAGCCGCTGAACACCGACTGGGACGGCAACGAGCTGCTCCTCTCCGACGTGCTGGGCACCGAGGGGGACGTGGTGATGAAGCCTCTGGAGGCCGACGTGGACCGGCAGCTGCTGTGGGCGGCCCTGGGCAAGCTGCCCGACCGGGAGCGGACCATCATCTCCCTGCGCTTCGGCCTGGGGGGCGGCCGGGAGCACACCCAGAAGGAGGTGGCCGACCGCATGGGCATCTCCCAGTCCTACATCTCCCGGCTGGAGAAGCGCATCATCGCCCGGCTGAAAAAGGAGATCCTGAAGATGACGTAGTCCCGGGGCGGGTCCGGGCTTGACAAACGACCACCGCTCGGATATAATGGTGGCGTTTTCAAAGGCGATGATGGGAGAAAGACGGCCGTTCCCTCCCCACAGAGAGCCGGCGGCGGTGGAAGCCGGCGGGACAGCGGCCGTGGATAACTGGCCCCGGAGCCTCCCGCCTGAGCGCGCGCGTCAGGGCGGGACGACTGGCCTCGTTAGCGGCCCAGGCCTTTGCTGAGGCCGGCGAGGGCCGTCCGGGCGACCGGCGGCCGAATCAGGGTGGTACCGCGTTTTCACACGCCCCTGACCTTTCACGGGTCGGGGGCGTTTCTTCACCTCCGGCCGCCACACCGGAATTTCCACGAGAGGAGACGACACCATGTTTGACGGCTACAAGAAGTACATCCCCTTCGTCCCCCAGCCCATCGAGGGCCGCACCTGGCCCGACAAGGTCATCACCCATGCCCCGGTCTGGTGCTCGGTGGACCTGCGGGACGGCAACCAGGCCCTGGTGGACCCTATGAACCTGCAGGAGAAGCTGGACTACTTCCACACCCTGGTGGACATCGGGGTGAAGGAGATCGAGATCGGCTTCCCCTCGGCCAGTGAGACCGAGTACGAGATCTGCCGGGAGCTCATCGAGGGAGGCCACATCCCCGACGACGTGACCATCCAGGTGCTGGTCCAAGCCCGGGAGCACCTGATCCGCAAGACCTTTGAGGCCATCCGGGGCGCCAAGCACGTCATCCTGCACTTCTACAACTCCACCTCCACCCTCCAGCGGAAGGTGGTCTTCGAGATGGACACCGACGGCATCACCAAGATCGCCACCGACGCCGCCGACCTCATCTATGAGATGTCCCAGCCCCTGATCGAGGCGGGGATGGACCTGCGCTTCGAGTACTCCCCCGAGTCCTTCATGGGCACCGAGATGGACTACGCCGTGGACATCTGCGCGGCGGTGCTGGACCATCTCCACGCCACGGCGGACAACAAGGTCATCCTCAACCTGCCCACCACCGTGGAGAACTGCATGCCCAACCAGTTCGCCGACATGCTGGAGTACTTCATCCGCAAGCTGCC
>CALXCP010000073.1 GCA_944386845.1 uncultured Oscillospiraceae bacterium | reverse complement strand
TCGCCATGGGCCACATCGGCATGAAGTACTCCCTGGTCACCCGGGACCTCATCGCCGACTCCACCGAGGCCATGGCCCTGGCCCACCAGTTCGACGGCCTGGTGATGATCCCCAACTGTGACAAGAACGTCCCCGGCCTGCTCATGGCGGCGGCCCGGGTGAACATCCCCACCATCTTCGTCTCGGGCGGGCCCATGCTGGCCGGCCGGATGAAGGACGGCCGCCGCACCTGCCTGTCCCACATGTTCGAGGCGGTGGGCTCCTACTACGCCGGCAAGCTGGACGAGGCCGGGGTGGAGGAGTACGAGGAGCACGCCTGCCCCACCTGCGGCTCCTGCTCCGGCATGTACACCGCCAACTCCATGAACTGCCTCACCGAGGCCATCGGCATGGGGCTCCGGGGCAACGGCACCATCCCCGCCGTGTGGTCGGCCCGGCTGCGGCTGGCCAAGCACGCCGGCATGCAGGTGATGGAGCTGGTGAAGAAGGACATCCGCCCCCGGGACATCATGACCCCCGCCGCCTTCCACAACGCTGAGACGGTGGACATGGCTCTGGGCTGCTCCACCAACACCATGCTCCACCTGCCCGCCATCGCCCACGAGTGCGGCATCGAGCTGGACCTGGACATGTCCAACGAGATCTCCGCCCACACCCCCAACCTGTGCCATCTGGCCCCCGCCGGGGACACCTTCATGGAGGACCTGGAGGGCGCCGGCGGCGTGTACGCCGTCATGAAGGAGCTCACCAAGAAAAACCTGCTGGACACCAGCGTTATGACGGTCACCGGAAAGACCCTGGCCGAGAACCTGGAGGGGGTGGAGAACCTGGACCCGGAGCTCATCCGGCCCATCGAGGACCCCTATTCCCCCGACGGCGGCATCGCCGTGCTCAAGGGCAACCTGGCCCCGGAGGGCTGCGTGGTGAAGCGGTCCGCCGTGGCCCCCGAGATGATGACCCACACCGGCCCCGCCCGGGTCTTCGACAGCGAGGACGACGCCATCCAGGCCATCTACGCCGGCAAGATCGTCCCCGGCGACGTGGTGGTCATCCGGTATGAGGGCCCCAAGGGCGGCCCCGGCATGCGGGAGATGCTCAACCCCACCAGCGCCATCGTGGGCATGGGCCTGGGGGAGAGCGTGGCCCTGATCACCGACGGGCGCTTCTCGGGCGCTACCCGGGGGGCCGCCATCGGCCACGTCTGCCCCGAGGCCGCCCAGGGCGGGCCCATCGCCCTGGTGGAGGAGGGGGACATCATCTCCATCGACATCCCCGCCAACCGCATCAGCGTCCAGGTGGACGAGGCCGTCCTGGCCGCCCGGAAGGCCAGGTGGGTGTGCCCCGAGCCCCGGGTCAAGACGGGCTACCTGGCCCGGTACGCCAAAATGGTCACCAGCGCCGCCCGGGGCGCGGTGCTGGAATAAGTCCCGTCCCGCGCAGACGAAGGCCGCCCGCCGGAGGATCCCGGCGGGCGGCCTTTTCATCTCTCTCACAGGGCGGGGAACTCCCACTCCGGCGTTTGGGGCCGGGGGGCGCCCCGGCCAATGAGCTCGTTGTAGAAGTTGGCGCAGGTCAGCGACACGTAGGGCGCCAGCCAGCACTCCAGAGGCAGCGGCAGCAGGAAGGCCAGCGCCGTCATCAGCGCCCCGATGGGCAGCATCAGCGCGGGGGCGCCCACCGCGGCCACCATCAGCAGCCCGCCGCACACGATCATGGGCAGCAGCATCAGCAGGATGATCAGCAAAAACCACCCCAGGAAGGACAGCAGCAGCACGAAGCACGTCCGCTTCCTGCCCCGCATCAGCTCCTTGCTCCGGCGCACCGCCGCGAACGCCCCGGCCTCCGGCGCGTCCAGCAGGGTATAGTCGCTCATGGCGTACCGCAGGGTGATGATCGCCAGCAGCACGACGGCCGCCAGGTAGATCACCAGCACCAGCACCACCACCGCGATGGCCGCGCCATCGCTGAGATACACCGCTCCGTCCGCGCCCCCGGAGACCCCGACCAGGAGCAGCGCCCCGATGAGGAGGGCCGCCGGGATCGCCACCGCCAGCCCCCACAGGAAGGTCAGCACCAGCACCCACAGCCGCATCCCGATCACCCGGCCCGCCATGCGGAAGCCGTGGAACAGCTCCCGGTAGCCCAGCTCCTCCCCCCGGCTGCGCCCGAGGGCCCAGGCGCTGTACCCGAAGGACAGCACCATGGTGAGCAGGGTCAGCAGGATGTTCAGGAAGAAGGAGATGCCGCCGGCCTGCTCCAGGGCCAGGACCACGGCGGTCTCCGGGTCGGCCCCCATGGCGGTGTACACGGTGTAGGTGGTCAGGGGGCTGGGGATCAGCAGGCCCACCGCCGTGGAGATGCCCGCGGCCAGCAGCAGATACACCAGCGTCACCCGCATGGCCCCCGGGCGGCTCTCCCGCATGGCCTGCCGGGCCCGGAGCTTCAGCTCTCTCCGGTCGATGGGTCTTTTTTCCTCTTCCATATACCTCTCTCCTCTCTCCGCGTTTCGTCTCTCTTTCCCTATGCCGTCAGGCGTCCCACTGCTCCATCAGGCGCTTGAGCTGGTCGGCCAGCTTGGCCAGGTCCTTGTTGGACCGCCCGCGGCTGCGGGCGATGAGGTCCTGGAGCAGGGCGCCGGTCTCGGCCAGCCGCTGATAGGCGGGGGAGGCGGCGCCGGCGCCGCCCGAGGTCTGCCGGCGCTCCAGCACCACGCCGTCCTTCAGCTTCCGCCCGGCGATGAGGTCGTACTCCTCCCGGTACAGGGGGGCGTGGGCGGGGATGCCCCGCCGGACCAGCTCGTCGGCGAACAGCTCGGTCACCGGGGCGTCCCCGTGGACCACGAAGGCCTGCCGGGGCCGGGGCTGATAGTGCTCCGCCCAGGCGATGAGGTGGTCCCGGTCGGCGTGGGAGCTGAGCCCCTTGAAGTTGTAGATCCGGGCCCGGACGGCGATCTCCTCGCCGAACAGCTTGACCTCGCTGGCCCCCTCCAGCAGCCGCCGGCCCAGGGAGCCCTCCGCCTGATAGCCCACGAAGACCACCGAGCACTCGGGCCTCCACAGGTTGTGCTTCAGATGGTGGCGGATGCGCCCGGCGTCACACATGCCGGAGGCCGAGATGATGACCTTGGAGCTCCTGTCCGCGTTCAGGGCCTTGGACTCCTCGCTGCTCTCCACCAGCCGCAGACCGGGGAAGGTAAACAGGTCCTGCCCCCCCTGGATCACAGCGATGGCCTCCTCGTCCAGATAGCCGTGGAGGTTGCCCGAGAAGATCCGGGTGGCCTCCCGGGCCAGGGGGGAGTCCACGCAGACGGTGAAGTCGGGGGCGCTCTTCACCATCCCCTCCTCCTTCATCTCCCGCATGAAGTACAGCAGCTCCTGGGTGCGGCCCACGGCGAAGGCGGGGATGATCACGTTGCCCCCCCGGGCGAAGGTCTCGTCGATGATGGCGGCCAGGGCCCCGGTGTAGCTCTCGGGGGGCTCGTGGTCCCGGTCGCCGTAGGTGGACTCCATCACCACGTAGTCGGCCTCGCTGAGCAGCTGGGGGTCCCGGATGATGGGCTGGTCCACGTTGCCGATGTCGCCGGAGAAGACCAGCCTGCGCGTCTCGTCCCCCTCGGTGGCCCAGACCTCCACCGACGCCGAGCCCAGCAGGTGCCCTGCGTCGGCAAAGCGCAGCCGCACCCCGGGGCACAGGTCCACCAGCTCCCCGTACTCCACCGTGCGCAGCTGCTGCAGGGCGGCCTCGGCGTCGGCTACGGTGTACAGGGGCTCCACCTCGGGCCGGCCCGCCCGCTTACCCTTCTGGTTTTTCCACTGGGCGTCGCTCTCCTGGATGTGGGCCGAGTCCCGGAGCATGATGGACATGAGCTGCCCGGTGAGCCGGGTGGCCACGATCTCCCCGCCGAAGCCCTCCTTCACCAGCAGGGGGACCCGCCCCGAGTGGTCGATGTGGGCATGGGTGATCACCACGTAGTCGATCTCCCCGGCGTGAAAGTCCAGGGCGTTGTCATTGTATTCGTCTCTCCCCTGCTGCAGTCCGCAGTCGAAGAGGATCTTCTTCCCGTTGACCTCCAGGCAGTGGCAGCTCCCCGTCACCGCGTGGGCCGCGCCGAAAAAGGTCAGCTTCATCCCGGTCCCTCCTCTGCCTCCCCGCCGGCGCGGGGGGCGTGTTTTCCCCTTTATTGTAGCCTCTCTCCGTCAAAAAGTAAAGAAAAACCCGGGTAAAATACCCATGTTCTGTCTATTGTTCCGGCTTTCCCCCGCCGCCTTGTCCTTTTCCCCGCTTTTTGTTATAATCACCCTGTACGGCGGGCCCGCGGCCCGCCCCCCCGCTGGAAGAAGGAGGTCCTCTCCCTTGACCGTTTTCGACATCATGGGCCCCGTGATGGTGGGGCCCTCCAGCTCCCACACCGCCGGGGCGGTGCGCATCGGACGGCTGACCCGGGCCCTGCTGGGCGCGGCCCCCGTCCGGGCGGAGATCCGGCTCCACGGCTCCTTCTCGGCCACCGGCCGGGGCCACGGCACCGACCGGGCCCTTACCGCCGGCCTGCTGGGGATGGAGGCCGACGACCCCCGTCTGCCCCAGAGCCTGTCCCTGGCCCGGGAGGTGGGGCTCTACGTCACCTTTGAACCCGTCACCCTCCCCCACGCCCACCCCAACACCGCCGTGCTCACCGTCACCGCCGCCGACGGCCGCACCCTCACCGTCACCGCCGCCTCTCTCGGAGGCAGCCGGGTGAAGGTCACCGGGGTGGACGACCTGGAGGTCTCCTTCTCGGGCGACCTGCCCACCCTGCTGCTGCGCAACCGGGACCGGCCGGGCATCGTGGCTGAGGTGGCCCAGCTGCTCAGCGCCGCCGGCGTCAACATCGCCACCCTCCACCTCCACCGGGAGGGCCGGGGCGGTCTGGCCGCCATGGTGGTGGAGAGCGACCAGCCCCTGCCCGGCGGGCTGCTGAAGGCGCTGGCGGAAACGGACGGCATCGAGTCCGTCCGCTATCTGGACCCGAAGGGAGGGGCGTGACATGTCATTCCAGTCTGTGGAGGGCCTGCTCCAGGCCGCCCGGGAGCTCCCTCTGTGGGAGGCCGTGCTGGAGCACGACTGCCGGGAGGAGGGCATCTCCCGGGAGGACTCTCTCTCCCGCATGACCGCCCTGTGGCAGGCCATGAAGGCTGCCGTGGCCGACTATGACCCCGCCCGCCGCTCGGCCAGCGGCCTGGTGGGAGGCGCCGCCGCCAGGGTGGAGAGCAGTCCCCGCCCCATCGTGGGGGGCTTTGTCTCCCAGGTCATCGCCGCCGCCCTGAAGACCGGGGAGTGCAACGCCTGCATGCGGCGCATCGTGGCCGCCCCCACCGCCGGAGCCAGCGGGGTGCTGCCGGCGGTGCTCCTCCCCTATCAGGACAAGTACCACACCCCCGACGGGGAGATGGTCGAGGCTCTGTACGCCGCCGCGGGCTTCGGGCAGGTCATCGCCGCCCGGGCCTCCATCTCGGGGGCGGAGGGGGGCTGTCAGGCGGAGATCGGCTCGGCCTCCGCCATGGCAGCGGCCGCCCTCGTCTCCCTCCACGGCGGGACGCCGGAGCAGATGGCCCACGCCTGCGCCATGGCGCTGAAAAACCTGCTGGGCCTGGTGTGCGACCCGGTGGCCGGCCTGGTGGAGGTCCCCTGCGTCAAGCGCAACGTGGCCGGGGCCATGAACGCCCTGGCCTGCGCCGAGATGGCCCTGGCCGGGGTGGAGAGCGCCATCCCCTGTGACGAGGTCATCGACGCCATGCGCAGCGTGGGGGCGCTGCTGCCCGACTCCCTGCGAGAGACGGGAAAGGGCGGCCTGGCCGCCACCCCCACCGCCCTGCGGACCGCCCAGCGGCTCCGGGACGGCGAGATCTGAAAAGGAGGGGACCGCCATGGCCCGAACGGTAGGTAAAAATCCCAGCTGGCCGGACATCTTCCGGTGCTTCGTGGTACTGTGCGCCCTGATGTACCTGCTGGCGGGGCAGGGGGCCGCCGGAAACCCCGCCTCTGACTCCGACTACGTCTACAGCGTCTACCGGGCCTGTACCGTCTGGGCCTTCCCCGCTCTGTTCCTGCTGTGGGGCCTGGTGGCCCTGGAGGACAGCCGGAGCGGCGACCTGCCCGGCATGGCCCTGAGCTATCTGCTGCCCGTCTTCGTCACCATCGTGGTCTGGTCCGCCCTGTACGCCCTGCTGGCCACCCTGCTGGGGGGCGGGACCCCCTCGCTGGCCGGCTTCGTGTCCGAGCTGCGGCAGGCCGCCGCCGGGGACACCCTGCCCCACCTGCAGCTGCTCTACCCCCTGATGGGGCTGTGCCTGGTGCTGCCCGTGCTGCGGCGGTTCGTGGCCGCCGCCGGCCGGTGGGAGGTGCTCTACTTCCTGCTGCTCTCCTTCCTGTTCGCCTGCGTGCTCCCCGTGTGGTCCGCCCTGCGGCCCGGGGTGACCCCCGACCTGCTGACCCGGATGGAGGTGCGGCTGGTGCTGGGGTACGCCGGCTGCTTCGTGGGGGGCTGGTACCTGGCCCGGTACACCCTCAGCCGGGTGTCCGAATTTCTCGTGTACATCCTGGGCATCGCGGGGCTGGTGCTCACCCTGGCCGGTCCCCGGCTCTTGGGGGGCTCCGCCGCCCTGTGGCAGGACCCCCTCTCCCCCGGCGTGGTGCTCACCGCCGCCGCCCTGGCCGTCCTGTTCCGGTACGTGCTGGGCATCAGCGACGAGCGCTCCCGGCGGCAGGGGGCGCGCGCGCTCGGTGGGGTGGCCTTCGGCATCTACCTGTTCCACCACATCTGGGTGCTCCTGTTCCGGTGGCTGGGCTTTTCGGTGGCCGGCGCCCCCGCCCTGCCCGGGGTGCCTCTGTTCGCCCTGCTGTTCTTCGTGCTGAGCATCCCCTTCGCCTGGCTTTTGTGCCGCATCCCCGGCGTGGGCCGCTTCCTGACGGCGGGCGGCTCCTGATCTCCTGAAATCGAGGTGTCCCCCTTGGACAAGCCCCTGAAATTCGCCTCCGACCGGCGGCTCAACCTCCACTACTTCGTGATGCAGGCGGGCTACTGGGCCATGTTTGCCGCCTTCTGCGGCTATCAGACCGCCCTGCTGCTGGGCCGGGGGTTCTCCAACAGCGAGGTGGGCGTCATCCTGGCCGCCCGCTGTCTGGCCGGGGTGGTCGCCCAGCCCATCCTGGGCGGCTGGGCCGACCGGCACCCCCTCTTCCCCCTGAAGGGGCTGGTCTGCCTGTGCCTGGCCGTCTCCTTCGGGGCCAACCTGGTGCTCATCGGCTTCCCCGGCATGTCCCTGTGGGAGACCATGGCGGTGTTCGGGGTCATCGGCGCCTTTGAGATCTCCATCTACCCCCTCATGGACTCCATGGCCATCCAGTTCATCAACGTGGGGGTGAACATCCGGTACAGCCTGGGCCGGGGCATCGGCTCCATGTCCTACGCGGTGTTCTGCCTCTATCTCGGCTGGCAGACCGCCCGGTTCGGCCTGGAGTCCTACCTGTGGGCCCACCTGGCGGTGCTGGCGGTCGAGGTGGTCCTCATCCTCACCTTCCCCACCTTCCACGCCCGGCCCCGCCCCGCCCCCGGAGAGGGGCCCCAGCCCCAGTCGGTGCTCCGGCTGCTGCGCACCAGCCCCCGGTTCACCCTGATGCTGCTGGCCGTCTTTCTGGGGCTCACCGCCTATATGCCCACCACCAACTTTCTCATCAACATCCTGGAGGGCCGGGGGGGCGGCACCGGGCAGCTGGGGGCCGCCCTGTTCTGGATGGCCGCCTGGGAGCTGCCCGCCGCCTTCCTGTTCCAGCGGCTCTACCGCCGGTGGGGCAGCGGCCGGGTGATGGTGGTGGCCATGGCGGCCATCGCCGTGAAGGCGGGGCTGTTCCTCCTCTCCCCCGGGTGGGCCTTCATCTTCCTGTTCATGCCGGTGCAGATCCTGGGCTACGGCCTGTTCACCCCCGACTCGGTGTTCTTCGTCAACGAGTCGGTCCCCCGGGCCGACCGGGTGCGGGGGCAGAGCCTGATGATGGTGGCCTCCAACGGCCTGGGCGGCATGATGGGCAGCCTGCTGCCCGGGGCGGTGCTGGACTGGGCCGGGGTGGACGCCATGCTCCTGCTGTGCGCCGCCCTGGGGGCGGCCAGCACCCTGCTGGCCCTGGCGGCCTTCCGGATGAAGGGCCCGGCGGAGCACTGAGACGACAAGAACAGGGCGGGCGGACGGCATCAGCCGTCCGCCCGCCCGATCACGAACGCGGGGATGGAGGCACAGCCGTTCTGGATGACTGTGCCTCCATCCCCCTGTATGTGGCGGCGCCCCCCGGGCCGACTGAAGCCGGCCCGGGGGGCGCCAGAGCTCGTTTCGCTTCGGC
>CALXCP010000072.1 GCA_944386845.1 uncultured Oscillospiraceae bacterium | reverse complement strand
CAGAAAGCAAATGGAATGGAGCGGAAACGGCACAAAGCAAGCGGAAATCATGCAAAAAATCTTTCCGCACTTCTTTGCTTACTGAGCGTAATAGTTGATCAAGCAGCCCGCCGCGTCCTCGCAAAGTCCGCTTCCCGCCGGTCCCGCCTGCCGGCAGGACCTTTGGACGCTCCCTTGCTCGTCCTTTCCCGACGGGACCCGCTGCGCTGGGCTCCCGTCGGGGGGAAGCGGGACATCACTGAGCGTAATAGTTGATCAGGCAGCCAGCCAAAATGATGTCCCGCTCCTCCCGGGTCAGGCCGGGGAGGGTGAGAGTGACGGCGCGCTCCTGCCCGTCCTGGATTAGGGTGGCCCCGATCTCGGTGCCGTCCCCCTCCAGCAGGGCGCGGATGCCGGGGATGTACAGCCGGTCGCCGGGCCGGATGTTCCAGCTCTCCACGTCGGGGGCCACGAAGGGGAGCATCCCCCAGTTGACCACGTTGGAGCGGTAGCGCTTGGTGGCGTACTCCCGGGCCAGGTTCGCGCAGCCGCCCAGCACCCGCTGGCAGGAGGCGGCCTGCTCCCGGGCGGAGCCGTCCCCGGGCTTCAGAGCCATCACAAGGGTGCCCAGCCCGGTGGTCCTGGGATCGTGGCCGGACAGGGCGGCGGCCGCCTCGGGGGCGTCGGGATCGGCCCGGCGCAGCTTCTCCAGCGCCAGCACCTCCTTGGCCCGGGGGACGTACTGGGGGTCCTTCCGGCTCAGGGCGAATTCGGCCAGCCGCAGGGGGTTGGAGCGGTAGGAGGAGGTCTCTCCGGAGGGGATGAGCTCGTCGGTGGTGGTCACCGGGTCATAGATGGCGCTGGCCACGGTGAGCAGCAGGTCCTCCGGCAGGGCGATCTGCTCCGGCCAGTCGGCGATGTTGGGGCCGAAGACCAGGGGGGTGTCGCTCTCCGGATGGTTGACGCCGTAGTACACCCGGGCCCGATAGGGGGAGGGGTCGTGGGTGTAGGGCTCGCGGGCGGGATCGGCGGGCACGTCGGGCAGCTCGTCCGCCCCGGTGAGGATGCCGCCGTTGAGGGCGGTGGCGGCGATGGACCGGGCGTCCATCAGGGCCACATAGGCCAGCTGGCCCTCCCCCGGCTTGGAGCCCTCCCGGTTGGGGAAGTTCCGGGTGGAGTGCCGGATGGAGAAGCCGCCGTTGGCGGGCACATCCCCGGCGCCGAAGCAGGGGCCGCAGAAGCAGGAGCGGATGGAGGCCCCCGCGGCCATGAGGGAGGAGATGGCCCCCTTCCGGGTCAGCTCCATCATCACGGGCTGGCTGGCGGGGTAGCAGCTCAGCCAGAAGGCGTCCGAGCCGATGGCGCTGCCCTCCAAGATCTGAGAGGCCCGCAGCAGGTTCTGATAGGTGCCGCCCGAGCAGCCGGCGATGACCCCCTGGTCCACCCGGAGCTGCCCGTCCACCAGCTTGTCCAGCAGGGAGGGGGGCGGGGTCTTCAGGTCCAGGCTCTGCATGGCGTCCACCTCCACCTGGTGGAGCAGATCGGCGGCGTTGGCCTTGAACTCCCGGATGGTGTAGGCGTTGGAGGGGTGGAAGGGCAGCGCGATCATGGGCTCCACGGTGGACAGATCTACCTGGATCAGTCCGTCGTACCAGGCGCCGTCCTGGGGGGCCAGCTCCCGGTAGTCCCCGGGCCGGCCCAGGGCGGTGAGCATCTCCTCCACCGTTTCGTCGGTGGACCAGACGGAGGAGAGACAGGCGGTCTCGGTGGTCATCACGTCGATGCCGCAGCGGTAGTCCATGGCCAGGTTTTTTACACCGGGGCCAAAGAACTCCATGACGGCGTTCTTCACGATGCCCTGCTTGAAGGTGGCGCCGATGAGGGCCAGAGCCACGTCCTGGGGCCCCACGCCGGGACGGGGAGCGCCCTCCAGGTAGATGGCGATGACCTTGGGATAGCGGATGTCATAGGGCTTGCGCAGCAGCTGCTTCACCAGCTCGGGGCCGCCCTCGCCCACGGCCATGCAGCCGTAGGCGCCGTAGCGGGTGTGGCTGTCCGAGCCCAGGATCATGCTGCCGGAGGCGGCGTAGCGCTCCCGCATGTACTGGTGGATGACCGCCTGATGGGCGGGGACGAAGACTCCGCCGTATTTCTTGGCGGCGGACAGGCCGAACACGTGGTCGTCCTCGTTGATGGTGCCGCCCACGGCGCACAGGGAGTTGTGGCAGTTGGTGAGCACATAGGGGAGAGGGAACTCCTCCAGCCCGGAGGCCCGGGCCGTCTGGATGATGCCCACGTAGGTGATGTCGTGAGAGGCCATGGCGTCGAAGCGCAGCTTCAAATCATCCATATCTCCGCTGGTGTTGTGGCTGGCCAGGATGCCGTAGGCCATGGTGCGGGTGCGGCCCTGGTCGGCGGTGAGGCCGGCGGCAGCCCCCTCCGCGGGGGAGAGCAGACGGCCGCCGTGGTAGAAGACGCCGTCCTGGAAGATCGTGACCATAAAAAAACCTCCGATGCAGAAATCAGGATAAAACACAGAAGACCCTGGCCCAGAGGCCAAAAGGTACCTATTATGATACCAACAGCGGCGGAAAAAAGCAACCCCCGCTCCCGCCAAAAAGCAGCGGAGGGGAGCGGGGGATCTTGGATAAGAAAGCGGGGCCGCCTTTCGGCGGCCCCGCTGGGAGCGATCGTGTCTGCGCTTACATGACGCCCATCAGGTTGAAGGCCAGGATGAGGCCGGAGAACACGATGGACACGGTGGAGCACAGCTTGATCAGGATGTTCAGAGAGGGACCGGAGGTGTCCTTGAAGGGATCGCCCACGGTGTCGCCCACCACGGCAGCCTTGTGCTGCTCGGAGCCCTTGCCGCCGTGGTTGCCCCGCTCGATGTACTTCTTGGCGTTGTCCCAGGCGCCGCCGGCGTTGGACATGAACACGGCCATGGCGAAGCCGGTGACGGACACGCCGCCCAGCAGGCCCACCACGCCGGTGGGGCCCAGGATCAGACCGGTGGCGATGGGGACGATGATGGCCAGCAGAGCGGGGGCCACCATCTCCTTCAGAGCGCCCTTGGTGCACAGGCCCACGCAGGCCGCATAGTCGGGATCGGCCTTGTAGTCCATGATGCCCGCGATCTCACGGAACTGGCGGCGGACCTCCAGCACGATGGACTGGGCGGCGGTCTGCACCGCGCTCATGGTCAGGGCGGAGAACACGAAGGTGAGCATGGCGCCGATGAACAGGCCGACCAGAACGGTGGGACTGGTGAGGGTGAAGTTCAGCACCTCGGTGGTGCGCTCCTGCACGATGTTCACGTAGGACACCAGCAGAGCCAGGGCGGTCAGAGAGGCGGAGCCGATGGCGAAGCCCTTGCCGGTGGCGGCGGTGGTGTTGCCCAGGGAGTCCAGGGCGTCGGTGCGGTCACGGACCTCCTCGGGCAGGCCGGCCATCTCGGCGATGCCGCCGGCGTTGTCGGCCACGGGGCCGTAGGCGTCGGTGGCCAGGGTGATGCCGAGGGTGGACAGCATGCCCACGCCGGCGATGCCGATGCCGTACAGGCCGCGGTTGAAGGCCTCGGTGAAGTTGCCGGCCTCATCCACGATGGTGATGGAGCCGCCGGCGGCGAAGTAGCTGATCAGGATGGCCACGGCCACGATGAGGATGGAGGCGATGGTGGACATCAGGCCCAGGGAGATGCCGCCGATGATGACGGTGGCGGCGCCGGTCTCAGAGGTGGCGGCCAGCTTCTTGGTGGGCTTGTAGTTGTCCGAGGTGAAGTACTCGGTGAAGTAGCCGATGGCGGTGCCGCCGATCAGGCCGCACAGGATGGCCACGTACACGCCCATGTGGCCATCCAGCACGAAGTAGGTCAGGGGGGCGGCCAGGATGGCGGAGAGGATGGCGGACAGGTAAGTACCGGTGCGCAGAGAGGTCAGCAGGGACTTCTGGGTGGCGTCCTCCTTGGTCTTGACGAAGAAGGTGCCGATGAGGGAGCAGAGGATGCCCACCACGGCCAGCAGCATGGGCAGAACCATGCCGTTCCAGCCGTACCCGGCGCAGGCGCCCAGGGAGAAGGTGGCCAGGATGGAGCCCACATAGGACTCGTACAGGTCGGCGCCCATGCCGGCCACGTCGCCCACGTTGTCGCCCACGTTGTCGGCGATGGTGGCGGGGTTGCGGGGGTCATCCTCGGGGATGCCGGCCTCCACCTTGCCCACCAGGTCGGCGCCCACGTCGGCGGCCTTGGTGTAGATGCCGCCGCCCACACGGGCGAACAGCGCCATGAAGGAGGCGCCCATGCCGTTCATGACCATGATGTTGCCCAGGGTCATGGGGTCGGTGATGCCGGCGGCGAAGTGCAGGATGCAGAACCAGATGGTGATGTCCAGCATGCCCAGGCCCACCACGGTGAAGCCCATGACGGAACCGGAGGAGAAGGCCACCCGCAGGCCCTTGTTCAGGCTCTCAGAGGCGGCCCACGCGGTGCGGGCATTGGAATTGGTGGCGATTTTCATGCCGATCAGGCCGGCCAGCATGGACCAGATGCCGCCGGTGAGGAAGGCGAAGGGGGTGAACTTCGAGAGCATGTCCCCGCCGCTGCCGAAGGCGATGATCAGCAGGATGACGAACACGACGATGAAGACCTTCGCCACGGTGGTGTACTGGTGCTTCAGGTAGGCGTTGGCGCCCTCCCGAATGGCCGAGGCGATCTTGATCATCTTGTCGTTGCCCTCAGAGAAGCTCAGGACCCGGCTGCGCTGGATGAACGCGAACACCAGGGCCAGAACTGCACCGAGGAAACCGAGCAGAACCAGATTTTCCAAGTTATCCATCTCCTTAACTCTTGTTCGGGGACCGCCAGATCAGGGCGGCCCCGCGCGTCCGTCAAAGCGGACAAGTTACAGCGCTATCAGTTTACCACATCAGGGCAAATTTTCAAGCTATTCTTACAGAAATTCCACGGGAAATCGCCGCTTTTGGGCGCTTTGCACGAGAAGAGATCCACATCAGGTCTTTTTCCAAGCACTTCTGCTGAACAGGACCAGGATCGGGAGGATCTCCAGACGGCCCAGTACCATGCACAGGGAGAACACCAGCTTGCTGAAGGAGGAGAAGGGCTGGAAGCTGCCGTAGGGTCCCACGGCCTCCAGCCCCGGGCCGGTGTTGCTCAGGCAGGCCAGCACACCGGTGAAGGAGGCGGTGAAGGACTGGTCGTCCAGGGAGACCAGCAGGGTGGACAGAAAGGCCAGCAGGAAGTAGGAGGACAGGAAGACCAGGGTGCTGCGGATGGTCTCGTCGCTCACCGCCTTGCCGTCCAGCCGGACCACCATCACCGACCGGGGGTGGATGATCCGGTGGATCTCCCGGCGGATGTTGCGCAGCAGCAGCACCACCCGGGCCCACTTGATGCCGCCGCCGGTGGAGCAGGAGCAGGCGCCGCAGATCATCAGGAGCACCAGCAGCGTCTGGGAGAACAGGGGCCAGTGGGTATAGTCCGCCGTGGCGAAGCCGGTGGATGAGATGATGGAGGCCACCTGAAAGAAGCTGTACCGCAGGGCCGTGCCGAGATCCCGGTACATCGGGAGAATGTTGACGGCGATGATCACGGTGCTCAGGGCCACCGCGCCCAGGAAGAAGCGCAGCTCATCGTTGCGCCACACCTCTTTGAAGCGGCGGCACACCATGAGGAAAAACAGGCCGAGGTTCAGGGAGAACAGCACCAGGAACACGGCGATGATCATCTCGCACGCCGGGTCCTGATAGGCGGCGATGCTCAGATTCATGTTGGAGAAGCCGCCGGTGCCCGCCGAGGAGAAGGCGGTGAGCACCGCATCGTACAGGGGCATCCCTGCCAGAAGCAGCAGCGCGATCTCCGCCAGGGTGAGGGTGATGTAGATGACATAGAGGATGACGGAGGAGCTGGACTGTCTGGGGACCAGCTTGGAGGCGATGGGCCCGGTGGACTCCGCCTGGGTGAGGAACTGGGACCGGGCGCCTCCCAGAGAGGGCAGCACGATCAGGGACAGGGAGAGCACCCCGATGCCCCCCACCCAGTGGGTGAAGCTGCGCCAGAACAGGATGCCCTTGGGCAGCGCCTCGATGTTGGTGAGGATGGTGGCCCCGGTGGTGGTGAAGCCGGAGAAGGACTCGAACACGCAGTCCATCACCGTGGGGAACTGCCCGCAGAACCAGAAGGGCAGCGCCCCGCCCAGGCCCATGAGGATCCAGAGCATCCCTGCGGCGAAAAAGCCCTCCCGGACGAAGAAATGCCGGTCGGCGGGAATGAGGGAGAGGACCAGGCCCACCGCCGCCACGATGGGGATGGACTTGAGGAAGGGGGAGGGGTCCTCCCCGTACACCAGGGCGGTGATCAGGGGGAGGAGCATCAGCGCCGCCTCGACCAGCAGCAGGCGGCCGCAGAGCTTGAAGACCAGCCGGAAATTCATGACTGCCTCCGATCCAGATCCAGCACCGAGTTTTTAAAGATGTCGTTGATGTCCAGGATGGTGTGGCCCCGGGAGACCAGGATCACGGTGTCTCCCCGCTGGATGGTCGAGCTGCCCTCGGGGATGATGATCCGGTTCTGGTGGATGATGACCGCCACCAGGATGCCCTCCTTCAGGTTCAGCTCCTTCAGGGGGACGCCCAGGTTCTGGGTGGTCCCGTTGACGGTGAACTCCATGACCTCCGCCCTGTTGTTGGCGATGCGGTAGAGGGCCTTCATGACGCTGCCCTTGGAGTTCTCCATGCCCCGGACCACCTGGAGGATGCGTTCGGCGGTGATGTACTTGGGGGAGACCACGCACTCCAGCCCCACCGACTGGGCGATGCCGGTGTAATTCTGCCGGTTTGCCTTGGGGATGACCTTGGGGACCCCCAGGTGCTTGGCGTACAGGGCGGTGATGAGATTGTCCTCGTCCCGGTCGGTGAGGGAGATGAAGGCGTCGGTGGAGGAGAGATTCTCCGCCTCCAGCAGCTCCTGGTCGGTGCCGTCTCCGCAGATGACGGTGGCGTGGGGGAACTGCTCGCTGAGCAGGCAGCAGCGGTCCATCCGCTGCTCCACGATCTTCACCGGCAGATTCATCTTGACCAGCAGAGAGGTGAGGTATTGGGTGATGCGCCCGCCGCCGATGAGGAAGACCGACCGGATCTTGGGGATATACCGGCCCAGCAGCCGGAAGAACTGGCTCAGCCCCACCGGCTCACCGATGATGTACAGGGTATCTCCCGGCAGAGGGACGAAGCTGCCGTTGGGGATGTAGACCTCATCGCCCCGCTCGGCGGCGCAGAACAGGACCGGGAGGTTTTTCAGCTTGCTGGACTGCTCGGACAGGGGGCGGCCGCACAGGAAATCCCCCTCCTGGAGCAGGAAGCCCATCATCTCCACCCGCCCCCGGTAAAACGTCTCGATGGTGGCGGCGTTGGGGAAGCGGAGCAGCCGGGAGATCTCGGCCGCGGTGGACAGCTCCGGGTTGATGACCATGTCGATGCCCAGGTCCTTTTTCAGCGTCTCCAGGTCGGTGGTGTAGTCCAGATTGCGGATCCGCGCGATGGTGTAGTCGGCGCCCAGCCGCTTGGAGGTGAGGCAGCAGACCATGTTCACCTCGTCCTCGCTGGTGGCGGCGATGACCATGTCCGCCGTCTCCACCCCGGCCTCCTTCAGCGGAGCCAGAGCGGCGCCGTTGCCCTGGATACACATGACGTCCAGGGTGGCCGAGGCGTGGGCCAGGGCCTCCTGGTCGGTGTCGATGATGGTGATGTCGTGGTTCTCCCGGGCGAGCTGCTCCGCCAGGGTATAGCCGACCTTTCCGTCGCCTACGATGATGATCTTCAATGGGATCAGTCCTTTCTCGCGGGACAGCTCATGGCACCCGCCTCAAAAGCCCTCTTATTATAGTGACAAACCTGGGAAAGGTCAAGGCGGAGATGAAAAGTTCTTTTGCCGCTTTTGCCCCGCAAAAGCGGCAAAAAGGATTGACAGAGGGGAAAAGTGTGGTAAACTATGTAGGACAATGCGCAGACGAAGCCAAGAGCGCGGCGCGGTCCTCAGAGAGGGGGAGCCGGTGAAAGCCCCTGTCCGCCGCCCGTTCACGCCACTTCCGAGCGGACCGCGATGAGCGGTACGGCCCATCCCCGTTACCGGATAAGAGGAGATGCGCTCCCCACGGAGCGCGATCAGGGTGGTACCGCGGAGCGTTCGCCTTCGCCCCTGTGTGGGGCGGAGGCGTTTTCTTTTGCGCCCCCTGACCAGGAAAGATACGGAGGTAATACCAGATGAAAGACCCCAAGCCCTACGGCCTGAACGAGCTGCGGGAGATGTTCCTGAGATTTTTCGAGACCAAGGGACATCTCCGCCTGCCCAGCTTTTCCCTCATCCCCCAGAACGACGCCAGCCTGCTGCTCATCAACAGCGGCATGGCCCCCATGAAGCCCTGGTTCACCGGGGAGCAGGAGCCCCCCCGCCGCCGGGTGACCACCTGCCAGAAGTGCATCCGCACCGGCGACATCGAGAACATCGGCAAGACCGCCCGCCACGGCACCTACTTTGAGA
>CALXCP010000071.1 GCA_944386845.1 uncultured Oscillospiraceae bacterium | reverse complement strand
GGAAGTCTGGTGGACGCTGGGCTCGTCCCAGTACTCGATGCCCCAGTGGATCATCACCGCCACCAGGTCGGTGCCCAGGCTCTGGGCGTAGGCCAGGTCCTCGGCGAGCAGGTCGTAGTCGGGCTGCTCCAGGGTGGTGGCGTAGTCCAGGTTGAACAGGTTGACGCACCAGGCCTGCTCCTCGGAGACGGTGTAGCCGTTGAGGCCGTAAGTGTAGGACAGGAAGGCCACCGAGATGCCCCCCACGTCGGCCACCACGATGCCGTGGTTTTCGTCCCGCTCTTCCTGGCTGCGGTAGGTGCCCACGTGGGCCAGCCCCGCCTCGTCCAGCACGTCCAGGGTGCGGAAGATGCCGTCATACCCCTTGTCCTTGGTGTGGTTGTTGGCGGTGGACAGCAGGTCGATGCCCGCGTCCCGCAGCCCGTCGGCCAGGGCGTCGGGGCTGTTGAAGTTGGGGTAGCCCGAGTAGTTGGGCCCGCCGGCCAGGGTGGTCTCCAGGTTGGCCACGGCGTAGTCGGCCTCGGTGAGGTAGGGGGCGGCGTACTGGAAGATGTGGGAGTAGTCGTAGCTGTCCGTCTCGGGGACATAGGCGTCCTCGGTCACCGGCATGTGGCTCATCACGTCGCCGGCCACGGCCAGGGTGGCGGTGACCTCGGTGGGGGGGGGTTCCGGGCGTGGGGGTCCCGGGGGGGGTGGGGGGGGGGTTCTCGGGGGGCTCCGCCGCCGGGGCGCAGCCGGACAGCAGCAGGGACAGCCCCAGCAAAGCCGCCAGCAGGGCGGCGGCGGGGGTATGGGCTCGGGTCATGGGGAAACGCCTCGCTTTCCGTGGTTTTCCCCGACAGTATACCCCGGCGCCCTTGCTTTCGCAAGCCTTTTTTATTACAATGTGGGGAGAACGGAGAGGAGGCGGGAGCCATGGAAGGGCTGCGGACGGGAGAGGTCCTGCTGTACGCCCGGCGGACGGCGCCGGGGGACCGGAGGGCGGCCTGGCGGCTGCTGGAGGAGGCGCTGGTCCGGCGCCTCGGGCTGGCCGGGCTGCCCCCGGTGGCCCGGGAGGAGCGGGGCAGGCCCTATTTCCCCGGCCTGCCCGGGGTCCGCTTCAGCCTGAGCCACAGCGGGCCCTTCTGCCTGTGCGCCCTGGCCGCCGGGCCGGTGGGGGCGGACGTGGAGGCGGTGCGTCCCCGGGGGGAGGTGCTGCTGCGCCGGGGGCTGACGGAGGCCGAGCGGGCCTGGTGCCTGGCGGAGGCCGACCCCTGGCCCCGGTTCTGCCTGCTGTGGACCCGGCGGGAGAGCCTGGGCAAGTACACCGGCCGGGGGCTCGCCCTGCCGGTGCGGGAGATGGCCGTCCCCCTGCCCCCGGCGGAGGAGCTGGACGGCCTGCGCTTCCGGAGCTACGCCGGGGAGGGCTGGGCGGCCTCGGTGTGCTCCGCCGCCCCGCCCCCGGCGAACGTCCTCTGGCTGCCCCCGGAGGGGTGAACGAACGGCCCCGTCCCGAAAGCAGGGACGGGGCCGCGCCGCGTCTTCACAGGGGGAGCCGGGCCCAGGTGGGGGCGCCGGACAGGTCGGCGAACAGGGGGCCGTCCGGCGGCCAGAAGGTGAACAGCACCACGGCCACCCCCACCGCCGCCGTCAGCCAGATGACCAGCTCCCAGAACAGCCCGGTCCACGGCCCGGGGAACAGCCGGGGCAGCAGGAAGGCCGCCGCCATGAGCACGAAGTAGAGCCCGATGTCGAAGGCCATGGACTCGCCCCCCAGCACGATGTGGAACAGCCAGCCCGCCGACAGCATCAGGGCGATGACGATCAGGCTGCTCAGCAGCCAGGGGCGCAGGGCGGCCCGGTCCCTCCGGCACAGGACCAGCCCGGCGGCCAGGATGGGCCAGAAGAGGAGCTTCACGTGCTCCCAGAGGCTCTCCCGCACCGGGGAGAACAGGGCGGTGACGGCGCAGGGCAGCCAGTCGTGGACGAAGTGCAGCAGCACCCCCGCCGCGCAGGCGCACAGAAAGGCGGTCAGCAGCCGCTTGTGGGTGACGGTCATGGCGCATCCCTCCCGAGCATTGGGCTCCGCCGGGGCGGAGATCGGTATAGGATATGCGTTTTCCGCCGGGATATGCGCGCGCATGGAGGGGGCGGGAACGGGGCATCCTGTGGGAAAGGGAGGGATCTTCATGACACCGGAGGAATATCAGAAGCTGGTGCGGGAGCAGGCCAGGCCGTCCCCCCTGCTCCGGGACATGGCGGCGGCCTTCTGCGTGGGGGGCGCCATCTGCGCCGGGGGGCAGGGGCTGCTGGAGCTGTATCAGCACCTCGGCCTGGACCGGGAGACGGCGGGGACGGCGGTCTCCCTCACCCTCATCGTGCTCTCCGCCCTGCTCACCGGGCTGGGGCAGTATGACAAGATCGCCAAATTCGCCGGGGCGGGGACCCTGGTGCCCATCACCGGCTTCGCCAACGCCATGGTGTCCCCGGCCATGGAGTTCAAGCACGAGGGGATGATCACCGGCACGGCGGCCAAGCTCTTCGTCATCGCCGGGCCGGTGCTGGTGTGCGGCCTCAGCGCCAGCGTGGTGTACGGGGCCGTCCTGTGGGCGGCGGCCGCTCTATGGGGAGGGTGACCCCGGCCGGGGCGTTCGGGCGGGCGCGGCTTTGGCCGCGCCCGCCTCTTTTCCGCCCGGCGGCGCGGCCTGTGCCCCGGGCAGTGCAAAGGGGGCCTCTCCCCTGGGGGAAGTCCCCGCAAGGTCGTACGGTTCCGTACAATTAGGAGGGGGATAAAGAATAAGATAAAGATAAAGAAAAAGAATACGGTCAAGAAAAAGAAAAAGATGCCCGCCCGGGGGGAGCCCGGGACGGGCGGCCCCGCTGCCGCGGGGGGACAGAGAGAGCTTTTGTTTTTTGGAACGGCGGTCCCGCAGGGGCGGCTTTGGCCGCGCCCGCCCTTTTTCTGCCCGGAGGCGCCGCCTGTGCGCCGGGCAGTGCAAAGTGTGCCGCTCCCCTTGCGGCGGCGCCGGAGGGCCGCTATACTGAGGACAGAGGGTACGTCTGCGAAAAGGGGGGGATCGGGGTTGAAGGTAAAGCTGTCCGTCAGCCGGGCGCGGGAGCAGGAGGTGCGGGCGGCGCTGGCCGCCCACGGCATCCAGGTGGACGAGGACGCCGACCTGGTGCTGAGCGAGCGGGACCGCAGCGCCGACTGCCTGATGGTGCGGGACCGGGAGACCCGGGAGCTGGTCCGCCTCCCGGCGGAGGAGATCGTGTCCGTGGAGTCCTTCGGCCACACGGTGGAGGTGTACGCCCGGGACGGCGTGTACCGGTCCGGGGAGCGGCTGTACCGGCTGGAGGCGCTGCTGGGGCCGGAGCGGTTCCTGCGGGTCAGCAACTCGGCCATCGTGGCCAGGGACAAAATCCGGCGCATCTCTCCTGCCCTCTCCATGAAGTTCACCCTGACCATGGCGGACGGGAGACGGGTGGATGTGACCCGGAGCTACTATTACATCTTCAGGGAACGCCTCGGGATATAGGAGGACCAAATGGATCTCATCTCTCTGCTTCTGCCCATCCTGCTGGCCGCCGCGGGGGTGCTGCTGGCCGGCGCGGGCTATTTCCTTCTCTACCGGTGGAACGTCAACCGGGCGCTGGCCGCGCCGGACAGGCGCCGTCTCAGGCTGCCCGCGCCCTGCCGGGTGCTGGCGGCCCTGGCGGCGGCGCTGGTGCTGGCCAGTCTGGCTCTGGTCATCGCGCAGCTCTCCGGCCCGGCGCGTCTGACCGACGCAGGCGGCATCGAGCGGGACGTCCGCCAGAGCCAGAACGTCGGCTCCGACTGGACCGTGGAGATCGGGCTGGACGGCCGGGCCGCTGCCGTGCTGGCCTACGATCCCCGGAAGGAGGAGCATGTCTTCTCCGTCTATGTGAACGACGGCGGGACCAGGCCGGACTATGTGTTCCGGTATGGCGGAAAGTCCACCTCGATCCAGCGGGGGATACGGGCCTTTGAGCTGGAGGGGGCCACCGCGCTGATCTCCATGAACGCCCTGGGCATCGCCGCCGTGGAGAGCCACGGCGGGGCGCGGTACGAGGTCGCCCCCAACAGGCCCTTTGCCATCGTGATCCCCGGCGGCGGATATGACCTGTACGACAGCGCCGGGGACCTCATCGACCCGGCCCGGAGCGGCTGGTACGAGCGGACCCAGGTCCGGTAGACCGACCCGTCACAGAGCTTGGGGTGAACAGCCCCCCTTTTTTTCAAGGGGGGCTGTTCACGCCGCGGGCGGCCCCGCGCCGGGCATGGGTTTGACAGCGGGGACGGATGGGGGTAAAATGGGGGCGTGCCGGGCTCCGGCACAGCTGTCCTCAGAGAGAGAACGGCGCCCCTGCGCCGGAGAGGAGAGACCCCCTTGATCGGACACGAGCTGCGAAACCCCAACTTCTACCGGAAAACAGGCCGCATCATGGTGCTGGTGGTGCTCCAGCAGCTCATCACCATCGGCATCAATTTCCTGGACAACGTCATGGTGGGCAGCTTCGGCGAGGACGCCATCTCGGCGGTGGCCTTCGGCAACCAGTTCTACTCCTTCTTCCAGTTCGTCCTCATGGGGCTGGGCTCCGGGGCCATCGTCATGTCGTCCCAGTACTGGGGCCGCCGGGAGCACGGCGCCATGCGGGAGATCGCCGCCATCGCCCTGCGGCTGACCTTCGTGCTGTGCGCCCTGTTCACCGTCGTCACCGCCCTGTGGCCCTGGGCGGTGATGCGCTTTTTCACCAACGACTGGGACATCATCCGGGCGGGCTCCCCCTACATGCGGCTGGTGGCCTTCACCTTCCTGCCCTCGGGGCTGGTGTCCACCGCCACCTACCTGCTGCGCAGCGCGGGGGAGGTCCGGATGCCCCTCATCGGGTCCACGATCGCCTTCTTCCTCAACTTCTTCTTCAACTGGGTGTTCATCTTCGGCAAGCTGGGCGCCCCCCGGCTGGAGCTGGTGGGGGCCGCGGTGGGCACCGTGATCGCCCGGGGGTTCGAGTTCTGCTTCGTCTTCGGCTACTTCATCCTGAGGGACAGGACCTTCTCCTTCCGGCTGCGGCACGTGCTGCTGCCTGGGAAGCGGCTGTACCGGCAGTACATGCGGTACAGCATCCCCGTCCTGGTCAGCGACACCCTGCTGGGTCTGAGCCTGATGCTCACCACCGTCATCCTGGGCCACCTGAGCAGCGAGATCTCGGCGGCCAACGCCATGGTCACCTCGGTGGTGCAGGTGCTCACCGTGCTGACCATGGGCATGGCGGGGGCCTCCTCGGTGGTGGTGGGCAACACCATCGGCGAGGGGGACCTGCCCCGGGCCCAGCGGGAGGGCAACGCCTATGTGGTGCTCTCCCTGGTCATCGGGCTGATCGCCATCCCGGTGCTCCTGCTGCTGGAGCAGCCCTACCTGGCGCTGTACAACATCAACGACACCACCCGGCAGATCGCCCACGGCATGGTCCTGTGCACCTGCTTCATGCTGCCCATGCAGGCCGTGGCCTACATCACCTCCAAGGGCATCCTCCGGGGGGGCGGGGACACCCGCTTCCTGCTGGTGGCGGACAGCATCCTGGTGTGGCTGGTCTCCCTGCCCCTGGGGGCGCTGGCCGGCTTCGTGTGGCACCTGCCCCCGGTGTGGATCTACTTCTTCCTCCGGGTGGAGCACCCGCTGAAGGGGCTGGTGTGCCTCATCCGCTTCTGTACCGGGAAGTGGATCAAGGTCATCGGTCCGGCGGAGGAGGACCGGCAGGACCGGGGATAAGAGTTGGAGATCGGGGCGCGGCCGGCCGGCCGCGCCCCTTTCCGCTGCCGCGGCGGGGCGGCGGAAAAAATCTCTCCTCCGGCGCAGCGTTTTGGCATGCCGGATCGTAATATGGGCAGAAAGGGGGGACGCGCATGGAGCAGAGGGAGTGGGAGGCCCTGGTGGCCGACAACGAGGACCGGCTGTACCGGGCCGCCCTGGCCATCCTCCGGGACCCGGGGGAGGCGGAGGACGCGGTGCAGGACGCCTTCCTGAAGCTGCTGGAGCGCCGGCCCGCCTTTGAGAGCCCGGAGCACCGGCGCAACTGGCTGATGAAGGTGACGGTGAACGGCTGCAAGACCCGGCTGCGCGCCCCCTGGCGGCGGCGCCACGTCCCCCTCAGCGAGGCGCTGCCCGCCCCCGCCCCGGAGGAGCGGCAGGAGGTGGAGGAGCTGTTCTCCCTGCCCCCCATGGACCGGGCGGTGCTCCATCTGTACTACTACGAGGGCTATGACACCGGGGAGATCGCCCGGCTCACCGGACAGGCGGAGGGCACCGTGCGCTCCCGGCTCTCCCGGGCCCGGAGGAAGCTGCGCGCCCTCTTGGAGGAAAAGGAGGAACCGTGATGGAACACTATGTCAGCTATATGGACCGGCAGCGGGCGGGGGAGGGGCTCCACCGGCGGCTGCTGGAGCTGAACGGGGCCCCCGTCCGGCGGCGTACCGCCCCCCGGCGGGCCCGGACGGCCGCCCTGGCTGCCTGCTGCGCCCTGGCGGTGGGGGTGGGGGGGCTGGCCCTGAGCCGGCCGGGCGTCCCCGCCGCCCCGGAGACCGTCCCCCCGGCGGCCACCAGCCCCGCCCCGGTGGACACCGCCCCGGCGTCCACCCCGTCGGAGGGCTTCGTGGCCGACGGCGGGGCGGATGCGGACCCGTCCATGTTCTACGCCATCCCCTATGTGGCCTACGCCGACCTCACCGGCGCCCCCCAGGCCGACGCCGCCCTGGCGGTGCCCCCGGCGGGGTCCTTCGGGGCGGAGCTGTCCGAGGCGGACATCCGGGCCGTGCTGTGGGGGGGCGAGGTCCCGGCGGACACGGGGGGGAACGTGCCCTGGTACCTGTGCTGGGACGGCTATGTCCTCACCGGTACCGCCCTGTACGACCGGGACGGGGCGCTGCTCCAGGCCACCCTCACCGGCGACCACCCGGACGGGGGGCACTTTGCCATCGCCCTGGCCCCGGGGCGGCTGCCCGGCCTGGGCTGCTGCGTGGAGCCCGACGCCGCCGTCAGCGAGGTCAACGGCGCCCAGGCGGAGGCCTGGCTGCGGGAGGACGGGGAGGGCGCCCTCTCCTGCGGGGCGTCCTTCCGGTCCGGCGACGTGGGGGTCCGGGCAGCCTTCAGCGGGGTGTCCGACACCCTTCTGTGCGACCTCTTGCTCCGGGCCTACTGCGGGGAGACGGAGCCGGCCCTGAGCCTAAGGGGGCTGCTCACCGCCGACGACGTGCCCGCCTGGCGCTATGAGGAGCTGGACAGCCTGGACAGCGCCCGGGCCGAGGCCGCCTTCGCCCCCTATCTGCCCCAGCGGGCCCCCGCCGGGTACGGGGACTTCTACGGACTGCTGTCCTATCAGGAGGGGGTGACCAACTCCCTGTACCTGCGCTGGAGCCGGGGGTACGCCGACGTGTCGGTGCGGGTGTCCCTGCCCGAGGGGGAGGGGGCCATGACCGGCGTCCTGGTGGACCCGGACGAGCCCGAGACCTATGACAAGCGGCTCTACTCCATCCCCTGGGCGGACAGCGTGCCCGAGGAGCACCGGCAGAGCGTGGACCACCCGGTGTTCCGGGCGGAGGAGCTGACCCGGGAGCTGGTGGAGGCCCGGGCCCACCTCAGGGGCGAGCGGGGAGAGCCCGACGCCCTGGCCATCGACTTCGGCATCCTCTACCCCGACGGCGCGGTGGTGACCTACGACTGCGAGGGGCTCACCGTGGACCAGGTCTGGGAGCTGATGGGGCGTGAAGGGTGAGAGCCCGGCGGCCGCCGGGGCGGGAGGGGAGACCTCCCGCCCCGGCTCTTGACACGGACCTGCCGCCGTGGTAATATACTGTGGTATCAGCGCGTTGAGCGGAAGGAGTAACGTCCCGGCCGCGGCACAGAGAGGGGCAGTCATCGGCTGAAAGCTGGCCCGCCGGCGGAGGGGCGCGAAGTGCGTCCGGGAGCGCGAGGGGTAATGCCCTCCGTCTGGCCCCGTTACCGGCCGAACGAGTGAAAAGCGAGAGTGGGACCGCGCAGCCATGCGCCTCTTGTGCCGAAGGAGCACGGGGGCGCTTTTTCATGCCCCGTGCGGGTTTTGGAAAGGAGCGTCACGCCCATGTTCAAACGCCTGTCAGAGACCCTCGGGGCCTATCAGGCCCGGGACCCCGCCGCCCGGAGCAAGCTGGAGATCTTCCTGCTCTACCCCGGCGTCCACGCCACCATCTACCACCGCATCGCCCATTTCTTCTACCGCCATGACCTGAGATTCATCGCCCGGTTCGTCTCCCAGTGGAGCCGGTTCTGGACGGGCATCGAGATCCACCCCGGGGCCAAGATCGGCCGCCGCTTCGTCATCGACCACGGCATGGGCATCGTCATCGGCGAGACCGCCGAGATCGGGGACGACTGCCTGCTCTACCACGGGGTCACTCTCGGCGGCACCGGCAAGGACCAGGGCAAGCGCCACCCCACCCTGGGCAACAACGTGATGGTGTCCACCGGGGCCAAGGTGCTGGGCCCCTTCAAGGTGGGGGACGGCGCCCGCATCGCCGCCAACGCCGTGGTGCTGCGGGAGGTGCCCGAGAACGCCACCGCCGTGGGCGTCCCCGCCCGGGTGGTGCGCATCGCCGGGGAGAAGGTCAACTACGCCGAGCGGGTGGACCAGGTCAGCGTCCCCGACCCGGTGCAGAAGGAGCTCCAGGCCATCCAGTCCCGGCTGGAGTTCCTGGAGAGGCTGGTGGAGGAAAAGGAGCTGCGCGCCGCCGGCGCGGACCTCACGAAAGAAGAAGGAGCGGATGACCATGTATCTGTATAACTCAGCCACCCGGAAGAAAGAGGAGTTCGTCCCCCGGGACCCCCACGAGGTGAAGATGTACACCTGCGGGCCCACGGTGTACCACTTCGCCCACATCGGCAACCTGCGCTCCTACATCATGGAGGACGTGCTGGAGAAGTTCCTGCG
>CALXCP010000070.1 GCA_944386845.1 uncultured Oscillospiraceae bacterium | reverse complement strand
GGGGGGCGCGGATTGAAATATGTTGGCCGGCAGGTCCCCCAGGGTCTGCAGGGTCGCCCCCCTCGCGGGGGCGCGGATTGAAATCATAGAGCCGTTGATTTCCTCGCCGGTTGCCGAAGTCGCCCCCCTCGCGGGGGGCGCGGATTGAAATTGAAATGATTGCAAGAGGAACGGCTTCCCACGCGGTCGCCCCCCTCGCGGGGGGCGCGGATTGAAATATGAACAGCGTTGAGCGGGTAAAATCGATTTGCGTCGCCCCCCTCGCGGGGGGCGCGGATTGAAATTGGGAACGCCACGGCATCCAGTGAGACGAAATCTGTCGTCGCCCCCCTCGCGGGGGGCGCGGATTGAAATACGATGTCCCCGGTATTGTATGCGTCATGGGCTCCGTCGCCCCCCTCGCGGGGGCGTGAATCGATGCGTCCCCTGCCGCACCAACGGGAACGGGTGCATGCCGCCCCCCGCGGGGGGCGTGGATCGAAATAAGAAAATCTACCGAAAGTCGAGCGGGACGGCGAAAGAAAAGCCCGCCTCGTAAGAGGCGAGCCTTCTGCTACACGTCGAAACCGAAAAGCCGAAGCTCTTCATCTGTAAATCCAAGTGACCGGATGCAGCTCTCGACCAACGCAGCGTTGTCCGTCGAGGCCAGCAACAAATCAATCAAGGCGCTCACCAGCGCCATCAGACGCTCCTGCGTCATCATCCTGTCCTCCTTCATGGCAAGGAGCACATCGCAGCACCGCCGCTTGCAGCTCTCCAAAGTCAACCCGCTCTGGGTTAAGCCGAAGCAGCGAGTTCAGGCTGAGGGTCTTCTGCTCTCCGCAATGCTCGTCCAGCACTTTGGTGGGGAGGACATAGAACGCCCAGCTATCCAGCCGTATCGGGTCAGCCTTCTCCGGGTCCTTCTCAGCGAACAGGCAGAAGACGTACACGTCTGACTGCCGGCGCTGTTCACCAGCCCATCCGTCAGTAGCCGACCACCGGATCGCCGGACGGATGCTGAACTGAATTGCCGACGGACGTTTCTGCTCCCACGCTTGCAGATAGGAACAACTCTTGACCTCAACGCGGATGCTGTCGCTGAACGTCAGGTCCCACGGTTCCCAGTTCACACGCGCTTCGGATAGGTCGATGCCCAGCGCCGCCGCGACGATGAACTCAGCATAGCTGCCGCGCAGGGTGTTGTCCAGCAAATCCGAGAAGCCCCAGCTCCAGAAGTCACGGAGGCGCAGCCCCGTGTCCTTGCCTCTAAATTTGATTGGCTCATCGCCGGTCTTCCGCATTGGCCATCCCTCCGGTGTCCAGTTGCAGGTTGAAAACGACCTACGGTTATTATACCTGAACACCGGGAGACTAGCAAGCCGGAAACCGTCTTTAAGGTGTAACCTTTGCTCTTTTATGCTTCCACGAGCCGATGGCCTCGATGCCGAACAGCAACAGTCGCCCCCCCGCACGGGGGGACGTGGATCGAAATATGTGTACCTGACCCAGACGGGGAAGGTCATCAAGGTCGCCCACCTCGCGGGGGCGTGGATCGAAATAACATGCGGGGCTTTGAGGAGACCTACGCGCGGCTGTCGCCCTCTTGTGGGGGCGTGGGTCGAAAGCAAATCATACAGCTGCTTCTCCAGCTGGTCCATGTCCCTGCTGAAGGCCTTGGTCTGGTCCCGCATCCGGCGGACCACAGTGCTGTATCGGTCCTGGGCCGACACCACCAGGGACGCTTCCGGCATAGGCTCACCTCCTGTTGACAACAGAACATTTCGTGGTATACTAAGAGTAGATATCTCACTGGAAGGGGGCAGGCCCACATGGATAGGAACACCAAGAATCTGCTCCGTATTTATGCGTTTACCATGGGAATCTGCGTAGTTGCTCTTTTGATATGGATGTCCATCTGACCGAACATGGTCCCAAGCCGCTCCCTCGGGGGCGGCTCATTTTTTGCCCGATCCCGTCAGCTTGTCCGACTCGTAGGAGGCCAGCGCCCGGACCAGATCCCGCGCGCCCCGGCTCAGATCCCCGATCTCGCTGGCAGCAACAGAGTCCCAAAGGCGTCGCCCCCTCACGGGGGGCGTGGGTCGAAATAGGAGCTCTCTTGCAGTGGATATAGGCCAAGGGTCACCCCTCTTGCGGGGACAGGGATCGAGATCTGTCTCTGGTTGACGGCGCCGACCATGCCGTGGAGTCGCCCTGCTGGGGCGTGGATCGAAATCAATATGGCGATACCATCACGGTGACGTTCACCCCGTCGCCCCCGTGCGGGGGCGTGGATCGAAACGTCAAGAAGGACAGCAAGAACGCGGGCCCGCAAGGGGGGGACAAGGGACGGGTCATGCTGCTTCTCCGTCTGTCCATCTCCGCGCCGGAGGTCTTGGTCTGGTCCCGCATCCGGCGGACCACGGTGCTGTATCGGTCCTGGGCTAACACCGTCGGCGACGCCTCCGGCGTAGGCTCACCTTGTTGACAGCTGTCCTAAAACGGTATAGACTGAGCGTGCAGATGTTGCAGAAAGGGGGCGCCCCATGGACGGACGGATCAGAGGCATCTTGATGTGCAAGGCCACCTGCTGGTGTTATACTTATGGGAACCTGGCAACGGAGTTGTAAGAAAAAAGGCTTGAGAGGGAAAAGGAATGAGAAGAGCGATATATGTTGTCGCGGGCACTTTTGGAGCATTATTTATCGGCGTCTCCGTATCGATGGTCGTAGGAGGCCAGATAGGAGGAGCCATCGTCGGATTCGTGATTGGCGGGCTCCTTCTGTTTTTGACAGAGAAATGCAAAGGAAAGAAAGCCAAAGAAAATGATTCGGAAGGAAATTCAGCCGCAGAAAGAATGAAGAGAATCCCGTTTTGGATGTATCTTGTGATTCTTTTTTCCGTGATTTGTGTGGCAGCTGGAACGCCGAAAGAAAGTCCTGAAAATCCGGATGTACCATCCGGAACTATAGCGGTTGAGACACCCGAACAAGAACCGAAAGAAACTCCCGTAGAATCAGTTGCAGTACCACCAACACCATCTCCTGTGACACCGGCGCCAAGCCAGCAGGTGCCTGATGATGGAGAATATAAAACTCCAGATGAACCGCTGGAGGAGCTGGAAGAGATAGACACTGATATGACCGCAGAGCTCATGTCCGCAGGGTATTCATTAGAGCACGCAAGCCAAATACAAGAGATACTGAATGCTGTGGGCATCGAAAGCATCAAAATAGAGAACATGAGTGGGAAAGCAGAAGATGGGCTGAACGCAGTTATTTGTTTCCCAAATGGGTACAGTGATAGAGACCGCCGCTTCTATTTCACCACAGATGGAGGTGTCTTGTTCTACGCAGGGTTCCTTGACGAGGACTTGTACGACAGCGACAAGGGCGGTTATTTGAAGAGCTATGGGGATGTGCATGTGCCTGAGACGGACATAGACCTTGAAACATACGAGGAACTGCGCGAACTTGCCATCTCCGCAGTGGAGGGGTGTTTGACAGTCCCTGGATCCGCATCCTTCTCCCAGACCGCATGGGGTGTCGGACGAAGTGACGACCATTATCAAATCATCGGACGTGTGACCGCCGATAATATGTACGGGGTATCAAGAGAGATACCATTCTCCGTCTGGTTCGCCTCGGAAAGTGGGGAATTTGTCGTTGAGGGGGTCGCGCTGGACGGTGTCCGTGTGGAGTAAGGCGGGACACATGAAACTCCCAAAAGCCAAAAAACTCCCGTCCGGACGGCGGAACATGTCATAGATGCTTGGGTTGAAGTGGGAAGATGTAGACGGTGACACCCTCCATATTCGCAGGGCACTCGTAGACGAAGGGGGAGAAGGTGCATGTCGCCCCCGGGGGCGTGGATCGAAATGAGGCCATCTTCGAAAAGGTGGGCATCGACAACCGTCGCCCCCTCACGGGGGGGCGTGGATCGAAACTCTGTGACCGGCCCGGACGGGGAGCCCGTCGCCAGTCGCCTTCTTTCCGAAGGCGCGGATCTAAATGAGTTCGAGGTCCCTTTCGAGGACAGCGACCCCTGTCGCCCCTTCCCCGCGGGGGCGTGGATCGAAACGGTCAGTGGGACATGGACTGCCTGATGGGCCCCGGAACGCGGGGCAAGGCGCGGTACAGAAAGGGGGGCGCGGCCTTTTGGCCGCGCCCCCCTTCACGTGCTCCGGCTCCCGGTCCCCCGGGGAGCCGGAGCGCCTCACGGTCTCTACCTTCCCTCCCCCAGCGCCCCGAGGGCCGCCTGGAGCTGTTCGTCCTCCCCATGGGACAGGGAGCCCGCCGAGAGCAGGGCGGCGTCCTCCTCGCTCAGGTCCACCCGAACGTCCAGGGAGAGCCCCGTGCCCACCAGGGACACCCCGTCCCCGGTGCGGTAGGTCTTGGTGGACAGGCCCACGGCCCCGCCGTGGAGCAGGGGGAAGGTGAGCTGGGAGTACCCCTTCCCGCTGGTGGGGGAGCCCACCACCACCGCCCAGCCGTCCTCCTGGAGTTGGGCGGCGAAGAACTCCGCCGCGCTGTAGCTGTCCCCGTTGACGATGACCGTCATGGGCAGGTCCACGCACTCGCTGTCCGACTCCACCACCGACTCGCCGCCCCCCTTTCCGCCGGTGCGGAAGATGGGCCCCTCGGGCAGCACGGCGTCCAGCAGGTCGGTGAGCTCGCTGATATAGCCCCCGGGGTCGTTGCGCAGGTCGAAGACGACCCCCCGGGCCCCGGCGTCCTGGGCCGCGGCGAGGGCCTCCCGCCCCTGCTGGGCGCAGCCGGAGTAGAAGTTCTTGACGGTGATGAGGGCCACGTCCCCGTCCAGCATCTCCCAGGTCACCGACTTCTGCTGGATGACGGCCCGGGTGAGGGTCACCTCCCGCTCGGTCCCGTCGGTCCCCAGGACGGTGAGGGTCACCTGGGTGCCCTCCTCCCCCCGGATGAGGTCGGCGGCGCTCTGGGCGGCCTCCCCGGTCAGCGGCTGTCCGTCCGCCCCGGTGATGACCTCGCCGGGCAGCAGGCCCGCCGCCTGGGCCGGCCCGCCCTCCTCCACCGAGAGGATGCGGGCCCCCGCCTCCTCCGGGGTGACGGTGACCCCGATGCCCACGAAGCGGTTGGAGCGGCGCTCGGTCTGGTCCGCGTACTCCTCGGCGGTGAGGTAGTAGCTCCACCGGTCCCCCAGGGCGTTCACCATCCCGTCCAGGGCGGCGTCGGCCGCCTCGTCCCCGTCGAAGTCCCCCACGAACTGGGTGTTCACCAGGGCGACCCCCTCCATCACCGACAGGCCCCACCGGCCCAACAGCAGCCAGGCCGCCAGCAGCACGGCCCCCGCCGTCACCAGCGCCCCCAGCAGGGCGGCCAGAATCAGGTGGCCGGCCCGAAAGCTCCTCCGTGTTCTCATGGCGCACTTCCTTTCCACGCAAACGGGTTTGGATACAAGGGACCGGCGGAGGGGACCCCTCCGCCGGTCACATCATCGGTCCATCGTCCTCACATCAGGAGATGGGACTTCCCTTATAAGTCAGTCCGGAATACAGGGTCACCGGGTCGATGCGGACGTTGTTCACCCGCACCTCATAGTGCAGGTGGGGGCCGGTGGACCGGCCGGTGGAGCCCACCTCGCCGATGACCTGGCCCTGGGTGACGGTGTCCCCCACGCTCACCCGCTGGGAGCCCCGGACCATGTGGGCGTACAGGGTGGTGTTGCCGTTGCCGTGGCTGATGACCACGTACTGGCCGTAGCCCCCGGAGTTGTAGGTGGAGGTGATGACCACCCCGCTCTTGGCGGCGTGGATCTCGGTGCCCGACGGGGCGGGGATGTCGATGCCGCTGTGGGTGGCGGGCTTCCCGGTGAAGGGGTCCTTGCGCCCTCCGCACAGGGAGGACAGATTGGTCCGGCCGGGCAGCGGCCAGGCGTAGCCGCTCTCGCTGACGATCTCCACCCCGCTGGCGGCCAGCTGCCGCTCCAGCTCGGCGATCTCCTTGTCCAGCCGGGCCGCCTCGGCGTCCAGGGCGTCCATGGCGCCCTCCAGCTCGTCGGCCTGGGCCTCGATCTCCGCCATGAGGGCGTCCAGCTCGGCCTCCTGGGCCCGCAGCTCCGCCTGGGCGGCGGCCTGCTCATCCCGGGCCGCCTGCTGGCCCGCCCGGGCGGACTCCAGGGCGGCCTTGTCGGCCTCGATCTGCTCCCGCAGGGCCACCAGCTGGTCCAGCACGTCCTCGTCATAGGCCATGATCTCGCTGACCATGGCGTACCGGTCCAGCAGGTCGGAGAAGTCGGCGGCGTCGAACAGGATGGCCCAGTAGGACACATTGCCGTGCTCCTCCATGTACCGCACCCGCTGGCAGAACAGCTCATACTGCGCCGCCTCGTCGGCCTCCGCCTGGGCCAGGTCGGCCTCGGTCTCGGCGATCTGCTGGTCGTAGACGGCGATCTGGGCGTCGATGTTGGCGATCTTCTCGTCGATGACGTTGAGCTGCTCCTCCAGCAGGATCTTCTGCTCCATGAGCTGATCCTGATCGCCCTGGACGGCGTCCAGCTGGGCCTGCAGGGCGGCCTTCTGGTCGTCCAGCTGGCTGGCGTCGTTCTTCAGGTCGTCGATCTCGCTCTGGGTGACCGCGGCGGCGGGGGTGAGCCCCATGGAGATGGTGGACAGCAGCAGGGCCGCCGCCATCACCACGGCCAGCACCGCCATGACGATGCGCTGCCGGCGCTGGGCCCGGTCATATTTCTTCTTGGGATCAGGTTTCGTCTTCACAGCCATCATACTCCCTCCCAGAGCGATTCAGACCTGCAGGAACTTGCGGATGGCCACCAGCGAGCCGCCCACGCCGATGATGAAGCCGGTGAGCAGGAAGATGCCGATCACCGGAAGGGCCATGTCCCCGAAGGAGATGAGCCGGATCAGGCCGGTCCCCTCCGCCCGGGTGATGGCGGCGGTGATCATCTGGTAGATGCCCCACTGCAGGAAGAAGCCCACCACGGCCCCCGCCACCCCGAGTATGAGCCCCTCGAACACGAAGGGCCAGCGGATGAAGGCGTTGGTGGCCCCCACCATCTTCATGATGGCGATCTCCTCCCGGCGGCTGAAGGTGGCCAGCTTGATGGTGTTGGCGATGATGAACAGGGAGATCAGCAGCAGGATGGCCACCAGGATCATGGCCACGCCGCCGGCCACGTTGCGCACCACCACGAAGCCCTCGGCCACCTCCAGCATGGCGCTGGTGTCGGCCACGCCGGGCACCTGCTTCACCAGCTCCACCGTCTCGCCCATCTGCTCGATGTCGGCCACGTGGATGGCGTACCGGTCCCGGAACACCTCGTCGGGCAGGCTCTCGAACACCTCGAAGTCCTCGTCCAGCTCATAGCTCTCGATGTAGTTCTCCCGGGCCTCCTCCTTGGTGGTGAAGGTCACCTGGGACACGTTGGGCAGGGCGGCCAGCTTTCCCTCCAGGGCCAGCACGTCCTCCTCGGGCAGCGTCTCGTCCACATAGGCGAGGAACTCGTTCTCGTCCTCCAGCTGGCCCAGCATGTGGTCCATGTTCACCGCCACCAGGGTGAAGGAGCCCATGATCAGCAGACAGGCCACGATCATGCACACCGCCGCGAAGGACATGAAGCCGTGGGTGAAGATGCTGTGCAGCCCCTCGCTGGCGTAGAATTTCAGGTCAAATCTTCTGCTCATTGCTGTAATACCCGCCTGTCTCGTCGCTGATCAGCCGGCCGTCCCGGATGGTGATCACCCGCTTGGAGAATCGGTTGACCAGCTCTTTCTCGTGGGTGACCACCAGCACGGTGGTGCCCAGCTCGTTGATGCGCTCCAGCAGCGTCATGATCTCCAGCGACCGCTGGGGATCCAGGTTGCCGGTGGGCTCGTCGGCGATGATCATGCTGGGGTTGTTCACCAGGGCCCGGGCGATGGCCACGCGCTGCTGCTCGCCGCCGGACAGCTCGTCGGGATAGCGGTCCCCCTTCTGGGACAGGCCCACCAGGTCCAGCACATAGGGCACCCGCCTGCGCACCTCCCGCCCCGAGGAGCCCACCGCCCGCATGGCGAAGGTGAGGTTCTCGTACACCGTCTTCTTCTGGATGAGGCGGAAGTCCTGGAAGATGACCCCCAGGGTCCGCCGCATGTAGGGCACCTGCCGGGGGGCGATGTTGGTGAGGTTGTAGCCGTTGACCATCACCCGGCCGTCGCTGGGGGCCACCTCGCCGGTGATCAGCTTGATGATGGTGGATTTCCCCGAGCCGGACGGCCCCACCAGGAAGGCGAAGTCCCCGTCGTCGATCTGAAAGGAGATGCCCCGGAGAGCCTTGGTCCCGTTGTCATATTCTTTTCTGACATCCACAAACCGTATCATTCGGAAACGCTCCATTTGTAACTTTTTGTATCCGGCCCAGCGGGGGCGATTTTGTACCATTATAGCCCCTGCCTCCCGTGCCTGTCAACAAAGTTTGACCGCTTTTCCCGTTTGTTTACAAATTTTTATGTCAACTCTGTCCCGGGGGCTGGAAACAAAAAGTTACAAGCCGCCCCCCGCCCCCGCCGCCGGCAAGTTTTTTCTGCTTTTTTGATTTTTCTCTTTACAAACGCCCCGCCGGCCTGTATAATGATAACTTGGAATTCGCCCCATACCTGTGCGGGGCGTCTCACCGCCGTATGGGCCTATAGCTCAGCTGGGAGAGCGTACGGTTCGCATCCGTAAGGTCGTCGGTTCGATCCCGATTAGGTCCACCACACAAAACCCGAACGCAAGGCGTTCGGGTTTTCTCTTTTTGCCCCGGCGGAAAAGCGGAGCGCCTGCTGAGAAAGCAGGCGCTCCGCTTGCGGTCAGGGGGTCGCGCGGCCCGGTTCACTTGTCCAGCTCGCAGAACTGCATGAGCATCACCGCCACCTCGGCGCGGGTGGCGGGGGCGGCGGGGTCCAGGACGCCGCCGGGCTTGCCGCCGATGACGCCGGCGCCGCAGGCCCACTGCAGGGCGGGGACGGCCCAGTCGCTGACGTC
>CALXCP010000069.1 GCA_944386845.1 uncultured Oscillospiraceae bacterium | reverse complement strand
ACCACCTGGATGCCCATGTCCTGCAGCTCCCGGACGGCCTGCCGGCTGGTGGGCTTCACCACGTCGGCCACGGCGACGGCCCCCAGCACCCGGCCCCCCCGGGCGAAGAACAGGGGGGTCTTGCCCCGGCCGGCCAGCCCGTCCTGGAGCGTCTCCAGCGTCCCGGTCCAGAGGCCGGCGGTCTCCAGCAGCTTCCGGTTGCCCGCCAGGCAGAGCTCCCCGTCCATGACCCCCTGGAGCCCCTGGCCGGGGATCTGGGTGAACTCGGACACCGGGGAGAGGGGGACGTTCCGGCGCTCCGCCTCGGCGGAGATGGCCCGGGCCAGGGGGTGCTCGGACAGCTTCTCCAGCGAGGCGGCCGCCGCCAGCAGCTCGTCCTCGGCCGTCCCGGCGGCGGGGACCAGGTCGGTGACCGCCGGCCGTCCCTCGGTGATGGTGCCCGTCTTGTCCAGCACCACCACGCTGACGCTGTGGGCGGTCTCCAAAGCCTCGGCGGACTTGATGAGCACGCCGTTGGACGCCCCCCGGCCGGTGCCCACCATGATGGCGGTGGGGGTGGCCAGCCCCAGGGCGCAGGGGCAGGACACCACCAGCACGGACACGGCGATGGTCAGGGCGAACTCGAAGGTGGCCCCGCACAGCAGCCACACCACCATGGCGAGCAGCGCCACGGCGATGACCGCCGGCACGAACACCCCGGCCACCCGGTCGGCCAGCTTGGCGATGGGGGCCTTGGAGCTGGTGGCCTCGTCCACCAGGCGGATGATCTGGGCGAGGGCGGTCTCATCTCCCACCTTGTCGGCCCGCATTTGGAACCAGCCGCTCTGGTTGATGGTGGCCCCGATGACCTTGTCCCCGGCCTGCTTGTCCACCGGGATGGACTCGCCGGTGATGGCGCTCTCGTCCACCGAGCCGGCGCCCTCCAGCACCACGCCGTCCACCGGGACGGACTCGCCCGCCTTGACGATGAGCATGTCGCCCTTCTCCACCTCCCCGGCGGGAATGACGGTCTCCACGCCGTTTCGGACCACGGTGGCCGTCTTGGGGGCCAGGTCCAGCAGCTTGTTGATGGCGTCCGAGGTGCGGCCCTTGGCCCGGGCCTCGAAGAATTTGCCCAGGGTGATGAGGGTCAGGATGGTGCCCGCCCCCTCGAAGTACAGGTCGTGGCTGAACTGCTCCACCATGGCCAGGTCGCCGGCGCCCAGCCCCCAGGCGATCTTGTACAGGGCGTACACCCCATAGGCCAGGGACGCCCCGGAGCCCAGGGCGATGAGGGAGTCCATGTTGGGGGAGCGGTGCAGCAGGGTCCTGAAGCCCGTGCGGTAGTACTTGTTGTTGATGAGGGCCACCGGCAGCGCCAGCAGGAACAGGGTCAGGGCGTAGACCATGGCGTGCTCCGTCCCCAGGAAGAAGCCGGGCAGGGGCCAGCCCATCATGTGCCCCATGGAGATGTAGAACAGGGGCACGGTGAACACGATGGACCAGATGAGGCGGCGCTTCATGGACTGGTACGCCTTTTTCGCCTCGTCCACCGGGGAGACGGCCTGGGCGGCCCCTTTGCCCCTGGCCGTCTGCCGCGGGGCGGCGCCGTAGCCCGCCTTCTCCACCGCCGCCACGATCTGCCCGCTGGTGAGGGCCTTGTCGTCATAGGTCACCACCATGCTGTTCTTCAGCAGGTTGACGCTGCACTCCTCCACACCGGGCAGGGCGGAGACGCACTTCTGCACCCGGGCCGAGCAGGCCGCGCAGCTCATGCCGGTGACGTCGTATTTCTCCTGCATCCGGACCGCCTCCCTTGTCCCGGCGCTTCGCGCCGGAAGATAGTACCCCAACGGGGTACCGGTATCTGCCCATAGTATACCCCGGCGGCGGCGGATCGTCTCCCCCTGTTTTCGGCGTTCTCTCCCGGCGAAAGAGGGATATCCGGGGCCAGCACGGGGAAAAGAGGCCGGGGCTCCCGTTTTCGAGCCCGCAGCCGGGAAAGCGCCGCCGCGCGAAAAATAGCGGACGGAGAAAAACGGTGCTGATTTCCGCGGGGAAGTGTGATATAATACCGGCAACGGCCCCGCGCAGCGGGGCGGCGCGCGACGCGCGCCATGCCCGGACAGACGGCAGAGCCGCCTGGACGGGCACTCATAAAGCAGCGGACCAACGATCCGGCGTCTGCCGGTGCCATACGGGCGGCAGCCCGGTCCGCGAAAACGAGCGTGTCGGCCGCGGGGCGGCCGGAGGAGGGCTTTTATGGAAAAGACGATCTGTGAGCTGTTCGCGGGGGTGGGCGGGTTCCGCCTGGGGTTCGACCGCCTGGGCTCCGGGTGGAGGACCGTGTGGTTCTCCCAGTGGGAGCCGGGGGCCAGGACCCAGTGGGCCCATCAGTGCTATGTGCGGCACTTCGGGGACCTGCCCGACCTGCGGGGAGAGGAGCACACCGGAGAGGACATCAGCACGGTGGACAAGGCGGCCATACCCGGCCATTCCCTTCTGGTGGGCGGATTTCCCTGTCAGGACTACAGCGTGGCCCACACCCTGGCCTCCGCCCACGGGATCGAGGGGAAGAAGGGAGTCCTCTGGTGGCAGATCCGGGATGTGATCCTGGCCAAGCGCCCCCCCTTCTGCCTGCTGGAGAACGTGGACCGGCTGCTGAAGTCCCCCGCCCGGCAGCGGGGGCGTGATTTCGGCGTGATGCTGGCCTGCCTGGCGGCGGAGGGCTACAGCGCGGAATGGCGGGTGGTCAACGCCGCCCAGTACGGAGCGGCCCAGCGCCGGCGCCGTGTGTTCATCTTCGCCTGGCGGGACGACACCGCGTATGGCCGGCGGATGGCGGAGCTGCCTCCGGAGGAGCTCCTGAGCGCCGGGGGGCTGATGGCCCGGGCCTTCCCGGCCCGGAGGATGGACGGCCTCCGGCAGACCGAGCTGGACCGGGACATCGTGGCGGTGAGCGACCGCTTCGCCTTCCCGTTCGAGAGCGCGGGGCACATGCACGGCGGCACGGTGACCACCGCCCGGGCGGAGGAGGCTGAGGAGGAGCCCGTCCTGCTGGGGAGCGTGCTGCAGAAGTTCGCCGACGAGAAGTACTACATCCCCATGGACAAGATGGCCAAGTGGTGCTACCTCAAGGGGGCCAAGCGGATCCCCAGGACCTCCAGGAACGGGCACGAGTACGTCTTCTCGGAGGGGCCCATCGCGTTCCCCGACCCGTGGGACCGGCCGGGGCGGACCATGCTCACCAGCGAGTCCACCCTCAACCGCTCCACCCACCTGGTGGCGGACCCGGGCACCGGACGGCTGCGGCTGCTCACCCCGGTGGAGGCCGAGCGGCTGCAGGGCTTCGACGACGGGTGGACGGACACGGGCATGCCCGACCGGATGCGGTACTTCTGCATGGGCAACGCCCTGGTGGTGCCCATGATCACCCGGATGGGCGGCGTACTGGACGAGATCGTGGCGGCGGAGCCGTGAGGCCCGCCGGCCACCGGAGAAGGGAGGACCCCGATGAGATTTGTCACCCATTCCCACCGCTTCGCGGCGGCGATCATCGCGGAGGACCCGGCTCTGCAGGCCCGGTATGAGGAGTTCACCGGCGCCCTGGCGGCCATCACCGACGAGGACCTGATCGACGATTTCCTGCGCCGGAAGGCGGCCCATGCCCTGCGGCGCACGGCCTTCAAATCCCTCACCCCCAGCATCAACGGGCTGCTGAAGGACCGGATGCTGGCCCTGCCCGGCTGGCAGGCGGAGGTGGACATCTTCAACGACCCCGCTGCCGTCGGCAGCACCGAGTGGCGGCTGGACTTCGCCTGTGACGGCGCCTTCTGCGTGGAGGTGGCCTTCAACCACGGGGAGGCCATCGCCTGGAACCTGCTCAAGCCGGTGCTTTCCTGCGAGCTGAACCACGTCCGGAAGGCGGTGCAGGGCAAGCTGGGGATCTATGTATGCGCCACCGACGCCATGAAGACGGCGGCCAACATCGACTCGGCCAGCGGCTCCTATGAGAAGGTGCTGCGCTATCTGCCTCCCATGATGAACCAGCTCACCGTCCCCATGATGATCATCGGCCTGGAGCCCTTCGACAGCTTCAAGATCAGCAGCCGGGCCGAGGTGGTGCGCCGGCTGACGGTGCTGGACGGCAGCTGGGTGGGGCGGCAGGTCCTCCTCACCCGGGACGACCACTCCCAGTGCCGGGGGACGGTGACCGGCTTCGTCCCGGCGGCAGCCTCCGCCACGGGCATGCCTCAGATCGCGGTGCAGCTGAGCCGGGGCAGGACGGAGATCTTCGACCAGAAGGACATCCGCTTCCTGGAGCCGCTGGCCCCATGAGACACCCGGATTCGTACGACTCCGACCCCGGGACCCGCCGGCGGATGTCACGGGTGCGGCTGAAGGGCGGGCGGGCCGAGACCCTGCTGGCCAAAGCCCTGTGGCACCGGGGGTACCGCTACCGCAAAAATGACCGGCGGCTGCCCGGCTCACCGGACATCGCGGTGCTGGGATACCGCATCGCCGTCTTCGTGGACGGCGGCTTCTGGCACGGGAAGGACTGGCAGGCCAGGAAGGAGCGGCTCCGCCGCAACCGGGAGTACTGGATCGAGAAGATCGAGGAGAATATCGCCCGGGACCTGCGCAACGACCGGCTGCTGCGGCAGGCGGGGTGGACCCCGGTCCACCTCTGGGAGGACGACGTGCTCCGGGACCTGTCCGGCTGCGTGGCGGAGGTCGAGGATATCGCGCTGGCCCAGGCGGTGCGCCGCGCGGAGGAGGCGGCCCCCCTGGATGGGGGAGAGTGACCTTCCCCGGGCGGGGAGGAGCCCCGGCGGACGCCGGTCCCGGCGTCCACCGGGGCCTGGGTCAGGACAGGCGCTGGGCGATGTTCTCCACCGCCTCGCCCACGTTGTGGGCGGCCTTCTCGGCGGTCTTCTTGATGGCCTTTTGCTGCTGAGGGGCCAGGGCCATGGCCGCGGCGGCGCCGGCCACCATGGCCAGGCCCATGCCCAAAACTGCGTTCTGCGCTTTCATCGTGTCTCCCTCCTTTCCGGGTCACGGAGGTATTTTGCGCAGATTTCCGCAAAAATCCGTTGCTAAAAATTAGCGCGTCCATTATAATGAAGGCAGAACGGGAACTTGCGGCTGGGGCGGGGGGACACTCTGCCCTGTTTTTATGAAGAGGACCCTTTGAAAGAAAGGAGCGCGGCCATGAAACTTCTGATTCAGGGCGGGCGTCTGGTCAGCCCTGTGGGCGGCATCGGCGGCGTGATGGACCTGCTGATCGAGGACGGCAGGATCGTCCAGATCGGCAGCAATATCATCACCCAGGCCGACCGCACCATCCGCGCCGGCGGCATGGTGGTGTGCGCCGGTCTGGTAGACATGCACGTCCACCTGCGGGAGCCGGGCTTTGAGTACAAGGAGACCATCGAGTCCGGCGCCCGGGCGGCCGCCCGGGGCGGCTTCACCTCCATCGCCTGCATGGCCAACACCAAGCCGGTGGTGGACAGCCCCGAGCTGGTCCGCTTCGTCCGGGAGAAGGCGGCGGCCGCCTGTGGGGTGAACGTGTGGCCCATCGCGGCGGTATCGGTGAAGCAGTACGGCGACGAGCTCACCGACGCCAAGGCCCTGAAGGAGGCCGGGGCGGTGGCCCTGTCCGACGACGGGGTGCCCATCCAGAACGCCGACCTCATGCGGGACGCCCTGATCATGGCCCAGCGGTGCGGGCTGCCCATCCTCTCCCACTGTGAGGACGCCACCATGGTGGACGGCCGCGCGGTGAACGAGGGGCGCATCTCCCGGCAGCTCTGGCTGGAGGGCCGGCCCGCCATCGCCGAGGAGCTGATGGTCATGCGGGACGCCATGCTGGCCGAGGAGACCGGCGGCGCCGTCCACATCTGCCACGTGTCCACCGCCAAGTCGGTGGATATCATCCGGAAGATGAAGGAGCGGGGGGTGCGCATCACCTGTGAGACCTGCCCCCAGTACTTCACCCTCACCGAGGACACCGTGCTGGAGAAGGGCTCCATGGCCCGGGTCAACCCGCCCCTGCGCACCGAGGGGGACGTGGAGGGCATCATCACCGGCCTCATGGACGGCACCATCGACGCCATCGCCACCGACCACGCCCCCCACTCCGACGAGGAGAAGGCCCGGCCCCTCACCAAGGCCCCCAGCGGCATGGTGGGACTGGAGACCGCCCTGGCCGTCACCCTCACCGAGCTGTACCACAGCGGGAAGATGACCCTGGTGGACATCATCGAGAAGATGACGGTGAACCCCGCCGCCATCCTGGGCCAGAGCAAGGGCCGCCTGGGCATCGGGGCGGACGGGGACCTGGTGGTCTTCGACCCCAACGAGGAGTGGGTGGTGGACCCGGCCCGCTTCGCCTCCAAGGGGCACAACACCCCCTTCGCCGGACGGACGGTGAAGGGCCGGGTGAAATACACCATCGTAAAGGGCGAGATCATCTATCAGGAGGAGGAACAGGACCATGTCGTTTGAGGTATTGCAGGACAAGATCCGGAAGCTGAAGAACCCCACCGTGGCCGGGCTGGATCCCAAGCTGGAGTACATCCCGCCCCACATTCTGAAGGAGAGCTTCGCCGCCCACGGCGAGACCCCCGCCGGCGCGGCCGACGCGGTGCTCACCTTCAACAGAGGGCTCATGGACGCCCTGGCCGGGGTGGTGCCCGCCGTGAAGCCCCAGGCCGCCTACTACGAGCGGCTGGGCTGGCAGGGGATGGCCGCTCTGGAGCAGACCATCCGCTACGCCAGGGAGAAGGGCTTTTACGTCATCGCCGACATCAAGCGGGGGGACATCGGCTCCACCGCCCAGGCCTACGCCGAGGCGTGGCTGGGCCGGGTGGACATCGGGGGAGCGGAGTACGCCCCCTTTGACGCCGACTGCGTCACCATCAACGCCTATATGGGCTCGGACACGGTGGAGCCCTTTCTGAAGGAGTGCCGGGAGCGGGGGAAGAGCCTCTTCGTCCTGGTGAAGACCTCCAACCCCTCCTCCGGGGAGATCCAGGACCTGCTGGCGGGGGACCGCCTGGTCTACCGGGCCATGGGCGACCTGACCCAGCGCCTCGGGAAGGGGACGGAGGACAAGTACGGCTTCACCTGCGCCGGCGCGGTGGTGGGGGCCACCTACCCCTCCGACCTGCGGGAGCTGCGCCGCCGGCTGGAGCACACCTTCTTCCTGGTACCCGGCTACGGGGCCCAGGGGGGGACGGCGGAGGACGTGCAGCACGCCTTCGACCGGTACGGCCACGGGGCGGTCATCAACGCCTCCCGGTCCATCATGTGCGCCTGGAAGAAGACGGAGAAGGACGGACTGGACTATCAGGACGCCGCCCGGGCGGCCGCCGAGGCCATGCGGGACGACATCAAGCGCTTCGTCACCATCGTGTGACGGGAGGGAAATCGGGATGGAAGACTATCGCTGTGCCCTGTGCGGCAAGAAGCTGGGGATGATGGGCGCCCGGGGCCGCAGCTTCGGGGAGACCGTGCAGATACTCTGCGCCGTGTGCGACAAGCTGTTCGAGGACGCCGATGAGAGCAAGCGGCTGAAGCTGATGGAGCGGATGGAGCAGTCGGGGCACCTGAAGGACCGGGAGAAGTTCGTGGCCGCCCTGGCGGCCACGCGGGCCAAGCTCGCTGAGTGGAACGCCAAGTACGTCTGCTGCGGCCGGCCCATGCGCTACTGCGGCCGGTGGGAGTTCCAGCTGGGGAGCTATACCTTCCTGACCGGCGACCTGGGCAATCTGCTGGCCGGGTCCAGGGAGATGTCGGTGTTCTTCTGCGAGGACTGCGGCCAGTACAAATTCTACGCCCCCAAGTACGTGGAGAAGGACGGGACGGCGCCGGCCCAGTCCGATGAGGCGGCCCCAGCCGAAGAGGGCCCGGCCCAGCCGGAGGAGCCCGAGCGGTGCGAGCCGGAGAAGGAGGAGCCCCGGGGCTGGTTCGGCCGGCGAAAAAAGGACAGGCCCCAGTGGGAGAAGTGAGGAAGGAGCGTGCTGCGTCCATGCCGATGCAGAGAATGTGTCAGATCGTGGAGCGGGGGCAGCTGAACCCCTATGCCGTCACCATGACCCTGGCGGTGGGGGAGGAGCTGTCCCGGCAGATCAGCTTCGGGCAGTTCGTCCACATCCGCTGCGGGGAGGGGCTGCTGCTGCGCCGCCCCATCTCCATCTGTGACTGGCAGGAGGGCCTGCTCCGGATCGTCTTTGAGGTCCGGGGGGAGGGCACCGCCTGGCTGGCGGAGCGGAAGGAGGGGGAGAGCCTGGACGTGCTGGGCCCCCTGGGCCGGGGCTTCCGGCTGGACCGACAGGGCCGCTATCTCCTGGTGGGGGGCGGCATCGGGGTGCCCCCGCTGCTGTCCTGCGCCGTGGGGACGGCGGGCCGCTCCACGGCGGTGCTGGGCTTCCGCAGCGCCGACCGGGCCATGCTGCTGGGCGATTTCGCCGCCCGCTGCGCCGCCGTCCGGGTGGCCAGCGACGACGGCACCATAGGGGTCCACGGCTTCGTGGACGGGGTGGCCCGGGAGGTGCTGGAGGCCGACCGGGACTTCGACGCCGTGCTGGCCTGCGGCCCCAAGCCCATGCTGAAGAGCGTGGCCCGGGTGGCAAAGGAGTTCGGCGTCCCCTGTCAGGTGTCCATGGAGGAGCGCATGGGCTGCGGCGTGGGGGCCTGCCTGGTGTGCTCCTGCGACATGGCCGACGGCAGCCGGAAGCACGTCTGCAAGGACGGTCCGGTGTTCGACGCGAAGGAGGTGGACTGGGATGCCTGATGTGGATCTGCGCGTCACCCTGGCGGGGGTGGAGCTGAAAAACCCGGTGGTGGTGGCCTCGGGCACCTTCGGCTTCGGCCGGGAGTACGGACAGTTCTATGACCTGGGAGAGCTGGGGGGCATCTGCGTCAAGGGCCTCACCGCCGCCCGGCGGGAGGGCAACCCCGCCCCCCGCATCGCCGAGACCCCCATGGGCATCCTGAACTCGGTGGGCCTGCAAAACCCCGGGGTGGACGCCTTTATCGCGGAGGAGCTGCCCTTCCTGCGGCAGTTCGACACGAAGGTCATCGCCAACATCTCGGGCAACACCCCCGAGGAGTACGGCGAGATGTGCGAAAAGCTCAGCGCCGCCGGGGTGGACCTCATCGAGGTGAACATCTCCTGCCCCAACGTGAAGGCGGGGGGGCTGGCCTACGGCACCCGGCCCGAGCTGGCCGCCGA
>CALXCP010000068.1 GCA_944386845.1 uncultured Oscillospiraceae bacterium | reverse complement strand
ATGCCGCACACCATGCCTTCCACCTGGACCGTGTACTTCCACATCATTTGTTCCTCCTGTCTTTTCAAAAGGTTAGATAAAGCTAACTTACGGATATAAAATACGGACGCTTTGGATGCCCCGCTCAGCCCAGCGTCACATCCAGGGCCATCATCAGGGTGAAGCCCAGGGCGAAGGTCAGCGTCCCCACATTGGAGTGCTCCCCCTGGGACATCTCCGGAATCAGCTCCTCCACCACCACATAGAGCATGGCACCGGCGGCAAAGCTTAGCAGATAGGGCAGGGCCGGGACCACCAGCCCGGCGGCCAGAATGGTCAGCAGCGCGCCCAGGGGCTCCACCGCGCCGGAGAGCATGCCTCCCGCAAAGGCCCGGGCCTTGCCCACCCCCTCCGAGCGCAGGGGCAGGGAGATGATGGCCCCCTCGGGGAAGTTCTGGATGGCGATGCCCAGGGACAGGGCCAGGGCGGCCGTCATGGTGATTTGTCCCTCTCCCGCCAGAAAGCCCGCGTAGACCACCCCCACCGCCATCCCCTCCGGGATGTTGTGGAGGGTGACTGCCAGCACCATCATGGTAGAGCGCCGCAGCCGGGTACGGGGTCCCTCCACCTGCTGGCTCCGCTGGTGGAGGTGGGGGATCAGGTGGTCCAGCCCCAACAGGAAGAGGACGCCGGCCCAAAAGCCGATGACCGCCGGCAGGAAGGCCCAGGCTCCCGCCCCGGCGGACTGCTCCATGGCGGGGATCAGCAGGCTCCAGATGGACGCGGCCACCATGACGCCGGAGGCAAAGCCGGTGAGCCCCCGCTGCACTCGGTCCCCCAGCCCCTTCTTCAGAAAAAAGACGCAGGCGGCGCCCAGGGAGGTGCCCGCAAAAGGGAGGAGCAGGCCATAGATCACAGGTGTGTCCATCGATCAGGCTTCCAGCTGCTCCGGCCCGCGGCTGTGCCGCCCGCAGCAGGGCCCGCCGCTATGCTTCCCGCAGCAGCAGCCTCCGTCCGGATTGGTGGGGTGATCCACCCGAAGCGTGCTCTCCTGTATATCCATCTGTTCCAGCATAACACGTCCTCCTTTACATTTTTGTGTTTCAGGAGAATGACAAATCGCCAGAGGTTAGCAATAACTAACCGCAAGGGAATTATAGCGCCACCCGCGCCCGTTGTCAAGGAACAAACTGTCGTAAAAAGAGGACAGCTGCTGAAAGCAGCTGTCCTCTTTTTGCGGTTCCGCTTTGCTGACAGGACCAGCTCGACACAAACGATACCTTGTTTGCGTCGAGCTGGTTCGTTTTTGGCCCGTCACTCCTTGTTTTCCGCCTCATCCTCCGGGGGAAAGGGGTGCCAGGTGTTCGGCTCCCCGCCTCTGGAGAAAAGTTTTTTGATGCGGCTCAACACGGACTCCACCAGATGGAACCACAGATTTCCCACGATGAAGATCGCCACGAGGGCCAGCAAAAAGACGCCCAGCCCGCTCAACATCGTCCTTCCCCCTTATTTTTTCACGAACCGCTTCATGAAGAAGTCGGTGAAGGCGGCCAGCTCTTCCTCCTGGGACACGTAGACATACAGCGACTCATCGTCCAGCCAGTCATAGGCGTTGATGCCGATGTAGCCGGACTTGTCCGGGTAGATGATGAAGGCTTCGGTGGGGTACTTGTTCCGATAGGCCTTCAGGATCTGATCCCGGCGGTAGTAGGTGGGGTCGCCGCAGCCGGACAGGTCGGGGACGGTGGGGACCACCACGATGGTCTGGTCCTCCTCATTCCACCCAACGATCAGGTCGCCGATCTTGGTCTTGCTCCCGTGGACCAGCCCGTAGTTGAACCGGCTCACGTCCTCAGTGTACCCGAAGATCAGCCGGTAGCGGTCCCCGTTCTCCACCACTTGGTCGAACAGAACCCGCATTTTCTCCGCGTTGGCCCTGCTCTTCTCCATGTCGACCTCAGGCCCCTTGAACAGCTTTCCGAAAATTCCCATGATGTTTTCCTCCTGTGATTTCATTTTTCAGGGTGATCTCACCCAGGATAAATAAAAATAATATTTGAATTTTGTTTTTATTTTGCAGAGATAAGATCCGCCCGAGCATACCGGCGGAGCGTTTGCATCGGACGGATCTCCTCTTGCTATTCTACTATGGGAGCGGCTCCCGCAGCCTTTCCAGCGCATCCACGATGGCCTCGATTTGGAAGTCCACCGTCTCGTCGGCGGCCTCCGGGACCAGCAGGGGCAGGGTGTCCGGGATGGCCCGGCGGATTACCATCACGGCCAGGCACAGGTTGGTGAAAAGGGCCACCCGGGCCGGAGTCGCCCGGATCCCAAAGCCCTCCAGGATCTGGCCGAACAGGCGCAGCTGCTTTTCCCGGAACATCTGATAGTTTTCTTTGGACAGCCGTTTGAAGAGCATCTGCTGTTCCTCCACGGTGAGCACGGCGATCCCGTTTTTCTCCCCGTAACAGCAGTCGTAGAGGAATTTGCGGACTGCCTCACGCCAGCTCAGGGCTGGGTCGCCCATCAGCTCCTGCACGTGGGCGAGGATCTTGGGCTGCTGCAGGTACAGCGTCTCCACGACCAGGTCCTCCTTGGTGGGAAAGAAGGAGTAGAAGAAGGTCCGGGAGATGCCCACCCGGCTGTAGATCTGCTCCACCGTGGTGTGCTGGATGCCCTGCCTGGCCATCAGCTCCAGCCCGGCGGAGATCAGCGCGGCGCGGATGCGCGCCCTGTCTTCCTCTGAATAGGCTACCTTTGGCATCCCATCACCTCGTGGTAAAATAAAGACGATTTAAATGATTTGACTTTATTTTATCACGAACCGGGGCGCAACGCAAGGATAAAATCTGGACGGATCAAACTTTTGTCTCTCCCCGAAAGGCGCTGTCCTGCTGTGGATGTTCTTTATGCTTTGCCGCGGAGAGGCCGAGGCCGGTGTGGCCGTCGGGCCGGAGAGAAAGGGCTTGACACGGCTGCCTGGGGCCCGTATAATAAAAACCGACAGTTGTGAACGAGGGTGTTCCGACCGGGAAGGGCGGAGCATGCTCTTTTTTGTTACATCGCGCATCGCTGCTGACGCCGCCCGGAGAAGAAAGGAGAACGACAGATGGGTTACAAAAAGGAAGACATCATCCGCATCGTCCGCGAGGAGGACATCAAGTTCATCCGGATGCAGTTCACCGACATTTTCGGACAGCTGAAAAACGTGGCCATCACCGCCTCCCAGATCGAGAAGGCGCTGAATAACCAGATCACCCTGGACGGCTCCTCCATCGAGGGCTTCGTCCGCATCAACGAGTCCGACCAATACCTGTACCCCGATCTGGACAGCTTCGTGGTCTTCCCCTGGCGGCCCCAGCACGGGAAGGTGGCCCGGCTCATCTGCGACGTCCACAACCCCGACGGGACCTCCTTCGTGGGTGATCCCCGGGGGGTGCTGGAGCGGGCTCTGGCCAAGGCGAAGACCATGGGCTTCGACGCCTTCAACGTGGGCCCCGAGGCGGAGTTCTTCCTCTTCAAGACCGACGAGGAGGGGCGCCCCACCACCCAGACCAACGACGAGGCGGGCTACTTCGACCTGGGTCCCCTGGACCACGGGGAGAGCACCCGGCGGGAGATCTGCCTGGCTCTGGAGCAGATGGGCTATGAGATCGAGGCCAGCCATCACGAGGTGGCGGCGGGGCAGCATGAGATCGACTTCAAGTATGCCTCCGCCCTGGACTGCGCGGACAAGATCATGACCTTCAAGCTGGTGGTCAAGACCATCGCCCAGCGCAGCGGCCTCCACGCCACCTTCATGCCCAAGCCGCTGTTCGGCGTGGCCGGCTCCGGGATGCACATCAATATGTCCCTGTTCAAGGACGGGAAAAACGTCTTCTTTGACCCGGAAGGGGAGCGGCAGCTGTCCAAGACGGCCTACTCCTTCATCGCCGGCCTGCTGGCCCACATCAAGGGGATCTGCGCTATCACCAACCCGCTGGTGAACTCCTACAAGCGGCTGGTGCCCGGGTACGAGGCCCCCTGCTATGTGGCCTGGTCGGCCTCCAACCGCTCCGCCCTCATCCGCATCCCTTCGGCCCGCGGGCAGTCCACCCGGGTGGAGCTGCGTTGCCCCGACCCCTGCTGCAACCCGTACCTGGCCCTGGCCGTGTGCCTGGCCGCCGGGCTGGACGGCATCGAGAAGGGGATGACCCCGCCCCCCGAGATCACCGACAACATCTATGAGATGGACGAGAAGGCCCGGGCGGAGCACGGCATCGAGAACCTGCCCGGCACGCTGGTGGATGCCATCGACCTGATGAAGGAGGACCCGCTTATCCTGGATACCCTGGGTGAGCACGTGGCCAGCAATTACATCGCCGGCAAGGAGAAGGAGTGGAACGAGTACCGCATCCGGGTCTCCAGCTGGGAGCGGGACAAGTACATGACCATCTTCTGATCGAAGCTGGGACAGGGAGGGGAGCAGCTGCTTGGAACGGGTGTTGGTGGCCTTCGAGGATCCGGGCAACACCCGGCGGATCTCCGAGGTGCTGGAGTCGGAGGGGGCGGCCCGCTGCCTGCGGTGCCGCTCGGCGGATCAGGTGAAGCGGCTGGCCTACAAGCAGGGGCTGCGGGCGGTGATCTGCGGCTTCAAGCTGGCGGACCAGCCGGCGGGGGAGCTGTTCTTCGACCTGCCCGACCGCTGCGGCATGCTGGTGGTGGCCCGGCGGAGCCAGCTGGAGATGCTGCCCTCGGCGGATATCCTGCGCCTGCCCATCCCCTTCACCCGGCGGGAGCTGACAGATGCTGTGGAGTTCCTGCTGGACGGCTACCGGCGCACCGAGCCCTCTCTGCGCCCCCGGCGGGGCCCCGAGGAGAAGGCCCTCGTGGAGGCGGCCAAGGGGCTGCTCATGGCCCGGGAGGGTCTCACGGAGGAGGAGGCTCACCGGGCGCTCCAGCAGCGGAGCATGGAGTCGGGCCTGCGGATGGAGACCCTGGCACGGCAGCTGACGCAACAGACGAAATAGGAGGGACGCACCGTGGTCCAACTGAACGAGAACTATCAGAAGCTGCCCGGCAGCTATCTCTTCGCCGAGATCGACCGGCGGGTGACGGCCTACCGCCGGGAGCACCCGGACCGGGAGCTGATCCGGCTGGGCATCGGGGATGTCACCCGGCCCCTGGCCCCGGCGGTGGTGTCCGCCATGGAGCAGGCCGCCGCCGAGATGGGCCGGGAGGAGACCTTCCGGGGCTATCCGCCCTACCGTGGGTATGACTTCCTGCTGGAGGCCATCGCCCAACACGACTACGCGGCCCGGGGGGTGAGACTCTCCCCGGAGGAGATCTTCGTCTCCGACGGGGCCAAGAGCGACTGCGGCAGCATCGGGGACATCTTCGGCCCGGACAACCGGGTGGCGGTGTGCGACCCGGTGTATCCCGTCTATGTGGACACCAATGCCATGGCGGGCCGGGCGGGGGAGTATGACCCCGGGACCGAGCGCTGGAGCCGGCTGATCTACATGCCCTGTACCAAGGAGAACGGTTTTCTGCCCCAGCTCCCCCGGGAGCGGGCTGACCTGATCTACCTCTGCTTTCCCAACAACCCCACTGGCGCCGCCGCCTCCCGGGAACAGCTGAAGCCCTGGGTGGACTACGCCAACGCCAACGGCTCGGTGATCCTGTATGACGCCGCCTATGAGGCCTTCATCACCGAGGCGGACGTCCCCCACACCATCTATGAGATCGAGGGGGCAAGGGAGTGTGCCATCGAGTTCCGCTCCTTCTCCAAGACTGCCGGCTTCACCGGCACCCGCTGCGCCTACACCGTCATCCCCAAGGAGCTGGTGCGGGGCGGAGTCTCCCTCAATGAGATGTGGTACCGGCGGCAGTCCACCAAGTTCAACGGGGTGTCCTATGTGGTGCAGCGGGGGGCCGCCGCCGTCTACACCGACGAGGGACGGCGGCAGGTGCGGGAGACCATCAACTTCTATCAGAACAACGCCCGGGTCATCCTGGACGGTCTTGCCCGGGCCGGGCTGGAGGTGTCGGGCGGGGTGAACTCCCCCTACATCTGGGCCGCTACTCCGGCGGGCATGGGCTCCTGGGACTTCTTCGACCTGCTGCTGACGAAGGCCAATGTGGTCACCACTCCCGGCGCGGGCTTCGGTCCCAGCGGAGAGGGCTATATCCGGGTGACCTCTTTCGGCGGGGCGGACGCCACCCGGCAGGCGGTGGAGCGCATCGCCGACCTGCTGAAGCACGGAGCATGATGCGCTGATATCAAACACTGTAAAGCTGATACACCATACAGGAAAGACGGACGGGCAGGGACAGATCGGCCCCTGCCCGCCCGGCTTTTTTGACCGGCGCCGCTTTCCCGTTGCATGGCGGCCGCCGGTGTAGTATAATGATCGAGGTCGTGAAAAAAGGAGCTCGCTCCGGCGGGCACATGTGACAGGAGGCGACGCGCCGATGTGTGGCATCGTTGGATATATTGGAAGGGAAGAGGCGGCGCCCATCCTGCTGGATGGACTGAAGCGGCTGGAATACCGGGGCTATGACTCCGCCGGCATGGCGGTGTACGACCCGGAGGAGGGGCTCACGGTGGCGAAGGCCAAGGGGCGGCTGTCCGTCCTGTCTGAGCTGACGGAGGGCGGAAAAACGGTCCGGGGCACCATGGGGGTGGGCCACACCCGGTGGGCGACCCACGGCGTGCCCTCTGACGTGAATTCCCACCCCCAGGTGAGCCAGTCGGGCCGCATCGCCGTGGTCCATAACGGGATCATCGAGAACTATATGGCCCTGAAGGAATTTCTTGTGGCCAATGGGGTGGATTTCGTCTCTGAGACGGACACCGAGGTGGTGGCCCAGCTCATCGAGTACTTCTACGAGGGAGACCTGCTCCAGGCGGTGGGCCGGGTGCTCCACCGGATCGAGGGGGCCTACGCTCTCGGCATCCTCTGCGCCGATGAGCCGGACAAGGTGGTGGCGGTGCGCAAGGACAGCCCGCTGATCCTGGGCTACGGCCAGGACTGTGCCTATCTGGCCTCTGACGTGACGGCGGTCATCCGCTATACCCGGGAGGTCTCCTATATGGAGGACGGGGAGATCGCCGTCCTCACCCGGGGCGGGGTGCGGGTGTACAACGCCCTGATGCAGCCGGTGGTCAAGGAGCACCACACGGTGGACTGGGACATCGACGCGGCGGAGAAGGGCGGATATGAGCACTTCATGTTCAAGGAGATCATGGAGCAGCCCGACGCCCTGCGCAAGACCATCTCCCCCCGCATCCGGGACGGGGAGATCGTGCTGGAGGGGCTGAGCCTCAGCCCGGAGCAGATCCGAGACATCCGGAACATCCACATCATCGCCTGCGGCTCGTCCTACCACGTGGGCATGGTGGGCAAGTACAACCTGGAAAAGCTGCTGCGCATCCCTGTGGAGGTGACGGTGGCCTCCGAGTTCCGGTACATGGACCCCATCGTGGACGGCCGCACCCTGGCCATCGTCATCAGCCAGTCGGGGGAGACCCTGGACACCATGGCCGCCCTGCGGGAGGCCCGGAGCCTGGGGGCCCACATCCTGTCCATCGTCAACGTGGTGGGCAGCTCCATCGCCCGGGAGTCGGAGGACGTGCTGTACACCTGGGCGGGCCCCGAGATCGCCGTGGCCACCACCAAGGCCTATTCCACCCAGCTGGTGGTGCTGGACATGCTGGGGCTGTACTTCGCCCGGGTGCTGGGCACCGTTACCCGGGAGGAGCACGACCGGGTGATCGGGGAGCTGCTGACCCTGCCCGACAAGGTGGCCAGGGTGCTCACCCAGACGGAGCAGATCCAGTACTACGCCTCTCAATACTTCAACCACGACTCGGTCTTTTTCATCGGGCGCAACCTGGATTACGCCATGGGGCTGGAGGGCTCCCTGAAGCTGAAGGAGATCTCCTACATCCACTCGGAGGCCTACGCCTCGGGGGAGCTGAAGCACGGCACCATCTCCCTCATCGAGGACGGCACTCTGGTGGTGGCCCTGGGCACCTACGGCCCCCTGTTCGAGAAGGCGATGAGCAACATCCTGGAGGTCAAGTCCAGGGGAGCGGATGTGCTGGGCCTCACCACCGAGGACCACAGAGAGCAGATGGCCCAGGTGGTGGACGGCGTCATCACCGTGCCGGAGACCCACCCCATGCTGCTGCCTTCTCTGAGCGTGGTGCCCCTGCAGCTGTTCGCCTACTATGTGGCCCTTCAGCGGGGCTGCGACATCGACAAGCCCCGGAACCTGGCCAAGAGCGTCACAGTGGAGTGACGGCCCTTGCGCGGACCGGCGCCGGCCCCGGCGGAAATTTTCCGCCGGGGCCGGTTTTTCTCTTGCGTTTTGCGGCGAACAGGTCTACAATGGTGTCCAACAAGGCAGAGTAGGGCTGCGCGTGCAGAAGGGCGCCGGTGGCGCCCTCCAGTGCCGGCGGGACGGGGAGTTGTCCGCCGGACGAAAAGCCGAGGGGCTTGCAGTGCGCATCCCGCATCCCGCTGCCGCATTCGGGTGGGCATGTCCTCCTCTGTGCGGCGACCCCGGTCATCCGGGCTGCCGAACACAGAAGGAGGAGTTTTTTTGGATCTCTACTGTAAAAATCTCTACCGCACGCCCCTCTCGCCCGGCTACTGGCGGGAGGCGGCGGCCAGCTTCCACAGCGTCAAGGTGCTGGTGTTCGCCGCCCTGATGATCGCGGCGGCCAACGTGCTGGCCAGCTTCTATTTCAACGTCACGCCGGAGACCCGGTTCAGCTTCGGCTTTCTGGCCCGGTCCCTGTGCGCCCTGGTGTGCGGGCCGGTGACCATGGTGGTCTACGGTGTGGCGGAGGACCTGCTGGGCTATGCCCTGGCCCCCACGGGGATGTTCTTCCCGGGCTACACGCTGTCCACCGTGGCGGGCGTGCTGGTCTACTCCCTGTGCTTCTACCGTGCCCGGATCTCCGTGGCCCGGATCGTGGCGGCCAACCTGATCGTGAACGTTTTTGTCAACGCGGTGATGGGCTCGTGGTGGAACGTGATCCTGAAGGGAAATTTCTTCTGGTTCTATTTCTCCACCAGCATCGTGAAGAACCTGGTCACGCTGGTGCCCAAGTGCGTGCTGATGTTCGTGCTGTTCCAGGCCCTGGTCCCTGTGCTCCAGCGGCTGAACTATCTCCCCCGGCAGGTGGAGGGCCGCATCCGCCTGTTTGGATGGCGCCGGCCGGAGGAGGAGATTTGACTCAAAGAGTCCGCCGAAAAATAAGTTGATTTTTTGTAAAATTCCTCTTGCCAAACACGGTCCGGTGTGGTATCATACTTAAGTCGCTTGGGGCAACAGTCCTGGGCGGCGGTATCCGGGTGTGGCGAAGTTTGGTATCGCGCCTGAATGGGGTTCAGGAGGCCGCTGGTTCAAGTCCAGTCACTCGGA
>CALXCP010000067.1 GCA_944386845.1 uncultured Oscillospiraceae bacterium | reverse complement strand
GCGGCATCCTGCTCCCAAAGCAGGCGCGCTACCAACTGCGCTACACCCGGATATGAAGTTGTGGGGTGGCCTGGGCGTATTCTCCCAAATCACGTGCGCTACCAACTGCGCTACACCCGGATATGAAGCTTCTTCCCTGGGGACCGGGGGAAGGGCGGGGACGCCGCAGACAATTATATGAGATTTTCTTGCGGTTTGCAAGGGTTTATGGTATTTTTTGATTTGGATGACCCCGCAGGGCGTTTGACCGATATACTGCCTGAGCGGGGGAGAGGAACGGCCCGATACGCCGGAGACGGGAGAAGCGCCCGGCGCAGCGGCAGAGAGAGGACTGGATGACGCGATGCGGATGAGAAAAAAGCCCAACCTGATCCCCCGGATGGAGGCCTGCGCGGCCCTCTGGGTGAAGGACCCGGAGGGGATGCGGGGGCGTTGGCGGGAGCTGATGCCCGGGGCGGCCCGGCTGCGGCTGGAGCTGGGCTGCGGCAAGGGGCGCTTCACGGCGGAGACCGCCGCCCGGCACCCGGAGGACCTGTATGTGGCGCTGGAGCGGGTGCCCGACGCCATGGTCACCGCCATGGAGCGGTGTAAGGCGAAAGGGCTTCACAATGTGTTCTTCATCGACGGGGACGCGGCAGAGCTGGACCGCTGCTTCGCCCCCGACGAGGTGGACCTGCTGTACATCAACTTCTGCGACCCGTGGCCCTCGGTGAAGCATGCCAAGCGGCGGCTGACCCACGAGGATTTCCTGCGGCGCTACCGCCTGGTGCTCCGGGACGGGGGGGAGATCCGGTTCAAGACGGACAACCGCCCCCTGTTCGAGTGGTCCCTGTTCCAGTTCCCCAAGGCGGGGTTCGCCCTGTCCCAGGTGACCCGGGACCTCCACGCCGGCGGGCCCACGGGGGTCATGACCGACTATGAGGAGAAGTTCTACCGCCTCGGCACCCCCATCAACCGGTGCGTGGGCACCAAGGGGCCGCTGCCCGACCTGCCTTTGAGCGAGGGGCTGGCCCGGGCGCTGCCAGACTGGCAAGCGGAGGAGCTTGACATATCTGACGTCACCGGCCTGCCGCCCCGGGCGGAGACGGAGCAGCTGTGCCGGCTGCGGCTGACCCGGCGGGAGGGGCCCGGCGGGGCGGAGCTGCTGGTGCTGAAGGATCATCCCAGGCCGGGAACGGTCTGGGTCGTGTCGCTGACGGCGGAGCGGGGAGAGGACCGGGCCGCGGCGGCGGACGCGCTGGTCCCGGCGGCCCGGGCGGGGGGCTTTACCGCCCTGCGGGTGCGCTGCCCTGCGGAGGGGGAGGAGCACACCTTCTGGCGCAGCCGCGGCTTCGGCGACCTGCGCCCCGACGGGGACGGCGTGGTGATGGAGCGGCTGACGTGAGACGGGGAGGAGACACGGCTCACGCCGGGTGAGGAGGAGATGGGGATGAGAGACCGGATACCGGAAGGGGAGCGGAATGTGCTGCTCTTCTTCCTGGGGCTGCTCTGCGGCGCGGCGGCAGGGCTGGTCCTGATCGGTGCGGTCATTTGGAATTTGGACCGGGTCCTCCTGAGTCTGCTCCTGTGAGAGGGAGAGTGGATATGCACGGCAGGAAGAGGTTTTGGCAGGGTTTTGGGGTGACGGTCATCCTGTCCCTGGCACTGTGCATCTGGCTGGTGGCGGATGAGTGGGAGTTGCTGTCCGGTCGGCTTCAGGTCTCCCACTCTCCGGAGGGGGCCTATACGGTCCGAACCATCCTCGTGGGCGGCTTTTTAGACGACCAGATGTACTGGTCCGGACGTGAGTCCGGAGCAGAGAGCGGCAGCTCCGGCTTTTTCTACCTGCCCAAAGGGACTGCCGGGAAGGACTATCGTCTCCGGTGGACAGAGGAGAACGTGTGTGAGATCGTTTTTGATGACCGGGAGATCGGGACGGCCGGGAGCATCACCTTTTGTTCGGGCGGCGGCCGGGATCATGCCACAGGGGCGTTTTTGCGGGACCGCCGCAGGAAGCGGGCAAGAAGGACGCCGGACAGCCCGGCGGCCAGCAGGGCGGTGGCGGCGAAGTTGAGCCAGATCCCCGTCAGCCCGAGGGGCCACAGGGCGGCCAGCAGGGCCACCGGGAAAATCAGCGCGGTGGAGAGGGAGATGAGGGAGGCGGCCCCCGCCTGCTCCACGGCGGTCATCAGGCTCTGGACGGCGAAGGAGAACCACCGGGTGAGATAGGTCAGGGCGAACAGGCGGATGGCCGTCCGGGCCACGTCCAGGAATCCGGCGTCCATGTCGGAGAGGAACAGGGCGGTCACCGCGCCGGGGAAGCAGAACAGCACGGCGGCGGCCGCCAGGGAGATGACCGCGGCGGCGGAGAAGCAGTACTTCTCGATGGCCCGGATGCGCCGCAGGTCGCCCGCCCCCCAGTTGTAGCTCACCGCCGGCTGAAGGGAGTCGCAGCAGCCGTAGAGCAGGGGCTGGACCAGCCCGTCGGCGTACATGAGGATGCCGTAAATGGACACGGCGTTCTGCCCGCCCAGCCGCAGCAGCACCATGTTCATCAGGATGGAGGTGATCCGTCCCGAGATGTTGTTCAGGAAGGTGGGGCTCCCGTTGGCCACGATCTGCCCCACCATGCGCCGGGAGAACTGGGGGCGGCAGAAGCACAGGGGCATCTCCCCCCGGGCGAAGGGCCACAGGGCGATGACCACGCAGGCCACCATCCCGAGGGAGGAGGCCAGGGCGGCCGCCCAGATGCCAAGGTCAAAGACCACCAGCAGGGCGAACTCCAGCACGGCGGTGAGGACGGACATGAGGATGTTCAGCCACATGCTCATGCGGATCCGGCCGCAGATGCGCAGGTAGTTGTCCGAGGCGAAGATGATGGTGGTCACCGGGGAGAACAGGGCGTACACCCGCAGGTACTCGGCCCCGAGGGCGGCCAGCTCTCCATCCGCCCCCATCAGCTCCATGAGCAGGGGGGCCGACAGAAAGAGGACCGCGCCCACCGCCAGCCCGGTGCCCACGATGAGCAGACAGGCGCAGGTGAAGACGTTGCTGGCCTCTCCGGTCTCCTTTTGTCCCAGCCGCACCGAGATGAGCACCGAGGAGCCCACCCCGATCATGTCGGACAGGGCGAAGTTGATGATGACGAAGGGCATGGCCAGGTTGATGGCGGCGAAGGCCGCCTCCCCCAGCACCTGCCCCACCAGGATGCCGTCGATGAGCTGATACAGGGCGGAGGCCAGCATGCCCACGGCGCCGGGGACGGCGGCCAGGAAGAACAGGCGCCCGGGGGCCGTCCGGGCGAACAGGGTCTTGGGGTCCATGGGGGTCAGTGCTCCTTTTGACTCAGGATGTGTCGGTGGAAGGACCGGTACAGCTGCTCCGTGAGGTCCTCCGCCGCCAGGAGAAATTCGGGGGAGAAGCGCGAAAGGGTGGCCGCCATGGCCTCCTCCTCCGCCGCGTAGATGGGCTGAAGGAGCTGCCGGGCGTAAGCCTGCCCCTCCGGGGTCAGAGAGACCGTTTTCTCCCGCCCGTGAGGGGCGGGGAGAAGTTGAAGATAGCCCTCCCGGACATACTCCTGCACCACCGAGTTCACCGTGGTCTTGGGGATGAGCATCTCCTCGGCCAGCTGCTTCTGGGAGAGGGGAGCCCCTCCGTCCAGGGCGTAGAACAGGGAGAGGGTGTTCTCATTGACCCCGAGATGCCGGGCGGCCAGGTAATAAAGCCCGTCCATCCGGATGGTACACCGGTAAAAGCGGTCCAGCTCGCTGCGATGGTTTTCCATGCGGTTCACTCCACATAGTACGATTTCGTATTACGATATTGAGACTATAATCCGATTTCGGACTCTTGTCAAGAGGCAAACCTGGAAAGAGGAGTGGAAAATCCCCGGGGGATGTGCTATACTGCACCTTGTATCCCCGCGCTGCGGGGCGGAGAGGGGGCACCGCCGTGAGGACATCGCTGCCGGCCTGGCTGAAGGGAGGCTTCTGGGGGGCGGAAGCCGCTTTGTACCTGGCCTTCCTGGCCCTGGACCTGTCGGGGGGGCACCCCGCCGGAAGCTGGCTGAAATACGCCGGGGTGCTGCTCTGTCTGGCCACGGCGGTGCTCAGCGCCCGCCGGGGCGGGGAGCGGCTGGTGGCCGCCGCCCTGGTCCTGACGGCGGGGGCCGACCTGTTCCTGCTGATGCTGGACCGCTGGTACGCCGCGGGGGTGTGCCTGTTCGTGGGGGTGCAGCTGTGCTACCTCCTGCGGCTGGTCCGGGGGGACGGGCGGACGCTGCTCCCCCTGCGGCTGGCCCTGCCCGCCGCGCTGCTGCTGGCGGGCTGGGGGCTGGGGGCGCTGACCCCGCTGAACGCCCTGGCCCTGGTGTACTACTCCATGCTGCTGTCCAACGCCGTCCACGCCCTCACCTCGCCCGCTCCCTATGGGCGTCTGTTCGGGGCGGGACTGGTCCTGTTCGCCTGCTGTGACCTGTGCGTGGGCGCCTTCAACCTCGGGCCCGGCGCGGTGCCGGCGGCGGTCTATGCCTTCGCCCGGGTGGGGATGTGGCTGTTCTACCTGCCCTCCCAGGTGCTCATCGTGACCTCCGGCTTCCCGGAGAGAGAGGAGACCCCATGAGACCCGTGAAAGAGAGCCGGCTGCTCACCGTGGCGCTGGCCGTGGTGATGGCGGCCCTGCTGCTGTCCGCCTCCATCGCCACCCCCATCCTCTGCCGCCCCTTCTACTACGCCCACATCGACGCCCTCCGGCTCACCGAGACCACCCCCTGGAGCGAGGGGGAGATCCGGCAGGCCTTCGACGAGATGCTGGACTTCTGCGTGGGAAAGACCGATGAGTTCTCCACCGGCGCGCTGGCCTGGAGCGACTGGGGCCGGTCCCACTTCGAGGACGTGAAGGTGCTCTTCCTGCTGGACCTGCGGGTGGCGGCGGGGTCGCTGGTCCTGCTGGCCGCGCTGCTCATCGGCGCCCGGCTGGCCGGACGCCGCCCCCGGCCCATCCTGGGCCGCGGGCCGGGATCCTGGGCCGGGACGGGGCTGGCGGCCGTCTTCCTGCTCATCGCCGGGTGGGCCGCCCTGGATTTCCAGCGGGCCTTCGTGGCGTTCCACGCCGTCTTCTTCCCGGGGAAGGAGAACTGGATCCTGGACGGCGGCGTGGACGAGATCATCAACATCCTGCCCGCCGTGTTCTTCCGCAACTGCGCCATTTTGATCCTGGTCCTGCTGGTGCTGGGGTGCGCGGTGCTCATCGCGGGGGACGTCATCTACCAGAGAAAACGCAGAAAGAGGGAGACCCCATGACCGATTATTTTCACCTGAACGCCGCAGAGGACCAGCTCCAGAGCATCAGCAGCCTGGGCCTGGCCCATCTGGGGGACGGGGTGTTCGAGCTGATGGTGCGCTCCTGGCTGTGCCTCCACGGAAAGGCCACCGCCCGGAACCTGCACCGGGCCACGGTGACCTACGTCTCCGCCCCCGCCCAGGCCGCCGCGCTGGAGCGGATCCGCCCCCTGCTCACCGGGGAGGAGGAGGCGGTGTTCCGCCGGGGGCGCAACGCCAAGCCCCACGCCGTCCCCTCTGCCGCCACCCGGGAGGAGTATCAAACCGCCACCGGGCTGGAGGCCCTGTTCGGCTGGCTCTATCTCCGGGGGGAGACCGGGCGGCTCAACGAGCTGTTCGCCGCCATGATGGAGGGATGAGCCATGCCCATGGACGCCGTCTGCATGACCGCCGTGACCGAGGAGCTGCGCCGCGCGCTCCCGGGCGGCCGCATCGATAAGATCCACCAGCCCGCCCGGGACGAGGTGGTGCTGGCCGTCCGGGGGACGGAGGGGAACGTGCGCGTGCTCCTGTCGGCCAACCCGGCCCACCCCCGGGCCCAGCTCACCGCCTCGGGGCGGGAGAACCCGGACAAGCCCCCCATGTTCTGCATGCTGCTGCGCAAGCACCTCACCGGGGGCCGCATCCTGTCCGTCGACCAGCCGCCCATGGAGCGGGTGGTTGACATAAAAATCGAGGCAACCGACGAGCTGGGGGACCGGGTGCCCCGGCAGCTGGTGCTGGAGGCCATGGGCCGCCGGGCCAACCTGATCCTGCTGGACGGGGAGGGGCGGATCGTGGACTGCCTGCGCCGGGTGGACGCTGAGATGTCCCCCCAGCGGCAGGTGCTGCCCGGCATGTTCTATCGTCTGCCCCCGGCCATGGACAAGCGCAGCCTGCCGGGGACCTCGGAGGAGGAGCTGACCGCCCTGCTGGAGGCCGCTCCGCCGGAGCGGGAGGCCGCCCGCTGGCTGCTGGACACCTTTGGGGGGATCTCCCCGCTGCTGTGCCGGGAGATCGTGTTCCAGACCTGCGGCCAGGTGGACGCCCGGCTGGACCAGATCGGGGACCGGGCCCGGTTCATCGACCGGATCCTCTGGGTGGCGGATATCGTAAAGGGAAAAAAGTTTACACCATATCTCCTGCTCCGGGAGGGCCGGCCCATGGACTTCAGCTGTCTGCCGGTGCTCCAGTACGGCTTTTCCGCCGAGCTGCGGGAGCTGGAGAGCTTCGGGAAGCTGCTGGACGAGTTCTACGAGACCAGGGAGACCCAGGAGCGGGTGCGCCAGAAGGGGCAGGACCTGATCCGCCTGGTGACCAACGCCCGGGACCGGGCCGCCCGGAAGATCGCCGCCCAGGAGAAGGAGCTGGCCGGCGCCCGGGACCGGGAGCACCTGCGCAGGTGGGGCGACCTGATCACCGCCAACCTGTGGCGGATGGAGCGGGGGATGGCCCGGTTCACCACCGAGGACTTCTACGACCCCGACGGGGGAGAGGTTGACATAAAACTTGACCCGCTGCTCACCCCTCAGCAGAACGCCGCCCGATACTACAAGGAGTACAACAAGGCCAAGACGGCGGAGCAGATGCTCACCGGGCAGCTGGAGAAGGGCCGGCGGGACCTGGACTATCTGAACAGCGTGCTGGAGAACATCGCCCTGGCGGAGGGGGAGCGGGACCTGCAGGAGATCCGGCAGGAGCTCACCGATACCGGTTACCTCCGCCGGCCCTCCAAGGCCAGGGGGAGGGAGAAGCGGGTGGCCTCCAGGCCCCTGGAGTTCCGCTCCACCGCCGGCCTGCGCATCTCGGTGGGCAAGAACAACACCCAGAACGACCAGCTCACCTGCAAGCAGGCCTTCAAGAGCGACATCTGGCTCCATACCCAGAAGATCCACGGGGCCCACGTCATCCTGTGGACCGAGGGGAGGGAGCCCGACCTGCAGTCTCTCCGCGAGGCGGCGGTGCTGGCCGCCTGGTACTCCCAGGCCCGGGACGGCGACCGGGTCCCGGTGGACTACACGCCGGTGAAGTTCGTGAAGAAGCCCGCCGGCGCCCGGCCGGGCATGGTGGTGTACACCACCTATCAGACCGCCGTGGTCACCCCCGACGGGGAGCTGGCCAAGCGCCTGCGGGTGAAATAAGGACAGGGAAGGGCCCCGCCCCGGCATGTGCCGGGGCGGGGCCCCATCGTTTTTCAGGATTCAGTTCAGCCCCGCCGCGGTCTCCTCCAGCTGAGCGATGAGGCTGCGGGCCTTCTCGGCCCGCTCCCGCTCGGCGTTGACCACCGCCTCGGGGGCCTTGGAGACGAAGCTCTCGTTGGCCAGCTTGCTCTCGATGCGCTGCAGGTTGGCCCGGGCCTGCTCCAGCTCCTTGGCCACCCGGGCCCGCTCCTTTTCCAGGTCCACCAGCTCGGCCAGGGGGAGATACATCTGGGCGTCGGCGGTGACCACCGACACCATCCCGTCAGTGGAGGCGGGGGCCTGCCCGGTGACGGTGACCTCCTCGGCCCCGGCCAGCCGCTTCAGGAAGGGGATGCCCGCCTGGAACACGTCGGGCTGGGCGGTGACCACGGTGAGGTGGGCCTTCCGGCTGGGGGGCACGTTCATCTCAGCCCGGCGGCTGCGCACGGCGCCGATGGCCGCCATGACCTTCTCCATGGCCGCCTGCTCGGCGGGGAAGGAGAGGGCGGGGTCGGCCCTGGGCCAGTCGGAGAGCATCAGGAAGTCCCCGGCCCTGTTGTCAAGCTCCGCCTGTTCGCAACGCGCGGCTTCCCTCCGACTCAGGCTGGTCTCCGGGGCTTGCGCCCCTGCGCTCGCCTTCGCTTCGGTCCATCCGCGCTGCTCACGACGGCTCCGCTCTTCTTCGTGGGGAAGGGCCTGCCAGATCTCCTCGGTGATGAAGGGCATGAAGGGGTGGAGCAGCTTGAGCATGTCGGTGAGGACCCGGCACAGCACCTGCTGCGCCCGGACCTTGCCGTCCTCATCGTCCCCCTGCAGGCGGGTCTTGGTCAGCTCGATATACCAGTCGCAGTAGTCGTCCCAGATGAAGTCATAGATCTTCTGGGCGGCCACCCCCAGCTCGAACTTCTCCATGTTGTCCGTGACGTCGGGGATGAGGCTGTTGAGCTTGGAGAGGATCCACTTGTCCTCGGGCTCCAGCTGCCCGGGCAGCTCACACTTCTCGATGGTCAGGTTCATCATGAGGAAGCGGCTGGCGTTCCAAATCTTGTTGGCGAAGTTGCGCATGGCGCCGCACCGCTCGGTGTAGAAGCGCATGTCGTTGCCCGGGGAGTTGCCGGTGATGAGGTTGAAGCGCAGGGCGTCGGCCCCGAACTGCTCGGCCATCTCCAGGGGGTCGATGCCGTTGCCCAGGCTCTTGGACATCTTCCGGCCCCTGTCGTCCCGGACCAGGCCGTGGATGAACACGGTGTGGAAGGGGGGCTTGCCGGTGTGCTCGCAGGCGGAGAAGATCATCCGGGCCACCCAGAAGAAGATGATGTCATACCCGGTGACCAGCACGTCGGTGGGGTAGAAATAGTCCAGGTCGGCCGTCTGATCCGGCCAGCCCAGGGTGGAGAAGGGCCACAGGGCGCTGGAGAACCAGGTGTCCAGCACGTCGGGATCCCGCTGGATGTTTTTGCTGCCGCAGTGGGCGCACTGGGTGGGGTCGTCCCGGGTGACCGTCATTTTGCCGCAGTCGGCGCAGTACCACACGGGGATCTGGTGGCCCCACCAGAGCTGCCGGCTGATGCACCAGTCGTGGACGTTCTCCATCCAGTTGGTGTAGATCTTGGAGAAGCGGTCGGGGACGAACCTGACCTCCCCGTCGTTCACCACCCGCAGGGCCTCTTTGGCCAGGGGCTCCATCTTCACGAACCACTGGGCGGAGATGATGGGCTCCACGTCGGTGCCGCAGCGGTAGCAGGTGCCCACGTTGTGCTGGTGGTCCTCCACCTTCTCCAGCAGGCCCAGCGCCTCCAGGTCGGCCACGATCCGCTTCCGGGCCTCATACCGGTCCAGCCCCTGGTACTTGCCGCCGTTCTCGTTGACCACGCCGTGGTCGTCCAGCACCCGGATGGTGTCCAGATGCTGCCGCAGGCCCACCTCGAAGTCGTTGGGGTCGTGGGCGGGGGTCATCTTCACGCAGCC
>CALXCP010000066.1 GCA_944386845.1 uncultured Oscillospiraceae bacterium | reverse complement strand
TAGTGGACGGAGCCCCGGGAGAAGCTGGAGTTGCGCATCCCGATCTTATAGGTGGAGCGGGCGTTGGGGTTGAGGATGAGCATCCCCGCCGAGGCGTTGATGCCCCGGTCGATCATGTCCCGGAGCAGGTCGTGCTTGATGGGGCCGGCGGGGTCGGACCCCTCGTTGTACCAGACCTCGCACTCCCCCAGGCCGGCGTTCCACATCCGGTAGAAGATGTCGGGGTGGCCCGCCTCGGTGAAGACCAGCACGGCGGAGTTGGACTCCACGGTGGGGATGAGGTTCTTGTTCCGGCGGGTGATGTCCAGCAGCTTGACCTTCTCCAGGTCCACCTCGGTGTTGTCGGCGAAGTACTGCAGCCAGGCCAGGATGTGGGCGTTGGTGAACAGGCGGTTTTCCATGGGGGCACGCTCCTCTCCATGCGGGTTTTCTGCCCTTATTATAATACGTCCCGGTCCCCTTGGCAAGAAAAAGCGCCGCCGCCCGGGCGGGGCGGCGGCGGGCGGGGTCAGGACAGGGCCTTCTCCCCGTGGGTGAACAGCTCGTCGTTGAGGGCGTCCAGGTCCTGCCCCCGGATGAGGCCGTACAGGACGATGGCGTCCCGCCGGTCCCGGGGGTCCAGAGGGGCGCAGCCGTTGCGGCGCAGGAGAGCCCGGGTCTCCTCCCGGGTGGCGTGCAGGGCGATGCACAGGCACAAAAGCCGGTCCCGGGTGGGCCGGCGGCGGCCCGAGAAGATCTGGTGGAAGTAGACGTCGCTCATCCCCGCCGCCCGGGCGATGGACGCCTTGGACAGGCCGGAGCGGCGGAGCAGGGGGGAGAGCAGGTCGGTCAGCTCCCGGCCGGTCAGCTCGGCCCGGTTCTCCCGGAGATAGTCGTCCACCGTGGGGGCGCGCATGAGCGCCTCGGTGAGGTCGCTGGTGCTCTTGGCCCGGAGCCGGACCCCCTTCTCCTTGATGTTCATGCGGACAGCCCCCTTTACTTCCCCGGTGAAACAGGATATACTTGATGATAACGCAAACGGGCCGGAAAAACAATAAACTGCCTGCATCGTTTGGAAGAAAATTTTGGGGTGGGGGGCGAGAGGACGTGTACGACTGGCTGCGGGAGGCGCTGGAGCGGGAGTTCGAAGTGGTCCGCCCCCTGAAGGAGGGCCCCCGGGGGACCATCCGCCTGCTGCGCCATCGGGAGACGGGGCGGCGCTTCGTCCTGCGGCAGTACGCGGGCAGCGCCGAGGTGTACCGCCGTCTCCGGGACGTTCAGTGCGAACACCTGCCCCAGGTCTACGAGGTGGCCACCAGGGGGGAGGACAACCTGGTGCTGGAGGAGTACGTCCAGGGGGATACCCTGGACTGCGTGCTCCGGGGCGGCCTGTGCTCCCCCCGGGAGACCCGGCGCATCGCCCGGCAGGTGTGCCAGGCGCTGTGGGTGCTCCACTCCCTCGGGGCGGTACACCGGGACGTGAAGCCGGAGAACATCCTGCTCCGGGGCCGGGAGGCGGTGCTCATCGACTTTGACGCCGCCCGCCTGCACAAGCCCGCCCAGGACACCGACACCCAGGTGCTGGGCACCACCGGCTTCGCCGCCCCGGAGCAGTACGGCCTGTCCCAGACCGACGGACGGGCGGACATCTACGCCATGGGTATTCTCATCAATGTGATGCGCACCGGGCAGCACCCCTCCCGGAAGCTGGCCCCCGGCCACCTGGGCCGGGTGGTGGAGCGGTGCACCCAGATGATGCCGCAGAAGCGGTATCCCAATGTACTTCGGCTGATGGAGGCGCTGTGATATGGCGGAGCATACAGAAAAACAGAAGGTCTGCCCCCATTGCGGCGCCACCCTGCCGGAAGAGGCCGCCTTCTGCCCATACTGCGCCCAAACGGTCAATCGGCGCAGCCATCTCAAGGCGCCGGCCAAGGGCTGGCGCAGGGCCCTGATGGTCCTTATGCCCCTCCTGCTGGTGGGAGGGATCGCGGCCGGATATCACCTGACCCATCCGCAGATCTGCGAGGGGGTGGGCGAGGTGTACTACAGCGATCTCAGCGGGACCTATCACCTGTTTCTGAGCGAGTCCGCCAGCCTTCAGGAACCGGTCCAGGAAATGCGCCAAAACGCCGCGATCGGGGACGCCTATCGCGGCCCGGTCCTCCTGCGTGTCCACGATGCGGACACAGGCACCGACGCGGGAGCGGCGTTTCTGGAAAAGATCGACCGGGTCACCGCCGAATTTCCCACCATAGAAGGGGGCGGCGCGAAGTTTGTCTGCACCGCTCCCGCCCCCCACAGCGCCTTCCCGGATGTGCCGCTGGTCAGCCTGGTGGACTACACCCTCGAGGCCGATGCCGAAGCGGCGGCGGAGATGGTGTGGACCATTGACATGAAGAACGGGGACACCATCCGCCTGGGGGTGAAGTATATCCTCTCCCCCCTCCCCGCCGAGGACTACTACCCCGAGGATGTGCCCATGGGCACCACAGAGGAGCTCCAGGCCCTCATTGACGAGATCGCCGCCGCGGCGGACCCCTCGCCCAATGTAAATATTTATCTTCCGGCCTTGACCTACGACGGGACGCTGGTGCTCCACGGCAGGGCCATCAACCTCTACGGCAGTACCGGCGGGGAGGGGCGCACCGTGTTTACCGGTTCCATCCGAGTGGAGGCCAGGGAGGACGGGTGGATCTCCTATTTCCAGGACATCGAATTTCGTGGAAACGGCGGCGTGGCCCTCTCCGCCGCGGCCAACGCCCGGGCCACGAACTGCCTGTTCACCGGCTGGGACACGGGCCTTTACGGCTGTGGCACCGCTTGGATCAACAGCATCGGCTGTACTTTCGCGGACAACGGCGTGGGACTCCACTTCAACAGCAAGGAGGGCAGCGCCAACCACTCCCTTTATAACGACAATACCTTCCGGGACAACGGCACCGCCGTGGTGCTGGAGCAGGTGCCCACCGATTTGGCCCTGAACTTTATCGGCAGCGTGTTCGAGGGCAATGGCACGGACATCGACAACCGCTGCGGACAGCCCCTGGACCTGTCCCGGGCGGAATTCCGGTGAACGGCCGTGCGGTACTATTTCGCCCCCCTGGAGGGGGTCACCGGGGCCGCCTTCCGGCAGGTGCACCGCCGCCTCTTCCCCGGGGCGGACCGGTACTACATGCCCTTCGTCTCCCCCACCCGGGACCACTGCTTCACCCCCCGGCAGCTCCGGGAGGTGGCCCCGGAGGTCAACAAGGGGGTGCCCTGCGTCCCCCAGCTCATGACCCGGGACGCGGAGGACTTCCTCTGGGCGGCGGGGGAGCTGAAGGCCATGGGCTATGACGAGGTGGACCTGAACCTGGGCTGCCCGTCGGGGACGGTGACCGCCAAGAAGAAGGGGGCGGGCTTCCTGTCCGTACCGGAGGAGCTGGACGCCTTTCTGGACACGGTGTTCTCCCGCAGCCCCCTGCCCGTTTCCCTGAAGACCCGGCTGGGGGTCCACGACCCGGGGGAGTTCCCCCGGCTGCTGGACATCTACGCCCAATACCCGGCCGCCCTGCTCATCATCCACCCCCGGGTGCGGGACGACTTCTACCGGCACCCCGTGCGGCTGGACGCCTTTGAGGACGCCCTGAGGCGGTACCCCGGGAGGGTGTGCTACAACGGCGGGCTGGTGACGGCGGCGGACCTGGCCGCCGTGGAGGCCCGCTTCCCGGGGCTGGACGCGGTGATGCTGGGGCAGGGCCTGCTGGCCGACCCCGCCCTGCTGCGCAAGGCCCGGGGCGGGCCGCCCGCCTCGCTGGAGGAGCTGCGGGCCTATCACGACGCCCTGTATGAGAGCTACTGCCGCCGCTTCCAGAGCCCCGACCACGCCGCCTTCCACCTGAAGGAGCTGTGGCACTATCTCCTGGGGCTGTTCGACGGCCGGGAGGGGGCCGCCCGGCGGCTGCGGAAGGCCCGGGGGGCGGCGGAATACCGCGGGGCGGTGGAGGAGATCTTCCGGCTCCCCCTGCGCCGGGACGCGGAGAAGATCTGGTGACGCCGGAACGGCGAAAAAAGGAGGAACACACATGGTCACACTGGCACAGAGGATCGGGGAGCTGCGCACCGAGCGGGGGCTGACCCGCCCGGCGCTGTCGGCGGCCCTGGGGCTGCCCAAAAACGCGGCGGAGAAGTTTGAGACGGGGCGGCAGACCCCCACACAGGAGCAGCAGCAGAAGCTGGCCGACTTCTTCGGCGTCTCCCTGTTCTATCTCCGGGGGGAGAGCAACGACCGCACCCGGCAGGACAGCTGGATGGACGGGGCCTGGGCCGACGAGGAGCCCGCCGCCCCCGCCGGCCGCCCCGCCCCCCGGCCCAAGGCCGCCCCGGTGGCCCACGGGGAGAGCGCGGGGGCGGTGTTCGACGCCTTCGCCAAAAACGAGGCCTTCCGGGAGCTGCTGCGCACCACCGTGCTGGAGGTGCTCCGCTCCCCGGAGGGGCAGGAGTTGCTCAGCCGCACGGTGCGCCGGGAGCTGGACCGGCAGCGGTGAACGGAGAAACGGAAGCGGGGGGCGCGGCCGATCTGGCCGCGCCCCCCGCTGTCATTTTTTCAGCGGATCAGTCGCCCACCATGATGCGCAGGATCTCCCGGTCGGTCTCCCGCATGCCCTCCCGGGCCATGCGGCCCACGTTCTGGATGGTTTTGTCCACCCCTTTGGTGACGATGCCCTCCCCGGCGTAGAACTGCTGGCCGTTGAGGTAGAGCTTCAGGCCGAAGATGCCCGCGTCCACCGCCGCGGCGATCTTGGCGGCGCAGGAGGGCTTGGCCCCGTCACAGGTCATGCCCGACAGGATGGCCAGGGCGTTGACCACCGTGTGGGCCACCGCCTCGTACCGCCCGCCGTACAGGAAGGCGATGCCGGCGGCGGCGCCGATGCCGGCGCTCACCGCCCCGCAGAAGGCGGACAGACGGCCGATCCCCGTCTTCTGGTGGATGGTGACCAGGTCGGCCACGATGAGGGCCCGGAGCAGCTCCTCGTGCCCCTTGTTCAGCTCCCGGGCGAAGACCACCACGGGCAGGGAGGCGGTCATGCCCTGGTTGCCGCTGCCCGAGACGATGACCACCGGGAGGCTGCAGCCGCTCATCCGGGCGTCGCTGCCGGCGGCGGCGTAGGCCTTGGCCCGGAGGACCAGGTCGCTGCTGTCGTACTGGGTCATGAGGGTGCGGCCCACCTGGGCCCCCCACTGGCCGGAGAGGCCCTCGTCGGCGATGGCGGTGTTGTAGGCCACCTGCCGCTCCAGCACGTCAGCCACCCGGCTCAGGGGGACGGTGTCGGCGAAGGTGAGGATGTCGGCCACGCTGAGGATGCTGCGGTCGGTGAGCCCCCCCTCCTGGGCGCCGGCGTCCCCGGAGCGGAAGAGGGGCCGCCCGTCCTTTTCCAGCAGAACGATGTTGGTGTGATAGCCCGAGATGACCACCCGGGCGGAGTGCTCCCCCGCCCACATGGTCAGCTCCAGGTAGAAGGTCTCGTCGGTGTCGGCCAGCTCCACCCGAATCTCATGTCGGGCCAGGTAGTCCGCGATGTCCGGGTACTGGTCGGGGGTGATGCGGGAGACCACCTCCAGCACCGCGTCGGCGTCCCCGGCCACGGCGCCGGCGGCCACCGAGGCCTCCAGCCCCTTCAGCCCGCCGGTGTTGGGCACGATGACGCTCTTGACGTTCTTGATGAGGTTGCCGCTCACCGAGAGCAGGCAGCGCTGGGGCAGCGCCCCGAGGGCCTGGCGGCAGCGGGCGGCGGCGTAGGCCACGGCGATGGGCTCGGTGCAGCCCATGGCGGGGACCAGCTCCTCCCGGAGGATGCGGACATAGGCGTCCTCCATGGCGGAGGGCAGGGGGGTGGGCTTCGCGGTCACAACGATCAGCTCCCTTCTGTTCGGCGCGGGTCAGTCCAGGGGGAAGTGGCAGGCGCAGCCGTGGCCGCCGCCCAGGTCCCGGAAGGCGGGGGGCGGCTCCTGGGCGCAGATGTCTTGGGCATAGGGGCACCGGGTGTGGAAGCGGCAGCCGCTGGGGGGCGCGATGGGGCTGGGCACCTCGCCGGTGAGCAGGTCCTTGTCCTCCTTGCGCTTGTCCGGGTCGGGGAGGGGGACCGAGTCCATCAGGAACTTCGTATAGGGGTGGCGGGGGTGGGAGTAGACCTCCTCCGCGTCCCCGATCTCGCAGATCCGGCCCAGGAACATGACGCACACCCGGTCGGAGATATAGCGCACCACGCTCAGGTCGTGGGAGATGAAGAGATAGGTGAGGTGGAACTCCTGCTGCAGGTCCTGGAGCAGGTTGAGGATCTGGGCCTGGATGGACACGTCCAGGGCGGAGACGGGCTCGTCGCACACCACCAACTCGGGCTTGAGGGCCAGGGCCCGGGCGATGCCCACCCGCTGCCGCTGCCCGCCGGAGAACTGGTGGGGATAGCGGTCGTAGTACTCGGGGCGGATGCCGATGCGTTTCATCAGGGCGCGCACCCGGGCCTCCCGCTCCTTCTTGTCGGGACAGAGCCGGTGGATCTTCAGGGGCTCCTCGATGATCTGGCCCACCGTCATCCGGGGGTCCAGAGAGGAGAAGGGGTCCTGGAAGATGATCTGCATCCGCTGCCGCAGGGCGCGCATGCGGGCGGGGGAGACGCTGTTCAGGTCCACCCCGTCGAAGATCACCTTGCCGGCGGTGGGCTCGATGAGCCGCATCAGCAGCCGGCCCAGGGTGGACTTGCCGCAGCCCGACTCGCCCACCAGGGCCAGGGTCTCCCCCCGGTAGATCTCCAGATCCACCCCGGCCACCGAGCTGACCACGCCGCCGGGGACGCGAAAGTCCTTCACCAGGCCCTGGGCCTGGAGCATGACCTCGTGTTCCATCAGGTGTTCCCTCCTTCCCGGCCGGCGCCGTCCGCCGGCTCCTCCGGGGCCGCCTCCCCTGAGTCATAGAGGAAGCAGCGCACCAGATGTCCGCCCCCGATGTCGTACAGCGGGGGGACCTCCCCGTGGCAGCGGGGGCAGGCCCGCTCACACCGGGGGGCGAAGCGGCAGCCCTCCGGCAGATGGAGCAGATCGGGCACCATGCCCTTGATGTTGTACAGCCGTCCCTGGGGGGCCTCCAGGCTGGGCAGGGAGCGGATGAGCCCCTGGGTATAGGGGTGGCTGGGCCGGCGGAACAGCTCGTGGACCTCGGCGAACTCCACCACCTTGCCGGCGTACATCACGTAGACGTAGTCGCAGATCTCGGCCACCACCCCCAGGTTGTGGGTGATCATGAGGATGGAGGTGCCGTGATCCCGCTGCAGCTTGCGCATCAGGTGGAGGATCTGGGCCTCGATGGTCACGTCCAGGGCGGTGGTGGGCTCGTCGGCGATGAGCAGGTCGGGGCTGCAGGCCATGGCCATGGCGATCATCACCCGCTGCCGCAGGCCGCCGGAGAGCTGATGGGGGTAGCTGGCGTACCGCCGCTCGGGGTCGGGGATGCCCACCTGGCGGAAGAGGTCCAGCACCTGCTCCCGGGCCTGGGCCTTGGAGATGTCCCTGCGGTGGGTGAGGATGGCCTCCCGCACCTGGGTCCCCACCGTCATCACGGGGTTGAGGGAGGTCATGGGCTCCTGAAAGATGATGGAGATCTTGTCACCGCACATCTGCCGCCGGGCCCTGGGGGAGAGCTGGAGCAGGTCCTCCCCGTGGAAGAGGATGCTGCCGCCGGTGATCTTGCCCGGCCGGCTCACCAGGCCCATGATGGACATGGCGGTCATGCTCTTGCCGCAGCCCGACTCGCCCACCAGGCCCACCGTTTTGCCGGCGGGGATGTCGATGGACACGCCGTCCACCGCCCGGACCACCCCCTGCTTGGTGAAGAAGCTGGTGTGCAGGTCGTCCAGCCGGAGCAGAGGCTGCTCCGGAGCGGCGGTCTCCTCCCGGTTGATGTTTTCCTCCATGGAAAGGCCCCCTCTCAGCTGCGGCACAGCAGGTCCCGGACCACCCGGGCGCTGTTGTAGGGCTCCAGCAGCATGGTCTCGTGAGCCGGCTCCTTGCAGGCCAGCTTCACCGCCCCGTCCACCCGCACCATGCACTTGCCGCAGGCGGCCTGCCGGCAGGCGGCGTGGTCGAAGAAGGCCAGGGTGGGGTCCTGCTCCCGATAGATGGCCTCCAGCACGTTGAGCACCGAGACGATCTCCCCGTCGGGGAAGGAGACGGTGTACTCCTGCAGGCGGCTGTCCGCCCCGTCCGGGCCGGAGCGCCGGACGGTCACATGGTATTCCTTCATGGTCTGGGCTCCTTTCCGTCCAGGTCCTCCACGACCCGCTCGATGTAGTCGGTGTAGCGCCACGCGCCGTCCTGGGGCTTCTCATAGGCGAGGACGGCGGGCACCAGCGTCTCGCACTGCCCCCGCTGGGACAGGACGATGTTGTACAGGCACCGGCTGTTGTCGGTGAGGGGGTAGTCCCGGCGGACGTGGACCCCCCGGCTCTCCCGGCGCAGCAGGGCGGAGCGGGCGATGGCCCGGGCGCAGGGGATCATGCTGCGCAGCTCCAGGTACTCCCGCCACTGGCGGTTGTAGGCCCGGCCCTGGTCGGCAAAGGCCACCCCGGGCAGCTCCCGGGCCAGCTGGTCCAGCGCGTCCACCGCCCGGAGCAGCTCGTCCTCCCGGCGCACCACCGTCAGGCTCTCGGCGGTGATCGCGTGGAGACGGCGCTTGAGCTCATAGGGGGCGGGACCGTCCTTCCGGCCGAAGGGGCGCAGCAGCTCGTCCTCCAGCGCGTCCAGAAGGGCGGCGTCGGGGGCGGGGGCGGAGCCCTGGGCGAAGGCGGCGGCCGACCGGCCGGCCACCGCCCCCTCCACCAGCATCTCGGTGGTGGCGGCGGACACCCGGTTGGCTCCGAACAGCCCGCCGGCGCACTCGCCGGCGGCGAACAGGCCGGGCAGCGAGGTGCTCATGTCGGGGGCCACCCGGATGCCCCCCTCGAAGTAGTGGGCGGCGGGCTGCACCACCAGGGAGCGCCCGGCGGCAAAGATCTTCATGATGTCGGCGTAGATGCCGGTGGTCAGGGGGGGCAGGTCGCGGTAGAGCTCCTCCATGATCTCGGCGGGGTGGTCGGGCAGGGAGAAGTACACCCCGCCCTCCCGGGTCCCGCGGCCGGCCAGGATCTCGGACTGGACGGCATAGGAGAGCAGCATCTTGTTCCACTCGCTCTCCAGGGCCAGCTGCTCCACCCTGGGGGAGAGGTAGCGGTGGGTGAAGGTCTTGCCGTACTTGTTCAGCAGGCTGCCGTACCCGGTGGTGATGAAGATGTAGGGCAGGATGTTGCCCTTGTACATGGTGGGGAAGCGGGTGACGGTGGGGCAGAAGGAGATCATCTCCATATCGATGAGCTCGGCCCCCGCCCGGAGGGCGGCGGACTGCCCCTCGCCGCACAGGTCGGTGGAGCCGCTGTTCTCGGAGAACAGGTTGTGGGAGCCGCCGGTGCACAGGACCACCGCCCCGGCGGGGACGGCCTTCAGCGCCCCGGTGGCCAGGTCCAGGCAGACCACGCCGTTGACCTGCCCGTCCTTCTGGAGCAGGTCGGTGAACAGGGTGTCGGGGAGAAACTCCACACCCAGGGCCTTCGCCCGGCCGTAGAGGGCGTCCAGGATGTCCGAGCCGAAGACGGACACCTCCCGCTCCCCCTCCATGCCCCGGACGGTGAGGCCCCACTGGAGCAGCTCCTCCAGCCGGTGGCCGGCGGTGTCCACGAACAGGCGCACCAGCTCCTGATCGTTGAGGTAGAAGCCCTCCCGCACCACGTCGTGGAACCAGGCGTCGGGGGTGTCGTCCTTGTTGCTGTGGCTGATGCCCAGACGGCTGAGGGTGGCGCCGTCACAGGCGATGTCGGCGC
>CALXCP010000065.1 GCA_944386845.1 uncultured Oscillospiraceae bacterium | reverse complement strand
CCCACCCACCACCCATTTGTGGTATAGGGGGCTTCGCCCCCTATGACCCCTACCCCTTCGGGGGAGATGCGGAGCTACCCCCACGGCAGGGGCAAGCCCCTGCCCTACCTGTTGCGAATTCGCCGAGGCGCATCGGACGTCGGAACCCCCACCGCCGGGCGGCCACGCGGGGCCGCCCCTACGAAAGATGCGGGAACATCTCGGGTATAGCTTCTTACGCCCCGACGGCCACCCGATGCGGAGAGAGACCACCAAAGCCCATAAAAAACCCCCGGAGGGAGGAGCCGCCGGGGGCTGAGGTCAGCCGAAGCGCTGGGCCAGCGACCGGCCGAAGGGGGGATAGAGGACCCCCTTCTCGGTGATGATGCCGGTGAGCAGCTGGTGGGGGGTGACGTCGAAGGCGGGATTCCACACCGGGACCCCCGCCGGGCCGGTTTGGACGCCGGCGAAGGCGGACACCTCCTCCGGCGCCCGCTCCTCCACCGGGATGGCCGTGCCGTCGGGCAGGGAGAGGTCCACGGTGGAGGAGGGCAGGGCGGTGTAGAAGGGGATGCCGTGGTGCCGGGCCAGCACCGATAGAGAGTAGGTGCCGATCTTGTTGGCGAAGTCCCCGTTGGCGGCCATGCGGTCGCAGCCCACGATGACCAGGTCCACTTGTCCCCGGGCCATGAGGGCCCCGGCCATGTCGTCGCAGATCAGGGTCACCGGCACGCCGTCGGCGGCCAGCTCGTAGGCGGTGAGCCGGGCCCCCTGGAGCAGGGGGCGGGTCTCGTCGGCGTAGACCATGGACACCTTCCCCTGTTCGTGGGCGGCCCGGATCACCCCGAGGGCGGTGCCGTACCCCCCGGTGGCCAGGGCCCCGGCGTTGCAGTGGGTGAGGATCCGGGCCCCCTCCGGCACCACCGCCGCCCCGTGCTCCCCCATGGCCCGGCACATGGCCGCGTCCTCCCGGTGGATGGCGACGGCCTCCCGCTCCAGGGCGTCTGGGTCGGGACCGAAGCGCCGCACGGCGGCCCGCATCCGGTCCAGCGCCCAGAAGAGGTTGACCGCCGTGGGCCGGCTGGCGGCCAGCTCATCGGCGGCCCGGTCCATGCGGGCGGCGAAGTCCTCCGCCCCGGCGAACTGCCGGGCGGCCAGGGCCATGGCGTAGCCGGCGGCCACCCCGATGGCGGGGGCCCCCCGCACCACCATGGCGCGGATGGCGCCGATGACGGGGGCGTATTCGGCGTAGGTGATCCACTCCTCCCGGACGGGCAGCCCGGTCTGGTCCAGCAGGGAGAGGGTGTGGTCCGGGTTCCAGCGGATGGCGTCCATACAGGTCGTCCTTTCGTTCGTTGATACCGCCAGTTTACCACGTTTTGAAGCAGGAGTAAACCATGATCGAGATCGCAGTCAACGGCCTGACCAAGGAGTTCGAGGTCGGCAAGAAAATACTGGACGGGCTCACCTTCCAGGTGGACACCGGGGAGCGCATCGGCCTGCTGGGCCCCAACGGGGCGGGCAAGACCACCGTGCTGAAGATCCTCACCGGCCAGCTCTCCCCCGATGAGGGGGAGGTGGTCATCGCCCCCGACCGGCGGATGGGCCTCATCTCCCAGATCCCCGTCTACCCCGCCGGCACCACGGTGGAGGACGTGCTGGACGCCGCCTTCGCCCCCTTGAAGGCCATGGAGGAGGAGATGGCCGCCCTGGAGCGCCGGATGGGGGCGGGGGAGGACGACCCCGCCCTGCTGCGCCGGTACGACAAGCTGTCCGCCGCCTTCCAGTCGGGGGGCGGCTATGACCGGGAGACCAACAAGAACAAGGTGTGCGCCGGCCTGTCCGTGCCGGCGGCCATGCGGGCGCAGCCCTTCGACAGCCTGTCCGGCGGGGAGAAGACCCGGGTGAACCTGGCCCGGCTCATCCTGGAGGACACCGACATTCTGCTGCTGGACGAGCCCACCAACCACCTGGATCTCCACGCCACCGAGTGGCTGGAGGGCTATCTGGAGAAGTTCCGGGGGACGGTGCTCACCGTCTCCCACGACCGGTATTTCCTGGACCAGGTGGTGGACCGGATCGTGGAGATTGTGGACGGGCGGGCGGAGCTCTACCAGGGCAACTACAGCTTTTACGCCGTGGAGAAGGAGCGCCGGTACCAGGAGAAGCTGCGCCAGTACGAGAAGGAGCAGGCCAAGATCCAGCAGCTGGAGAAGGCCGCCGCCCAGCTGCGGGTGTGGGCCTACTCGGGCAACGACAAGACCTTCAAGCGGGCCCAGTCCATGGAGAAGCGCATCGAGAAGATGCGGGTCACCGACCGGCCCCGGAAGGCCCGGAAGCTGGACGTGAGGTTCGGCGAGCGGGAGTTCCGGGGGGACGAGGTGTTCACCGCCAAGGGGCTGGCCAAGTCCTTCGGGGGGCGGACCCTGTTCTCCGGGGTGGACCTGGAGGTCCGGGGCGGGGAGCGCATCGCCCTCATCGGGGACAACGGCACGGGCAAGACCACCCTGCTGAGGATCCTGCTGGGGGAGGAGCAGCCCGACGCCGGCAAGATCCGCTTCGGCCCCACGGTGAAGGTGGGCTACCTGCCCCAGCTGGTGCGCTTCGAGCACCCGGAGCGGTCCCTGGTGGACACCCTGATCTGGGAGCTGGACTGCACTCCCCAGGCCGCCCGGGACCGGCTGGCCGCCTTCCACTTCCGGGGGGAGGACGTGTTCAAGCCGGTGTCCGCCCTGTCGGGAGGAGAGCAGAGCCGGCTGCGCCTGTGCATCCTCATGGCGTCCAGGATCAACCTGCTGATCCTGGACGAGCCCACCAACCACCTGGACCTGGACAGCCGGGAGTGGATCGAGTCGGCGGTGGAGGAGTACGAGGGCGACCTGCTCTTCGTCTCCCACGACCGGTACTTCATCGACCGGTTCGCCCAGCGGGTCTGGACGCTGGAGGGCGGCGCGGTCCGGGACTTCCGGGGCACCTTCCAGGAGTACCTGGCCGCCCGGGACCGGGCCAAGGCCGCCCCCGCCCCGGCCAAAGCGGCCCCGCCCGAGCCCAAAAAGGAAAAACCCCGGCGGCCCGGCGGCACAAAGGAGCTGGAGAAGCAGGTGAAGGCCGCCGAGCGGGAGGTGGCCCGGGCGGAGGAGCGGATGTTCGAGCTCACCGAACAGATGAAGGAGTATGAGACCGACTATCTGAAGCTCCAGGAGCTCTACGAGCAGAAGGACGCCCTGGAGACCGAGATCTACAAGCTATATGCCCAGTGGGAGCGGCTGGAGGCCGAGCTGGAGGAGGCCCGGGGCGAGGGCTGAGAGAGAAAGAGAGGGAAGACGGATGGCATACCGGGGGTATACCGGCCGGCGGCGGGTGCCGCTGTGGCTGCGGGGGCTCATCGCCCTGATCCTGGCCGGCGCGCTGGCCTACGCTGCCCTGCTGGGCACCGTGCTGACGGGCGGCCGGGACCAGCTCCGGGGGGAGCCGGAGGTCATGATCGTGCTGGGCTGCAAGGTGGAGGCGTGGGGGCCGTCCATCCTGCTTCAGGACCGGCTGGACGAGGCGCTGGACTACTGGGAGGACCACCCGGACGTCCTCATCGTCACCTCGGGGGGACAGGGGCCCAACGAGCCCGCCGCCGAGGCCCGGGCCATGGCCGACTACCTGACCGCCAACGGGGTGCCCGAGGAGCAGATCCTACTGGAGGACCGGTCCCACAACACCGACCAGAACCTGCGGTACAGCCGGGAGCTGCTGCTGGAGCACGGCTGTGACCCTGCCGACGGCGCGGTGGTGGTGTCCAACGGCTTCCACCTGGCCCGGGTGCGGCTGCTGGCCGAGCGGAACGGGTACGGGGAGGTGTCCACCCTGGCCGCCCCGTCCAGCCACCTGCCCTCCCTGCTGTGGATGTACGTCCGGGAGCCGATGGCGCTGGTGAAGTCCTTTCTGCTGGACCGGTAAAAGCTCAGAACTCAGAGATGGGAGGTGCGCCTGTGCTGGACAAGCTGGCGGACATCGAGTCGAGATACAGTCAGATCGAGGCGCGGCTGGCCGCGTCGGAGACCTATGAGGACCCGGCCCTGGTGGCCCGGCTGAACCGGGAGCAGGCCGAGCTGCGCCCTCTAATGGAGACCTACCGGGCCTATCTGGCCGCGGCGGAGGCCCGGGACCAGGCCCAGGCGCTGCTCTCCGACCCCGAGATGCGGGAGCTGGCCCGGGAGGAGCTGCGCCGGAGCCAGGAGGAGCTGCCCCGGCTGGAGCATGAGCTGAAGCTGCTCCTGCTGCCCCGGGACCCGGACGACGGCAAGAACGTCATCATGGAGATCCGGGCCGGGGTGGGAGGGGAGGAGGCTGCCCTGTTCGCCCACTCCCTCTACCGCATGTACGCCATGTACGCCGAGCGCCGGGGCTGGCGGGTGTCGGTCACCGGCCTGAGCGAGACCGAGCTGGGCGGCGTGAAGGAGCTCTCCCTGCTGGTGGAGGGGGAGGGGGCCTTCGCCCGGCTGAAGTACGAGAGCGGCGTCCACCGGGTGCAGCGGGTGCCCGAGACCGAGTCGGGGGGGCGCATCCACACCTCCACCGCCACCGTGGCCGTCCTGCCCGAGCTGGAGGAGGTGACGGCGGAGCTGGACCCCGCCGACGTGGAGATGCAGGTGTTCCGCTCCTCAGGAGCGGGGGGGCAGCACGTGAACAAGACCTCTTCCGCCGTCCGCCTCATCCACCGGCCCACCGGCACGGTGGTGGAGTGCCAGCAGGAGCGCAGCCAATTCCAGAACCGGGACCGGGCCATGCGCATCCTGGCATCCATCCTCCACGACCGGGAGGCGGAGCGGGTCAGCGGCGAGCAGGCCGCCCGCCGGCGCAGCCAGGTGGGCACCGGCATGCGCAACGAGCGCATCCGCACCTACAACTTTCCCCAGGGCCGGGTCACCGACCACCGCATCGGCCTGACCCTGTACAAGCTGGACAGCGTGCTGGACGGCGGCCTGGACGAGCTCATCGACGCCCTGGCCGCCGCCGACCAGGCCGAGCGGCTGCGCCGGGCCGAGACAGAGGGGGGAGCGACATGACGCCCTGGTATACCCACGTGGTCTTTGACCTGGACGGGACCCTGCTGAACACCATCGACGACCTGGCCGACGCGGGCAACTGGGTCTGCGCCCGGCGGGGCTGGCCCGTCCACACGGCGGACGAGTACAAATACATGGTGGGCAACGGCATCCCCAAGCTGGTGGAGCGCTTCACCCCGGAGGCGCTGCGCACCCCGGAGGTGCTGGCCGGGGCGCTGGCGGAGTTCTCCGCCCGGTACGACGCCCACAAGGAGGACAGGACCGCCCCCTACCCCGGCATCCCGGAGGCGGTGGACGCCCTGGAGCGGGCCGGAGTGGTGACAGCGGTACTGTCCAACAAGGCCCACCCCATGGCCCGGGCGGTGGTGGAGCGCTACTTCCCCGGCCGGTTCCGGGACGTGCAGGGGGCGCTGGAGGGGGCTCCCCTGAAGCCAGACCCCACCCTGCTCCGGGCCCTGCTGGCCCGGCTGAGGGCCCACCCGGAGCGCACCCTCTTCGTGGGGGACAGCGGCGTGGACATCCGCACCGCCCGGAACGCCGGGCTGGCCGGCTGCGGCGTGCTGTGGGGCTTCCGGGGCCGGGAGGAGCTGTTGGAGGCGGGGGCCTGGACCCTGACGGAGACGCCGGAGGAGCTGGCCCGGCTGGTGCTGGACGGCGTCCGCCTGCGGCAGACGGAGGAGCTCTCCCCGGCGGACGTCCCCCGGGCGGCGGACCTTCTGCGCCGGGGGGGCATCGCCGCCGTCCCCACCGAAACGGTGTACGGCCTGGCCGCCGACGCCTTCCAGGCCGGGGCGGTGGAGGACATCTACGCCGCCAAGGGCCGGCCCGGGCAGAAGCCGCTGAACGTGCTGGTGGACGGCATGGCCATGGCGGAGACGGTGTGCCGGGACATTCCCCCGGCGGCCTACGCCCTGGCGGAGCGGTTCTGGCCCGGGCCGCTGACCATGATCCTGTGGGGGAGGGGAGCCCTGCCCCCGGTGGTCAACGCCGGGGGGGCCACCCAGGGGGTGCGCTGCCCCGACCACCCGGTGACCCTGGCCCTGCTCCGGGCGCTACGGCGGCCCCTGGCCGCCCCGTCGGCCAACCGCTCCGGACAGGCCAGCCCCAGGTCTGCCCAAGAGGCCCTAAAGGCGCTCCGGGGCCGGATGGACGCCGTGCTGGACGGCGGCGGCTGCGCCGTGGGGGTGGAGTCCACCATCGTGGACCTCACCGTCACGCCCCCCCGCATCCTGCGGCAGGGCGGCCTGAGCCGGGCGGCCATCGAGGGCGTCCTCGGCCCGGTGGAGTGACCGCTGGACAAACCGCCCCCATCGGGGTACAATAGGGGGGAAGGCCCGCCCCGGCCGGCCCGCAACCAGCCGTTGCGGCGGAAGTGCTTTACAGGGGGAGGCCCCCGGGGTACCATGGAGGCGGAGGTGATCCCCATGACGTTGGGTGAAAATCTGCGGGAGCTCCGGATCGGCCGGGGGCTGTCCCAGGAGGAGGTGGCCCGGGCCCTGTTCGTCTCCCGGCAGTCGGTCTCCAAGTGGGAGAACGGCGCCGCCGAGCCCGGGGTGGACCATCTGAAGGCTCTGGCCCGGCTGTACGGGGTGAGCCTGGACCGGCTGTTGCTGGCGGAGGACCCGGAGAGCCCGCCGGAGGGCTCCGGCCCCGCGGACGGGCCGGAGGAGCGCCCGCCGGACGGGCGGCGGACCGACCGGGCCTATCTGGTCTGGACCCTGATTTTGGCGGCGTGGTGCGCCGTGGACGCGGCGGTCACCATGGAGCTCTACGGCTCGCTGCACATCCCCTTCTCCGCCGTGGCCCTGGTGGTGGGCATCTGGGTACGCTATCCCGCCATGTGGGTGGTGACCGTGTGCCTGTTCGGGCTGAACCTGCTGCTGAACGCGGTGGGGCTGGCCACCGGAGCGGTGACGGCGGCGGTGGGCCTGGCGGTCAACGGGGTCTGGCTGGGGATGCTGACCCGGCCGGCCATGCAGCGGAGATTCGGGATGAAGGGGTGAGCCCGTGAAGATCATCGGCATCACCGGCCCCACCGGGGCGGGCAAGACCACCGCCCTGGAGGAGCTGCGGGCCCTCGGGGCGGAGGTCATCGACGCGGACGCGGTGTACCACCGCCTGCTGGCGGAGGACCGGGCCCTCGGGGACCGGCTGGAGGAGCTGTTCGGCCCCCTGCGGGACGAGGGGGGCGACATCGACCGGAAGAAGCTGGGGGCCATCGTCTTTGGGGACCCGGCCCAGCTGGAGCGGCTCAACGCCGTGGCCCAGCGGGCTGCCGCCGACGAGGTGGCCCGGCTGCTCCGGGCGCATGAGGCGGCGGGGCGGCCCCTGGCCGCCGTGGACGCCATCGCCCTGCTGGAGAGCCCTCTGGCCGGCCTGTGCACCGACACGGTGGCCGTGCTGGCCCCGCCGGAGGTGCGGGTGCGGCGCATCATGGCCCGGGAGGGCATCCCGGAGGACTACGCCCGGGCCCGGGTGGCCGCCCAGAAGGAGGACGGCTTCTTCCGGCGGGGCTGCCGCCATGTGCTGGACAACGACGGGGACGACCCGGCGGCCTTCGCCGCCGAGGCCCGGGCCCTGTTCCGACATATCTTATCAGACCCCGGGGAGACCGGGACAAAGGAGTGACCTGACATGGACGAGAACAAGGAGAAGGAGAAGACCCCGGCCGACGAGCGGCGGGACGCGCTGCTCTACCGGCCGGAGAACGGCTACGACCGCCTGCCCAAGGAGGAGGAGGGGGCCGTCCAGGCCTATGGCGAGGCGTACAAGAAGTTCCTGGACGCCGGCAAGACCGAGCGGGAGTGCGCCGCCTATACGGTGGCCCTGGCCGAGGCCCGGGGCTTCCGCCCCTACGCCCGGGGGCAGGCCCTGTCCGCCGGGGACAAGGTCTACGTGGCCAACCGGGGCAAGGCGGTGATGCTGGCCGTGGTGGGCAGCCGGGGGCTGGAGGACGGCGTCAACATCTGCGCCGCCCACATCGACTCCCCCCGGCTGGACCTGAAGCCCAACCCCCTGTATGAGGACAGCGAGCTGGCCTTCCTCAAGACCCACTACTACGGCGGGCTGCGGAAGTATCAGTGGGTGACCATCCCCCTGGAGCTGCGGGGGGTGGTGGCCCTGAAGAGCGGCGAGACGGTCCGGGTGAACATCGGCGGCGACCCCGGCGACCCCCGGTTCACCGTGGACGACCTGCTGCCCCATCTCGGGGGCGACCAGGCCAAAAAGCCCCTGGCCGAGGGCATCACCGGCGAGCAGCTCAACCTGCTGGTGGGCAGCCGCCCCTTCCCCGGCGACAAGGGGACCGACCGGGTGAAGCTGGCGGTGCTGGACATCCTGAACCGGAAGTACGGCATCGTGGAGGAGGACTTCATCTCCGCCGAGCTGTCCGCCGTCCCGGCCTTCCAGGCCACCGACATCGGGGTGGACCGCTCCCTCATCGGGGCCTACGGCCATGACGACCGGGTGTGCGCCTACGCCGCCCTGGCCGCCCTGCTGGAGCTGGACACCCCCGCCCGCACCGCCGTGTGCGTGCTGGCCGACAAGGAGGAGATCGGCTCCATGGGGGTCACCGGGATGCAGTCCCAGGCCTTCGACACCTTCCTGGCCGACCTGTGCGAGAGCAAACAGGTGCCCCTGCGGACCTGCCTGGAAAACTCCTTCTGCCTGTCCGCCGACGTGACGGCGGCCTACGACCCCAACTTCCCCGAGGTGTACGAGAAGCGCAACAGCGCCCGGGTGAACTACGGGGTGGGCCTGTGCAAGTACACCGGCTCCCGGGGCAAGGGGGGCGCTTCCGACGCCTCTGCCGAGGTGGTGGGCTTCGCCCGCCGCACCCTGGACAAGAACGGCGTCATCTGGCAGATGGCCGAGCTGGGCAAGGTGGACCAGGGGGGCGGCGGCACCGTGGCCCTCTATATGGCCAACCGCAACATCGACACCCTGGACGCCGGGGTGCCCGTGCTGAGCATGCACGCCCCCTTTGAGACGGTGGGCAAGCTGGACTGCTATATGACCTACAAGGCCTGCAAGGCGGTCTACCAGTCCGAGGAGTAAGACAGAAAAGCCGCGCCGGGGCCGGATCCGAAGGGATCCGGCCCCGGCATGTTTTTTTGCTTTTGGGCTTGACAGTCCTACGGAAAATGTATAAAATAAACTTGCAAGATAAAATTAGTTCACTTTTGGAGGGCAGAGCCATGGCCTATGAAAAAGCGGCGCTGGAACAGACGCTCCTGGACATCGCGGAGCGGCAGCTCTTCCGGTACGGGTACAGGAACCTGAACCTGAACGAGGTGGCCAGGGAGGCGGGCATCAGCAAGGTGACCCTGTACAAGCTGTTCCAGGGCAAGTATGAGGTGGCGGAGCGGGCGGTGGAGCGGCTGCTGGCGGAGGCCGACCGGGAGATGGCCGGGCTGCTCCGGGCGGAGCTGCCGCTCCGGGAGAAGCTGGAGCGGGGCATCGGGCTTTTGTCGTCGCTGTACCTGAAGATGGACCGGGACTTCCTGTACGACCTGGAGCACAGCCTGCCCCGGTTGTGGGAGCGGATCGAGGCGGTGCGGGCGGCGCGGGAGGGGCAGCTGGCCGGCCTGCTGGCCGCCGCCCAGGCCGGAGGGGAGGTCCGGGGGGACGTGGATCCGGCCCTTCTGGCCGCGCTGATCATGGCGCTGGTGCGGGAGGTCTACCGCCCCGCCTTCTTCCTGGACCACAGCGTGTCCGCCGACGCGGTGGGAAGGGTCGTGACGGGCGTCTTCCTGGACGGCGTCCTGAGCGCCGGGCCCCGGGACTGATCCGGAAAGGGGGCGGGGACATGCGGGAGGACACGGTCTGCCTCACGGACGTGGAGAAGACGCTGGGCGGGGCAAAGCGGATCGAGGGGGTCACCATCCGGACGGAGCCCGGGAAGATCTATGGTCTGATCGGCCCCAACGGGGCGGGGAAGACCACCC
>CALXCP010000064.1 GCA_944386845.1 uncultured Oscillospiraceae bacterium | reverse complement strand
CTCGCGCACCAAAAAAGAAGGACATCCTTGCGGATGTCCTTCTTTTTTGGGTTTCGGCCGCCCAAAGGGCGGCCTCCACCCTCCGGCGATTCAAGATCGCCGGCCGGGTGCCGGGACCTGTGGGGACAAAGGGGCATGGCCAAATGGCCATGCCCCTTTGTCATCTCGCACGGGAACAGCTGCGGCAAGCCCCATCCCCGAAGCATCTCCGCGCCTCACCCCTTGCCCTCCGCCATCCCCAGAAAACGCCCGGTGACGCTCTCCGGGCAGGCGGCGATCTCCTCCGCCGTGCCGGCGGCCACGATTCGACCCCCTGCCTCTCCCCCGCCGGGGCCCATGTCGATGATGTAGTCGGCGGAGCGGATCACGTCCAGGTCGTGCTCGATGACCACCACCGTGGCCCCGGCGTCCACGAGAGTCTGGAACACCTCCAGCAGGGTGGCCACGTCCAGGGGGTGCAGGCCGATGGTGGGCTCGTCAAAGACGAACACCGTGTCCTCCTGCCCCCGGCCCATCTCGCTGGCCAGCTTGAGCCGCTGGGCCTCCCCGCCGGAAAGGGTGGGGGTGGCCTCCCCGAGGGTCAGGTAGCCAAGGCCCAGGGCGTCCAGCACCTCCAGCCGCTGCCGTACCAGCTTCCAGTCGGCGCAGGCGTCCAGGGCGGAGCGGACGTCCATGGCCATCAGCTCGGGCAGGGTGAACTCCGCCCCGGAGCGGGTCTTGACCCGCACCCGCCCGGCGTCCTTCCCGTACCGGCTGCCCCGGCAGTCGGGGCAGGGGATGTCCACGTCGGGCAAAAACTGCACGTCCAGGCTGATCTGGCCGGTGCCGTCGCAGGTGGGGCAGCGGAGAGCGCCGGTGTTGTAGGAGAAGTCCCCGGCCTTGTACCCGAGAGCCTTGGCCTGGGGACTGCGGGCGTAAATTTTCCGCAGCTCGTCGTGGACGTTGGCATACGTCGCCACCGTGGAGCGGACGTTGATGCCGATGGGGGTGGCGTCGATGAGCTTCACCCGCCGGATGCCCGGGGCGGACACGTCCAGCACGTGGGCGGGCAGGGGGCGTCCCCCGATCGCGGCCTCCAGGGCGGGCACCAGGCTCTCCAGCACCAGGGTGGTCTTGCCCGAGCCGGACACCCCGGTGATCACCGTCAGCCGCCCCTTGGGGATGTCGGTCTCCAACGGCTTCACCGTGTGGATGGCGCCGGTGGAGAGATGGATGGTGCCGAGATCGAACAGCTCCCCCCAGGGGCACCGCCGCCGCCCCGGCCCGGGGGCGTCCGGCCGCAGGAAGGGGCCGATGCGGGAGGCGGGGTTTTCCGCCAGCTCCTTCACCGTCCCCTGGGCCAGCACCCGGCCGCCGTCGGCCCCGGCGCCGAGGCCCATCTCCACGATCCAGTGGGCGTGGGAGAGGACCTGGACGTCGTGGTCCACCAGCAGCACCGTGTTGCCGTCGGCCACCAGGTCGTCCATCACCGCCGTCAGCCCCCGGAGGTTGGCCGGGTGGAGGCCGATGGAGGGCTCATCCAGCACGTAGAGCACCCCGGTGGTCCGGTTGCGCACCGCCCGGGCCAGCTGCATCCGCTGCCGCTCCCCGGTGGACAGGGTGGCCGCCGCCCGGTCCAGGGTGAGATACCCCAGCCCCAGGTCCATGAGCCGCTTGGCCGCCCCCTGGAAGGCATCCCGGATGCTCTCGGCCATGGGCCGCATGTCTGGCGGCAGGGAGCCGGGCACCCCGTCCACCCAGGCGGCCAGGTCGGAGAGGGTCATGCTGCAGGCCTCGTCCAGGCCGATGCCCCGGAGCCTTGGGGCCCGGGCGGCCCCGGAGAGCCGGGTGCCGCCGCAGTCGGGGCACAGGTCCTCTTTCAGGAAGCGCTCCACCCGCTTCATGCCCTTCTCGTCCTTCACCTTGGACAGGGCGTTCTCCACCGTGTACACGGCGGAGAAGTAGGTGAAGTCCAGCTCGGCGGCGTCGTTGGAGCCCTTGGGGTGATAGAAGATGTGCTTCTTCACCGCCGGGCCGTCGTAGACGATGTGCTTCTCCTCGTCGGTGAGGTCCCGGAAGGGCACGTGGGTGCGCACCCCCATGGCCCGGCACACGTCGGTCATCAGGGACCACATGAGGCTCTTCCACGGGGCCACCGCCCCCTCGTCGATGGAGAGGGAGTCGTCGGGGACCAGGGTGGACCGGTCCACCGTGCGCACCACCCCGGTGCCGGAGCAGGTTGGGCAGGCCCCCTGGCTGTTGAAGGACAGCTCCTCGGCGGAGGGGGCGTAGAAGGTCTCCCCGCACGTCGGGCACACCAGCGCCTGTCCCGCCGCCACGGCAAGGGACGGGGGGACATAGTGCCCGTTGGGGCAGCGGTGGCTGGCCAGGCGGGAGAACATGAGCCGCAGGGAGTTGAGCAGCTCGGTCCCCGTGCCGAAGGTGCTGCGGATGCCGGGGACGCCGGGCCGCTGGTGGAGGGCCAGGGCGGCGGGGACATAGCGCACCTCGTCCACGTCCGCCCGGCCGGCCTGGGTCATCCGCCTTCTCGTGTAAGCGGACAGGGACTCCAGATAGCGCCGGGACCCCTCGGCGTACAGCACCCCGAGGGCCAGGGAGGACTTGCCGGAGCCCGACACCCCGGCCACCCCCACGATTTGGTTCAGGGGGATGTCCACGTCGATGTTCTTCAGATTGTGTACCTTTGCGCCCCGGACCTGGATGGCCTTCGGGGCGGCAGGGGTAGAGCGGTCTTCTGTCATGGCGGCACCTCGGTCCCGCCGCGCGGCGGGCGCGGCTGTGCTGTCCCCATCATACCACACCGGCGGCGGTTTTGCACGTCCCCCTTGACTTCCCCTTTATTTTTATCGTTTTTCGATAAATTTTTATTGACAATCGCACTTCCATGTGCTATCTTGGCTTCAAAAGGAGGGATCGACTATGGGAGCGCTTCCCCTGCGGGGCACCGCCCGGGTGCTCCGGGCCCTGATCTTCATCGCCATGGCCGCCCTGGCCTTCGTGATGCTTCTGGTGCCCGGCATCACCGTGCTGCTGGCCGACGGCGGGCGGGCCACCGCCACCGGGGCCATCATGTCCATGCTCTCCCCCGGCGGGGCGGAGCAGCTGGGGCTGAAGCAGCCGCTCACCTTTTTCCTGCAATGCTACCTCCACACCTGGGGGCAGGCCGGCTCCGCCGTGCTCACCCTGTTTTACTGGGTGTGCGGCGCCTGCTGCCTGGTGATCCTGTGGCAGGCTGTCCGGGTGCTGGACACCCTGCTCCGGGGGGCTCCCTTCTGCCGGGAGAACGGGGTGAGCCTCCGGCGGGCGGCGGCGGCCTGCTGGGTCATCTCGGGCTGCGCCGTCCTCCGGGCCGTCTGGTGGTTCCAGCTGGAGGGCGACCTGTCCCCCCTGTTCACCTACAACACCCTGTTCATCCCCGGGTTCTTTATGGCGGGCCTGCTCCTTCAGGTCATGGCCGCCCTGTTCCGGCAGGCGGCCCTGCTGAAGGAGGACCAGGACCTGACCATCTGAGGAGGCGCCCCATGAAGATCGTGGTCAATCTGGATGTGATGATGGCCCGGCGGAAGATGTCCCTGAGCGAGCTGGCCCAGAGGGTGGACATCACCATGGCCAACCTGTCCATCCTGAAGAACAACAAGGCCCGGGCCATCCGGTTCTCCACCCTGGCGGCCATCTGCGACGCCCTGGACTGCCAGCCCGGGGACATCCTGGAGTTCGTCCCCGACGCCGATGACCTCGCGCCGGGAAAGGAGCGGGTGTCATGAGCGCAAAGCTCCTGGCCCTTGGCCGGGCCGTGGGCGGCCTGCTGACCGGGGCGGCGGCGCTGATCCTGTTCCTCTTTCCCCTGACCCTGTGGCCCCTCGGCGCCGCCCTCTCCGGCGCCATGGTGCGGACCCCCCACCTGCTGGCCGCCCTGGTCTCCCTGCCGCCCCTGCTGTGCATGGTGCCCCTGCTGGCCCTGCTGCCCGCCTGCTGGCGGGGCGCTGGCAGGAAGCGGCGGGCCCTCCTCCTGGCCCTGGCGGTGCCCGCCACGGCGTGCTGGCTGCTGGCCTTTGTGGGGTCGGTGGTCATGGCCCCCTTCCAGCTGGGCTGGCGGGTCCTGCCCTATCTGGCGCTGGCCGTGGGGTTCTACGCCTGCGCCATTCCTTTGAGCCAGCTGGTCTGCTCCATCTGCGGCGGGACCCGGGAGGGCGACTCCCTGTCCACCCTTGGGGCGGCGGTCAAAGCAGCTCTGGTGCTGGTCCTCCTGATCTCGGTGCTCTCCTACCCCACCGTCGGGCTCCGGGACTGGGTCTGGGAGACGGAGCGCGGCCCGGTGGTCCACGTGTGGCTGGCTCTGGACGGCGGCAGCTCCGGTTCCATCTCCGCCCCCGGATACGAACCGGTGGGGCCGCTGCTCTACGGGGCGCGGCTGGACCTGGCCTGGGACGCTCCGGATTACGGACAGGGGAGGTGAGTGCCGTGAAGCTTCCTGACTGGCTGCGCCGGAAGTCCCACCGGGACTGGGCCCAGGTGCTGGCCGTCCTCGGGATGATCCCGGTGGCGTTCCTGCTGGTGCTCATCGTGCTGGTTTTCCTGGCCCCCGGGGACTGGAACGAGATGGCCGCGCCCGGCGGGGCGCTGGTCCTCTGAGCCCGCCGTCCATTTTCGGTATAGGGGACGTGGTCCCGCCCCGCATTGGGTGGTCGGTTGCGGAAACCCCTACGGCAGTTTCGCCTGAGGGCGAGATTTTTCTGAACCCGCCCACCGCCCTTTTTCGGTATAGGGGGCTCCGCCCCCTATGACCCCCACGGCGGGGGCAAGCCCCCGCCCTACATGCTGCGGTTTCGCCGGAGCATGGCCGGTGTCGGAACCGCCCACCGCCGGGCGGCCACACGGGGCCGCCCCTACGAAAAGCCCGGCAACGCCCCGACACAGAAAATTCCTCATTCCTAATTCCTCATTTCTAATTGGATGAACTATCTCAACTCTCCACTCTCATTCGAAAGGAGCGCTTCTCATGTTTGACGCCGGTATGCTCAATCTGCTCAGCCTCGTTCTCGGGCTGGCCGCCTGGGTGCTGCCGCTGGTCCGGCTGACCCGGCTGAAGCGGACGACCTCTCTCCACGGGCTGCACCGCACCTGCTTCGTCAGCTTCTCCTGCTGCGCCCTGGCCCTGGTGTTCCAGCTGTACTACCAGCTGCACCTGGTGGACATCCAGGACTGGTCCGCCATGATGGACACCACCCGGGCCGTCTGCATGGCGGCGGCGGTGCTGCTGGCGGGCACCGTGCTGGTGAATCTGCCCCTGCTCCTCTTCTCCCTGGATGAGAAAAAAGAGGCCGCCGAGGCGTCCCCTGCCCCCCAGATCCCTAATTCCTAATTTCCCCGAAAGGTGGTCCTCTCCATGCGTGTGCTCCGTCTTACCGCCCTGGCGGCGCTGCTGGCCCTGTGCCTGTCCGGCTGCTCGGTGCTGGGCTTTGTGATGACCCCCGACTGGACGCGGGACGCCGACCTCATCGTGGTCAACCGGAACGAGACCCCCGTCTGCTCCATCACCGTGGAGCGGGTGGCGGGCAGCGAGACCACGGTCAACGCCGACGGAGCGGCCCTGCTGGAGCGGGGGGAGAGCTACGGGCTGACTCTGGACGGCGGAGAGGGCTCCCTCACCGTGGTTCTGGCCGGAGAGGACGGCGGGACGCTGGCCCGGTTCCCGGTGCGCTTCACCGGGACGCGGCTGGTCCTGGCCTATGAGGCGGACGGCTCCGCCACCATCCAGCGGGAAGGGCCCCGCCCCGAGGGGGCGGAGACGCCGTAGGGGGCTTCGCCCCCTATGGCCCCCGGGGGGCCGTGGTGCCGCCCCGCATCGGGTGGTGTGTCGCGGAACGCCCTGCCGCGGTTTCGCCTGAGGGCGAGTGACTTTCTGCGCCGGCAGAAAGTCACCAAAGACCGGCTCAAGGACCCATGGTCCTTGAAGATCTCCTTCCCATCAAGACCTGTTCCTTGCCTGCCTCTCTTTTCGGCGCTCCGTGCGCCGACGCGGCTCTCTCCCGCCTGCTGCCGCCCGTGGGCGGGCGAGGGACTTTCTGCCCCCAACGAAGAGGCGCCTTGCGTGGGTGGGCACTGGGGCGTGGGCCCCCTGACCCCCATCTTCACTCCTCACTCTCCACTCTCCACTCTCAATTCCTAATTCCTCATTCCTAATTCCTAATTTCCAAAAGCCTCCCACGCCGTCAGCTCCGGCACTCAGGCGCCGCAGGACCAGCGCAGGCGGGCTTTTGTCCGCCGGGTCAGGCCGTAACGGCCGGCGCAAGAGGGGTGCGGCCGTGAGGCTTCGGGCGCCGGCCGCAAGTGCCAACGCCCAGGTGCTGTCCCCCGTAATGGGGGTCCTCAGGGGACGGGGCCTATGGGTCACCGCCGCAGCGCAGCGGAGGCGAGGGACCCATCGGGCCCGCACCCCCCTGAGCGCGTCTTTGCCTACTTTCTCCGCGCGGAGAAAGTAGGCCGCCCGCAGGCGAAATATCTATACCCACCCACCACCCAATTTTGGTATAGGGGGCTCCGCCCCCTATGACCCCCATCGCCCCCCTATCTCCTAACTCCTATCTCCTATCTCAATTCTAAGCTCTTCACTCTTACATGGATAATAGAAACGGAGCCAGTTACATGATGCAGTAACAGAGGGGATGTTCTTATCATGGACACGACCATTGAAACCATCATTTGTATCGTGGCATATTCGATCCAGATCGGCGTCCTGGTGCTGATCGCGGCTGTCGCCGCCCTCCTCCTGCCGGTCCGGTGGAAACGGTGGTCCGTTTTTGCCGGCCTGCTGGCCCTCTGCCTGGCCGTGGAGGTCGGGGCGCTGGCATACCTGGCGTATCATCCAATCTGGATCTGCGCTGAGCAGTACCGCCCGTTCATCTCGGAGGAGGAGAAGCGGGAGCTCATCCACCTCAATTCCGGAATTTACAATCGGTACATCCCTATCACTCCGGTCTGCATCATGGTCAAGTCCGCCGATGAGGGGGAGATCGTGGTCACGACCTGGTATGCTGTGTTCGGACGCACGGAAATGTCCCTCACAGAGGACGGCCCTTCTCTGGACCAGGGCCTGGTAAATTAAAAGACGAAAGGCCTTTGCATTTATTTATTGGAAAATTTTGATTTATTGCATTTCCATGAAACTCTCCACTCTGAAAGGAAGTGTCCGCTATGAAAACCGGTCCGAAGGTCCTTCTGCTCCTCATCGCCGCGGCGGTGCTGTCCACGGGAGTGCTGTCGGTCCTGGCCGCGCCGGAGACCGGCGTCCGGGGGGAGCTGCGCCGGGCGCTGGGTGTGGACGTGGGCTCCGCCCCGGTGCTCCGGGACGAGGACAGCCACGGCGGCTTCCACGGGGACGGGGAGCGGAAGATCGCGGTGGACTGCTCGGACATCCGGGACGAGGTGCTGGCGCAGACGGCATCGTGGTCCTCCCTGCCTCTGCCCGGCGTGCTGGCCCAGGCGGCGGAGCTCTCCGGCTCCGGTCTGATCCCCGACAGGCTCACCCAGGGCCGGTACCTCTTCCTGGACCGGCACAGCGAGGCCGCCGACCCCCGGGACCCCGGCCCCCTGTTCCACCGCGCCTCCTTCAACTTCACCCTGGCGGTCTACGACGCCGCGTCGGACATCCTGTACTACTACGAGCTGGACACCTGAGCCCTTTCCGCGCGGCCCCACCATATTCTTTTGGTGCGGGACGGACAAACTGTTGCTGTTCAACCGGGCCGGTCTCCGGTATAATGAGGGGCAGGAACACCCAAGACGGGCCCCGGGCCCTCACACGGAAAGGATGATCTTCCCATGATCCCTGCCATCACCAGCATGAAGGGGGCCTTCGACCTCACCGGCAAGACCGCCCTCATCACCGGCGGCAACCGGGGGCTGGGCCTGGGCATCGCCCTGGCCATGGCCCAGTCGGGGGCCGACGTCGCCATCCTCTGCCGGGACAGCGCCAAGGCCGCCGAGGCCCTGGAGCAGCTGGCCCCCAACGGCGGCAAGTACCGCAGCTTCTCCTGCGACGTCACCGACCGCGCCAGCGTCCGCGCCGCGGTGGCCCAGGTGTACGATGCCTTCGGCCAGGTGGACATCCTGGTGAACAACGCCGGCGTCTCCTGCGTCAGCGAGCTGCTGGACATGGACGAGGAGCTCACCGACTGGTACAACGTGGTGAACACCGACCTCAACGGCACCGTCCACATGACCTATGAGGTGGGCAAGCGGATGCGGGACGCCGGCAAGGGGGGCTCCATCCTCAACATCACCTCCAACGCCGCCTTCATCGTCAACAAGACCCAGGCCATGTCCCCGTACAGCGCCTCCAAGGCGGCGGTCAATCACTTCACCCACTGCATGGCGGTGGAGCTGGGCAAGTACGACATCCGCTGCAACGCCATCGCCCCCGGCTTCACCAACTCGGAGCTGTCCCGCTTCATCCCGAGGGACATGTTCGACTACATCAACGATCAGATGCCTCTGGGCCGCTTCGGGGAGCCCATGGAGATCGGCGCGCTGGCCGTCTACCTCTCCTCCCCCGCCGCCGCCCAGATCACCGGCACCGTCCAGGTCATCGACGGCGGGTATATCCTCTCCTGCTGACCTGCCTATTCCCGTGATCCGGATATCCAGCGCAGACGGAGGCCCCCGGCGCCGCGCGGCGCCGGGGGCCTCCCGTTTTCCCTACTTCTCCGCTCCACCCACCGGGATGACGGTGTCGCAGATGCGGACGGCGGACACCTGGGTCAGGTCCACCGGCACCCGCCAGTGGAAGCTGTGATACATCCCCAGGCCGTCCTCCCGGGGTGTGCCGCTGCCGTCGCCATAGCCCACCTCGGTGCCGTCCCGGAGCACCAGCGCGGGGACCAGCTCCGCCCGGGGGGCCTCCCCCCGGCTGGAGAACCGGATGCCCGTGGCGGTGAGGGTGATGTCCCGGAGCAGCAGCCGCTGCGTCCCCTCCTGGCCGTCGGTACACTCCACCCAGGTGTCGGGGAGAGACACCGTGGCCACGTCGCCCGAGCGCAGGGTGAAGTTCAGCTCCCAGGTCCCGGCGGCCACGGTGGCGTCCGCCCCGGTGCTGCGGCCCCGGATCAGGTCCCGGAGACGCAGGGTCACCGTCAGGTCCTCCGTCCAGGGGGTGTTGGGCCCCGTCTCCTGCTGATAGCTGTACTGGAGCAGCAGCTCCGCCTCCCCGTCGGCGTTGACGCCGTGGCTCTCCAGCCCCCAGCCGAAGATACCGCCCCCTGTCTCGTGGGGGTCAGGGGTCACGGTGAGGGAGTCGCTGCCGAAGGTATAGCCGTACCGGGGGGACAGCTCCAGCCCCGACACCGTCAGCAGCAGCCAGAAGCTGTCGTCCCCCACCACGGCGGAGTCGGCGGTGACCGTTACACCGTCCACCGTGTCGCTCACCCCGATGGGCTGAGTCAGCGCCTGGAGCAGCAGGCTCTGCCCCTCCTCCATGGGCTTTCCGGCGATGGCCTGCCAGTAGCGGTCGAACCAGGCCCGCACCGCCGGCTGGCCCGACAGCGCCACGCCGCCCACCGTCAGCAGCACCGCCGCCGCCAGCACCGCCGCGGCGGCGCGCAGGGCGCCGGGGTGCCGCCGGGGGGCCCTCCGCCCCCTCGGGATGTCCAGAATGGCCGCCCGCCGGGCCGGGTCCAGCCGCAGCTGCCCCATCCCGTGGCGATAAGTCGTCTCCCAGCTCATGGTCCCTCCTCCTTCCAGTTCTTCTTCAGCGCCTCCCGCCCCCGGGCCAGCCAGGTCTGCACGGTGGACGACTTCCTCTTGAGGATCGCCCCGATCTCCGCGGTGGAGTAGCCCTCGTAGTAGTAGAGATAGAGGGGCAGCCGGTATTTTGCCGGCAGCTGCCACACCGCCTCCAGCACCCCCCGGTCCTCCGGGGGCTCCACCTGCCGGAGCAGGGCCTCGTCCAGTCCCACCGTCCGCCGCCGCCAGGGGCTGGTGAGCAGGCGGCGGGATTCGTTCACCGCCACCCGGCACAGCCAGCGCCGGGCGTGCTCCTCGCTCTCAAAGACGGGCCCGGCCCGGAACAGCCGCTCCATCACGTTCTGGCAGGCGTCCTCCGCGTCCGCCCGCTGCCACAGGCAGCTCAGGCACACCCGGTACACCAGGTCCATGTAGCGCTCCGCCAGCCGGGTGAACTCCTCCTCCGGCATGGCGCGCCTCTTCTCCGCCATCTTGCCGCCACCTCTCTTCCGGGATCCCTTCACCCATACTACCCGGCAAGGCCCCCTCTGCTCCCACCGTTCCCCAAATTTTTTCAGGCAACAGAAAAAGGACAGCCGCATGGCTGTCCTTTTCTCTGTGTTGGCGTTACCTATTTTCCCGGTCCGTCGCCAGACAAGTATCTTCGGCGCGAGTGAGCTTAACTTCCGTGTTC
>CALXCP010000063.1 GCA_944386845.1 uncultured Oscillospiraceae bacterium | reverse complement strand
TGTCCTCCACGGCGTTGCAGAACACCACCAGCTTGGCGCAGCCGAAGCCGCCCCGGTCGGCGGTGCGCTCCGCCGCCGCCTTGATGGTCCGGCCCATGAGGGCCACCGCGTCCATGTTGATGCCCGCCTTGGTGGAGCCCACGTTGACGCTGGAGCACACCAGGTCGGTGACGGCCAGCGCCTCGGGGATGGCGGCGATGAGCCTGCGGTCGGCCTCGGTCATCCCCTTCTGCACCAGGGCGGAGAAGCCGCCGATGAAGTTGACGCCGGTGGTCTTGGCGGCCCTGTCCAGGGCCACGGCGAAGGGGACGTAGTCCTCGGTGTCCGACGCGGCGGCCACCAGGGCGATGGGGGTCACCGAGATGCGCTTGTTGACGATGGGGATGCCGAACTCCCCCTCGATGTCCTCCCCCGTCTTCACCAGCTTCTCGGCATAGCGGGTGATCTTGTCATAGATGGCGTCGCAGGCGGCCTTGGGGTCGCTCCGGGCGCAGGAGAGCAGGGAGATGCCCATGGTGATGGTGCGGATGTCCAGATGCTGCTGGTCGATCATCTGGATGGTCTGTAAGATGTCGTTGCGGTTCAGCATGTCAGCACTTCCTCCCGCCTCAGATCCGGTGCATGGCGTTGAAGATGTCCTCCCGCTGGATGCGGATGGACAGGCCCTGCTCCTTGCCGGCCTGGTCCAGCTGGGCGGCCAGCTCGGTGAAGGGGACCTCGCTCTTCCCGGTGTCCACCAGCATAATCATGGTGAAGTAGTCCTGCAGGATGGTCTGGCTGATGTCCAGGATGTTCACGTTGTGCCGGGACAGCAGCCCGCAGACCGAGGCGATGATGCCCACCCGGTCCTTTCCGATGACGGTGACGATGGCTTTCATAGGTGTCTCCTCTCCTTTTTGCGATTCAGTTCAGTTCATCCAGCGTCAGCTCGAAGCTGGGCAGGAACTCCTCCATGAAGTACCCGAGGGCGGGCAGGGGGTTGGCCCGCAGGCTCTCCAGGATCTGCTCCCCGGCCCGCTTGAAGTCCAGGTTGCCCGCCTTGAGCTCCTCCACGCACTTGATGTAGGCCGACAGCCGGTCGGCCGCCTTCACGATGGCGTGGACCTCCGGGTCCTCGTCCAGCAGCAGGGGGCGGTACTCCGCCGCCAGCTCCTCCGGCAGCATGGACAGCAGCCGGTCGGCCGCCATGCGCTCCACCTGGCCGTAGGCCCCCCGGATGGCCGGATTGTCGTACTTCACGGGGGTGGGCATGTCGCCGGTGATGATCTCGGTGGCGTCGTGGTACAGGGCGGCCACCGCCACCCGGCCCGGGTCCACCGTTCCGCCGAAGCGCTGGTTCTGGATCAGGGCCAGGGCGTGGGCCAGCACAGCCACCATGTGGGAGTGCTCCTGGATGTTCTCCCGGGTGGTGTTGCGCATCAGGGCCCAGCGGTCGATGTACCGCATCCGGGAGATGAGGGCGAAAAAGTGGTGGTCCAAGGGCACGGCCTCCTTTCGGCGAACAGTGCAAATATTTTACCATGCTCCATGGGCAAAGTAAATGCCCCGGACGTGGAGAAACCGGCGTCCGGGGCGAAAGTTTCAGTCAAATTCACGAACGGCGGGACAGCAGCTCCTCCACCTGGGCCAGCTGGGCCGGGGTGTTCACCCCCAGCATCTCCTCGGGGATGCAGCGGTCGCACACCCCCACGGTCCCGCCCCGGGCCAGCATCAGGGCGGGGACGTCGGTGATGTAGTACTCCCCCTGGGCGTTGTCGCAGCGCAGCTGACTCAGGCACTCCCGCAGAGGGTCCGCCCGGAACAGGTAGACGCCGGTGTTCAGCTCCCGGATGGCCTTCTCCTCCGGGGTGCAGTCCCGGTCCTCCACGATGCGCTGGAAGCGGCCCGCCCCGTCACGGACCACCCGGCCGTAGGGCAGCTCCTCCTCCGAATGGCCGGACAGCAGGGTGCACCAGTTGCCCTCTTCCCGGTGGGTGCGCATCAGGCTCTCATAGGTCTCCCGGCGCATCAGGGGCATGTCGCCGTAGCACACCAGCACGTCCCCGCCGAACCCCTCCAGAAGGGGAAGGGCGCACTGCACCGCGTGGCCGGTGCCCAGCTGGGGGGACTGCTCCGCCGCGGGGTAGCCGGGGTAGGCGGCCAGCACGTCCTCCTTGCGGTAGCCCACCACCAGGACGATGTCCTCCCGGGGCAGGAAGTCTAGGGACTCCAGCACATAGTCCAGCAGGGGCCGCCCCGCCGCCCGGCGCATCACCTTGGGCAGGGTGATGCCCTCCTGCTGCAGCCGGGTCCCCTTGCCCGCCGCCAGCACCACCGCTTTGATCTGTTCACTCATGGGACATCGCTCCTCCCGCCCCCGGGGGGCGTTTTTGTTATAGCTTACCCCGCCCGGGCGGAAAAGTCAATGCCGCAGGAGCGGGGCGTACGGCGCCTGTACGTTCCGCCCCTGCGGTCCGGGCCGCCTCAGCCGCCGCCGCAGATGGGCAGGAAGCTGACGGCCTGTCCGTCCTCCAGCGGGGTCCTCCAGGCCCGCAGGAGCAGGATGCTGGTGCCGTCCACGGTGACCAGCATCTTTTTCGCCTCTCTCCATGCGGCGGCGCCGTGGGCCTGCCTGACATGGCGCAGGACCTGGCCGGCGGTGGTGAAGTCCCCCTGCTCGGTGCGGCAGCCGCACAGCTGGGCCAGCGGGCCGCGGTATTCCACCGTGATCATGATGCCTCGATCCCCAATCGTCTGAGTTTTTTCGCCCTGGGCACACCGTCAGCGCTCCAGCCCCGCACACGGTAGTAGCGGGGCAGCATCTTCGCCAGGGGGACCACCGTGTCCGGCCGGCCCTCCACCTGGGGCGTCTCAGTGAGGCGGCCGGGCAGGGCGTCGTCCTTCCCGGTCAGCCCCTCCCGCAGGTTGAACAGCCGCTCCAGGTTGAAGGACCGCTCCCCCAGGCGGAGAAAGCGCCCGGTGTCCATCTTCAGCCCGGTGGCCAGGCCCAGAGCCTTGGCGTGGGGCAGGATGTACTTGGTGTTGAAGCGCAGCAGGTCGGACAGGGCCAGCATCAGCCGCACCGGCGGCCCCGCCAGCGAGAGCACCCTGCCTGTGATCCGGGTGACGATGTGATTGGGGCCCAGCTTGAAGAAGATGGCGGGGATGAAGGTCTGGGCCGAGAACAGGCAGCAGCCCGCGGAGGACACCGCCTCCAGGGCGTTCTGCATGAAGACGGCCAGCTCTGCCTTGGCGGCGGGGGTCTGGGCGTCCATCTGAAGCACGCCCACCGACTCCAGCAGGGGGACATAGCCGCCGTTGAGGTGGCAGCCCCCCCGGTTGGAGGTGGCGTAACCCAGCCCCATGCCCACCGAGCGGCGCGGCTCATAGGAGGCCATCTCCAGCCCCTTGGAGTTCATGGCGAACTCCTGACCGCCGTACTTCTCGCTGAGCCATTTGGTGCCGTTGGCCAGGTCGGAGTAGATGCCCTCCCGCCGGGCGATCTTCTTCACCACGTCGGGCAGGTCGTCCACCCGGCCGAATTCCACGCCGAAGTCGGCCATCCCCCGCTCCTTCAGCTCCATGGCGAAGGCGATGGAGGAGGCCAGCGAGATCGTATCCATCCCCAGCAGGTCGGCCAGGTAGTTGAGCTCCAGCGCCTTGGGCAGGTCGTCGGCGTCGATGTTGGGGCCGAAGAAGCCCAGCGTCTCGTACTCCGGGCCCTTGACCTCCTTGCCGTAGACCTTCACCCGGCGCTCGCAGCGGATGGGGCAGCTGACACAGCCGCTGTTCCGGGTCAGCTCCGTCTCTGCCAGCGTCTCGCCGCTGACGGCGTCCGCCCGGTCGAAGTGGCCGTATTTGAAGTTGTGAGTGGGCAGGGCGTGGGAGGCGTTGGCCTTGTTCACCAGGCCGGCGCTGCCGTACCGGGGGAGGGAGTCGCCGGTCATGGGATGGCTCCGGATGAAGCGCACCCACTTCTGTACGAAGGCGGAGAAGCGCTCCGGCCGGGCGACCTCGGGCCGCTTCGTGCCGTAGGCGATCAGGGCCTTGACGTTCTTGGAGCCCAGCACCGCCCCGCCGCCGCAGCGGCCGGCGATGCGCTCCCCTGACAGGGCGCCGGCGTAGCGCACCAGGTTCTCCCCCGCCGGGCCGATGAAGAGCTTGCCGTAGTGCCGGGGCAGGGCCTGCTGCACCTGCTCCGTGTCCATGCCCCACAGCTCCCGGGCGTCCAGCAGCTTCACCTGACCGTCGCAGATCTCCACCGTGACCGGGGACGGGGCCCGCCCGGTGAGGATGATCCCCTCGTACCCCGCCCGCCTGAGCATGGCGCCGAACTGCCCGCCGCAGTTGGACGAGGCCACGCCGCCGGTGAGCACGTTTTTGAAGGACATATTGAAGCGGCTGGTGGAGGGGGCGCCGGTCCCGGTGAGGGGGCCGGTGTTGATGATGATCACCGACTCAGGTGCCAGGGCGTCCGTCCCTTTGGGCATCAGGTCCAGCAGCAGCCGGGCCCCCAGGCATTTGCCGCCGATGTAGCGGCGGAAATAGGCCTCAGAGATGGGGAAGTCCTCCACCCGCCCGCCGGTGAGATCCACTTTTACATAGCGCGGTGTGTTCATGTGGGCACCTCCATAGCGATCGCGCCCAGGGGGCAGGCCCGCTCACACAGTCCGCAGCCCACGCACTTCTCGGGCGCGGCCAGCTGGGCGAAGACCCGCAGATCCCCCCGGAAGCGGGGCAGCGAGATGGCCAGTGCCTCCTTCGTGCACTCGTCCACGCAGACGGAGCAGGCGCTGCACCGTCCGGCGTCTATCACAGGCTTGGGCCAGACGGGCCGCCGGACGGCGGCGCAGGGCGCCCCCTTCTGGTCCAGCACCGCCCCCTTGGGGCAGGCCCGGCCGCACACGCCGCAGTCCACGCAGCGCGCCTCATTGACGCGGTGGAGCGCGCCCCGCTCCCCCGTGATGGCGAACACCGGACACAGCACGGCGCAGGCCGTACAGCCGGTGCATGCCTCTGTGATCCTGTGCGCCATATCAGACCCTGACCCTTTCGATCACGGCGCGGCAGCGCTTCTCGTCGTACACCACCGGCACCGGGTAGAGGGGGTTGGCCTCCGCCAGCGCCCAGCGGATCATCTGGGGGATGTCCTTGTCCTGGATGAAGTCGAAGCCCCTGGGGATGCCCATGCGTGCGTTCATGTCGTAGATGGCCTGGATGAAGGCGCGGGCCTTGTCCGCCTCGCTGCCCCCGTGGGCCACGCCGGCCAGCTCAGCCAGCCGGGCCAGCTTGTGGTGGACCTTCTCCCCGTAGTCCTCCAGCACGATGGGAAGGATCACCGCGTTGGCCAGGCCGTGGGCGGTGTTGTACAGCCCGCCCAGAGTGTGGGCGATGGCGTGCACGTTGCCCACGCCGGCCCGGGTGAAGGCGAAGCCCGCCTTGTAGGAGGCGATCATCAGCGCCTTCCGGGCGGCCAGGTCCTTCCCGTCCTGATAGGCCTTCTCCAGGTTGGCGAAGATGGCCTGTACTGCCTCCTCGGCGAAGCGGATGCTCTCCTTGGTATTGTAGGTCCAGCACAGATATGCCTCCACCGCGTGGGTCAGGGCGTCCATCCCCGTGGCCGCCGTGATATGGGGGGGCAGGCCCACGGTCTGCTCCGGGTCCAGCACCGCATAGCGGGGGATGAGGCACAGGTCCATGATGGCATACTTGTGGTGGGTGGCCGTGTCGGTGATCAGGGCGGCGATGGTGGTCTCCGACCCGGTGCCCGCCGTGGTGGGCACCGCGATGAAGGGGGGCAGCTTGCGCCGCACCCGCAGCAGGCCGCCCAGGGCGTTGACCTCCTTGTTGGGCCGGACGATCAGCGCCGCCGCGGCCTTGGCAGCGTCCATGGACGAGCCGCCGCCGATGGCCACGAATCCCCCGCAGTTCTCCGCCCGGTACAGCGCCCGGATGGCGTTCACCGCGTCCACCGAGGGGTTGGGCGCCACCGTGTCGAACAGGGCGTAGGGGATGCCGGCCTGGTCCAGCTCGGCCAGGATCTTGGGGGCCACCCCCGCCTTCATCAGCCCGGGATCGGTCACCACCAGCGGCTTCTCTACGCCGCAGCTTCGCAGCAGCTCAGGGATGCGGGCGATGCTGCCCGGCCCCTCCACCCGCTCCGCCTTGCGCCACGGAAGGCACCGCGCGCCGATGTTGAACACCGCCTGAAATGTCCGGTAATACGCGACTTTCCGTGCTCCCATATCTCTTTCCCTCCATCCGCCCCAGTCCATCGCCCGCGAGCCCGGACCATGGGGCTTTTTGATAAGTAGATTTTATCATTTGATACAAATGCTGTCAAGACAGCGGACCGGGCGGCGCCCATCCGCATGACGAGGGCCCGCCGCAGTGCGAACACTGCGGCGGGCCCTTTTTGCCAGCAGATCAGACCTCCATGATGACGGGGAGGATCATGGGGCTGCGGTGGGTCTTTTTGTAGAGATAGCCGGACAGGTCGTCCTTGACCTCGGCTTTGATGGCGGCCCAGTCCCGGGTGTGCCGGGCGGCGCAGCGGTCCAGGGCCTCCTCGGCCACGGTGCGCAGCTCCTCCAGCAGACCCTCGGACTCCTTGACGTAGACGAAGCCGCGGGTGATGATGTCGGGGCCGGAGACCACCGAGCCGTCCTCGCCGGACATGGCCACCACCACCACCAGCATGCCGTCCTCGGCCAGGTGCTTGCGGTCCCGAAGGACGACGCTGCCCACGTCGCCCACGCCGTAGCCGTCCACGAACACCTGACCGGAGGTGACGGAGCCGTTGATCTTGGCGCTGTCCCGGGTGAGCTCGATGACCTTGCCGATGTCGCTGATGATGACGTTGCGGGGGTCCATCCCCATCATCCGGGTGGCCAGGTAGGCGTGCTTCTTCAGCATCCGCTGCTCCCCGTGGACGGGGATGAAGAACCTGGGCTTGGTGAGGGCGTGGATGATCTTCAGCTCCTCCTGACAGGCGTGGCCCGACACGTGGAGGGGGGTGGCGCGCTCGTTGACCACCTCGGCCCCCTTACGGTAGAGCTCGTTGATCACCGAGCCGATGGAGCTCTCGTTGCCGGGGATGGCGGAGGCGGAGATGATGATCCGGTCGCCGGGCATGATGTCCACCTGCCGGTGGGTGGAGAAGGCCATCCGGGACAGGGCGGACATGGTCTCCCCCTGGCTGCCGGTGGTGACGATGCAGATCTTGTTCTTGGGCAGCGACTTGATGTGGTTCAGGTCCACCACCACGCCGTCGGGCACGTGCATGTAGCCCAGCTCGCTGGACACCCGGATGGCGTTCTCCATGCTGCGGCCGGTGATGGCCACCTTCCGTCCGTACCGGGCGGCCACGTCGATGACCTGCTGGATGCGGTCCACGTTGGAGGCGAAGGTGGTGACGATGATGCGCTCCTCGCAGCCCTTGAACAGGGCGTCGAAGGAGGCGCCCACGCTGGCCTCGCTGCGGGTGAAGCCGGGGCGCTCCACATTGGTGGAGTCGGCCAGCAGGGCCAGCACGCCCTTCTTGCCCAGCTCGCCGAAGCGGGCCAGGTCGATCATCTCCCCCTGGATGGGGGTGGTGTCGATCTTGAAGTCGCCGGTGTGGATGACCACCCCCACCGGGGTGGTGATGGCGAAGGCCACCGCGTCGGCGATGGAGTGGTTCACGTGGAGGAACTCCACCTTGAAGCGGCCCGCCTGGATGACGTCCCCCGCCTCGCAGGTGTGCAGGTCGGCGATGTCGGTGAGCCGGAACTCATCCAGCTTTAGCTTCACCAGCCCGGCGGTCATCCGGGTGGTGTAGATGGGGGCGTTGATGTCCCGCAGGACGTAGGGGATGGCCCCGATGTGGTCCTCGTGCCCGTGGGTGAGGAAGATGCCCCGGATCTTGCTCTTGTTCTTGATGAGGTAGCTCACGTCGGGGATGACCACGTCGATGCCGTACATGTCGGTGTCGGGGAAACCCATGCCCAAGTCCACCACGATGATGTCGCCGCCGTACTCATAGACCGTCAGGTTCTTGCCGATCTCGTTGAGGCCGCCCAGGGAAATGATCTTCAGTTTTTCTGCCATGATATGTTCGTTGCACTCCTTTACTTCCCGCGCCGCGCGCGGGTCCCGATGTAGATCTCTGTCGTGAGGGCGGCCCAGTGGGCGCGCCCGGCCGCGGCCCGGACCCGGCGGAAATGGACGCGACGAAAGACGGCGGAGGTACCCCGCTCTCCCCGGCCCTGCATCGCCGGAGAGAGGGGCGCCGCTTCGCTGCGTGGTGCCCGGTCCGTGCTGTGGTCTGCTTTATCTTCGGTGCGCGATGGCGCACAGAAAGCCATACTGGTCAAAATAGTTTACCATAACATTCCGGAAAAGTCCAGCATTATTTTCCGGTGGACCGCTCCCGGTCCAGCCGGGCCATCTTCCGGGCGTAGAAGCCGCACAGCTCCTCGGCCAGCTCCAGGTCGCTGCACTCGGCCACCACCCGCAGGGCGGGCCGCCGGTCCAGGGGGACCATCGAGATCCACCCCGACCCGGTGCGCAGCCGTACGCCCCGGCCCAGGGGGGCGCAGCGGGGCTCCTCCTCCGCGAAGGCGGAGAGCAGCGCCGCCCCGTCCCCGGTCACGGGGACCTCCTGCCGGGAGGTGGAGAAGCGGGGGGCCTTGCCGTCCAGGGCCTGGAGGCTCTCCCCGGTGAGGCCCAGCCTGCCCGCCATCCGGGCGGCGGCAAAGCAGGCGTCCCGCAGCCAGAGCTGCCGGGCGTACAGCGCCCGGGCGACCTCGCCGTCCCGGCCCAGCCGGAGCACCGTCCCGCACAACCCCGCCGCTGCCACGTCGATGGCCGCCGGAGCCCCGTCGGGCACCGCCACCTTGCCGTCGCCGTCCTCCAGCTCGATGAGGCACAGCAGAGTGAGCAGCCGCTCCGGGGGCAGCAGCCGGCCCCGTTCATCCCGGGCCCGGAGGGCAAAGCCCCCCTGTCCGGTGAAGAGGGCGGGGAGGTGGGGGCGCTCCTCCCGGAGCACCTCACAGCCCAGATACCGCAGCGCGTCGGCCACCGCCCGGTCGGCGGGGCAGTCCCCCGGCACACACAGGGTCAGCGGCCGTAGGGGCAGCGCCCGGAGCCGCCCGTCCTGGGCCGCCTGCCGGGTGTAGCGGCGCAGGGCCCCCGAGAAGTGCTCCCACACCCCCAGCCGCGCCGGCGCGTCTGCCCCGGGCCTGTCCGGCGTCTGCTCCGGGGCCGGCCGGCGCGTCAGGGGCAGTCCGTCGGGGCCGAAAAGGCGCAGGGCGACCTCGCCGCCCGTCTGCTCCAAAAAGAGGGAGGCGGGCAGGGCGTAGGCGCCACCAAGCCACGCCGCCCCGGCGGGAAAGCGCAGCTCATGCTCCAGCACGGTGCCGCCGGCGGCCACCACGCCGCTCCCCGCCGCCCGGCACAGCATGGCCGCTCCCTCGCCCCCGCCGTGGCCCAGCCCCACCCGGCCCAGCCGTCCCAGGGCACGGCCCAGGGCCACCAGCCGTTCCGGCGTCAGTTCCTCTCCCCGCTCCCCCCGCAGCATCGCCATCCGCTCCCTTCCCGTTTGGCCATAGTATGGCCGCCCCCCGGCGTTTCATGCCCGCCGCCTTGCAATTTGGCCGCCGTTGGGCTACAATGGGGCAAAACGCACGGGGAGGTTTTTTCATGGACACACAGGACTTCCGGCCGGGGGTGTACCGGCATTTCAAGGGCAACGAGTATCAGCTCCTCGGCCTGGCCCGCCATTCGGAGACCATGGAGGAGCTGGTGGTCTACCGCGCCCTCTACGGCGAGGGGGGCCTCTGGGTCCGGCCGGCGGCCATGTGGAACGAGACGGTGGAGCGGGACGGCTATCGGGGTCCCCGGTTCGTCTATGTGAGGGAGGCGCCATGAACATCCAGATTTTCGGCACAGGCAAGTGCTTTGACACCAAGAAGGCGGAGCGCTGGTTCAAGGAGCGGCGCATCAAGTTCCAGCGCATCGATTTGAAGAAGTACGGCATCAGCCGGGGGGAGCTCGCCAGCGTGCGGGCCGCCGTGGGGCTGGAGGCCCTGGTGGACTGGGACCACCCCGACGCGGCGCTGATCCGGTACCTGGCCTATGACCAGGACAAGCTGGACAAGCTTCTGGAGCGCCCCGAGCTTCTCCGCACCCCCATCGTCCGCAACGGCAGACAGGCCACCGTGGGCTACGCCCCGGAGGTGTGGAAGGACTGGAGCTGAGAGTTTAGAGGGGAGATGGGAGTTAGTTCCTGGAATTAGGAATGCGGAGTTAGGAATTGAGATAGGAGATAGGGGGGCCACGTTTCGACGGCTGCCTTGCGGGGGTGGGGACTTGGGGCGTGGGAGAACACGCAGGAACGTTCCCAGTTTTGTTGTAGGGTCGCCCTCGCCGGCCCAGGGCGTTTCCAATATCCGGCACGCTCCGGCGGGTCTGCATCTCCACTCTTCACTTTTCACTCTTCCCCCGTTTTTGGGGGTCATAGAGGGCGGAGCCCCCTATACCAAAATTGGGTGGCGGGTGGGTATAGATATTTCGCCTGAGGGCGAGGTACTTTCTCCAC
>CALXCP010000062.1 GCA_944386845.1 uncultured Oscillospiraceae bacterium | reverse complement strand
CAGACCGAGGCCGTGGAAGTTCTCACCGGCCTGGGCGTCGTCGGCGGCGACCAGAACGGCAACTTCAACCCCACCGCCACCCTGACCCGCGCTGAGTTCTGCGTCATGATCGCCAACGCCCTGACCGGCGGCAATTTTGACCAGACCCTGTTCAGCGGCACCGACACCCCGTTCACCGACGTGGCGGGCCACTGGGGCGCGGGCTACATCGCCTACTGCTACTCCAACGGCATCGTGGCCGGCACCAGCGCCACCACCTTCAGCCCCGACTCCACTCTGACTGCCGCTCAGGCCGCCGCCATCCTGCTGATGGCTCTGGGCTACAACCAGAACAATGAGTTCGCTGCCAACGGCCAGTTCTCCCTGAACGTCACCCGCTGGGCGCAGCAGGCCGGCCTGTACAATGGCCTGTCCGTGTCCGCCAACGCCGGCATCAGCCGCGAGAACACCGCCAAGCTGATCTTCAACGCTCTGGTCAACACCACCCCTGTGGGCTACAGCAGCCTGGCTGAGTCCTACTACACCGTGGGCACCAGCGCCCTGACCGGTATCGTGTACTCTGGTGAGGACCTGGATCCTGCTCAGGCTGGCAACAGCGGCGAGCCCTACAATCAGACTCTGGGCTACACCAACTTCGGCCTGAAGCATCAGGCTGTAAGCGGCCAGGATAGCTTCAATCGGCCTGCTCACAAGTGGATCAGCAGCACCAATGCCAACATTGGTACCTATGCCGACGCTGCCGACCTGACCTACACCGCCAAGCCCGCCAAGGCCGACCTGGAGTCCGCCCTGAACGGCTATACCTTTGGCACCGTGGCCGTCTATGTGGACGGCACGACCACCGGCGCCCCCAGCGTCACTAACCTCGACACCCTGCGTGCCGTGATGGACAACGGCGTCCTGGTGGAGGTCTATGCCGACAACACCAACGTCATCAACCGCGTCGTCATCATCAACACCTATCTGGCGGAAGTCACCGACGACTACGACGCCGACAACGAGGAGCTGTCCATCGATGTGAAGGCCACTGGTACCTGGGGCGGCACCATCGACAACGATGACTTTACCGTGTCCGGCTATGTGGACGGCGACTATCTCCTGGTGACGGGTAGCACCACCGACGGCACCAACTACACCATCCGCAGCGTGGCCCCCGCCACCGTGGTGGAGGACGGTGCTCTGGGCGCTTACCGCACCAACGACTATGTCACCGTCAACGGCACCCAGTACAAGTACAACGCCACTGCTCTGAATGATACCAATGCCCTGGGCCAGAAGCTGATGGACGGCTCCACTGTTTACAGCCTGGGCGAGGGTTACAATGTGTACCTGGACAGCTACGGCTATGCCATCGGCGTGGCGAGCTACACCTCTTCCATCGACCTGAGCAACTATGTCTACGTGGGTGACGCTGTTGCCAACGGCTTCAACATCATCGCCAAGGCCACCTTCATGGACGGCAATCAGCAGACCATCACCATCTCCAAGACCGGTCTTGCCACTGGCGACCTGAAGGCCGTGGACAGCAACAGCGCTGTGGACAGCGGCATGGCTGCCGGCAAGGTGGTCCGGGACCGCTTCTACACCTTCGAGCTCGACAAGAACAACAACTACGAGCTGCGCTCTGTTGGCGATCAGAAAATCGTCACCTCTGCGATCGATCCCGATAAGGCTCCTGCCTCTATCACCACGGAGACCGGCATGGTCGCCACCTCTTCCACCGTGTTCATCGCCGACGGCACTGTGTACACCGGCGTCACCAATACTCCCGAGGTGAAGTCCAGCACCGTGCACTACCTGTTCGACGGCAGCTACCTGCTGGCTGTTGTAACCAGCGAGGCCGGCACTTCCAGCACCAGCTCCTCTGATCTGGTGTACATCCTGGATAAGACCCCCGGCGTGGCTCAGGATGCCGACGAGAACACCTACTATGTGTACGACGCCATCGTGGACGGCGTGAAGACCACTCTGAACGCCAACGACAATGGCAAGACCGAGGGCCTGTACGAGATCAAGTCCTACACCGACGGCTATGCGGATCTGGACAACGCTGTCAAAAATGGTGGCCAGTTCAACGTGGGCACTGGCGCTACCGCCTATGCCTATAAGGATTCCATCATGACCGTCACCGGCGGCGCTGCCGCGGGCAGCTACATCCTGGCTGACGACGTGGCCGTCTACACCATCGACGGGACCACTGTCAAGACCAATGTGAGCACCAGCTCCATTGAGCGCCAGATCGCCAACGGCTTCACCAGCTATATCCTGGTGGAGGAGTCCTCTGATGACAGCACCATCGTGGCTGTCTACCTGATCAAGCCCTGATCAGCGGCTCTTCAGGATCAGAACACGAAAGCACCCCCGGGGCGATGCTCCGGGGGTGCTTCCCTTTATTCCTGGACGTCTGTTTTCAACAGGGCCAAGTAGTGATAGGTGGTCTGGGCCTCATTCAGCTGTGATGTTTCGCTCCTGCTGCTGTACCACTGCACAGTGTTCCCGTTCCAGGTGAGCGTGACGCTCTGCACATTGTTGCCGCCCCCAATGGGGGCCGCGCCGGTGCTGCCCCGTATCGCCCAGAACTGCCAGTACTTTCCCACGAACAAGAGCAGCGGCGGGCCGTCGAAAGTCAGCGTGTTGGGGTGGGCCGAGCCGTATTCCCCCGTTCCGGTGTAGCTCCCGGTGACGATGCGGCAGTTGCCCATGCTCTGCGCCAGCACCCCCAGCGCCGCGTCGATTTTTTCGTTTGCCTCGTTGAATTCCGTGCGCAGGAACGCGTCGCCGGCTGCCCAGATGGGCAGCTGATAGTTTTCGGTGTAGTTTGTCGCCATACAGATCCTCCCTTTGCCACATGGCCGTATGGCCTTTGGGCTGTTGATTTGTTTTCGGAGGTTTGCCTGGCTAACGCGGCGGGGGCGAGCCCCCGCCCTACATGTTGCGGGTTTGCCGAAACGTGTCCGATGTCGGAGCCGTCCACCACCGGGCGGCCACACGGGGCCGCCCCTACAGGCAAGAGGGGAAAGTTCCCAGATTTGCCGTAGGGGCCGGCGCCTCGCCGGCCCTGCGGGTGGATGATATCCGCCCCTACGAAAGCCGGCGGGGGCGAGCCCCTGCCCTACATGTTGCGGGTTTGCCGAAACGTGTCCGATGTCGGAGCCGTCCACCGCCGGCGCGCCGAGTCGTCGCGCCCTACACACAGCGGATTCGCCGGGGTGTGTCCGATGTCGGAACCATCCACCGCCGGGCGGCCACACGGGGCCGCCCCTACGGCAAATCTGGAAACGTCCCAACGCCGAAAATTCCTCATTCCTAACTCCTAATTCCTAATTCTTGACGGGGCTCCGCCCCCTATGACCCTCGGCGGGCGGCCACACGGGGCCGCCCCCACACATGGGGCGGGAATGGCTCGGGCGTTGCACGCCTGCATCCAACTATTCCCAAAAATCGTCCCCCACCGCGCAAAAAAGAGGGCAGAGTGTACGACAGCGTACACCCTGCCCTCTTTTGCTTCACGGGCGGAGAACAGCGCTCACGCCTGTCCCTCCGCGGGCTTGGTTTTTTTCTTTTTGCGGTAGCGCTCCTCCTCGCTGAAGACGCAGCCGCAGTACTTCTGCATGTAGAGGCCCAGCTCCCGGGCCTTGGCCTGGCCCTCCCGGAAGCGGACGCTGAAGTCCCAATACCGGAAGGACACGCCGTACTTCTCCCCGGCGGCCTCGGCGGCCTGCCGGAGAAGGTCGTGGTCCTGGTAGGGGCTGACGAACAGGGTCGAGGAGAAGGTGTCGAAGCCGTGCTGGGCGGCGAAGCGGGCGGCCCCCTCCATGCGGACCCGGTAGCAGTAGAGGCACCGGCGGTCAAAGTCCGGGGCGACGTTCCGCACGAACTCCCGCAGGCCGTACTCGTCCTCCATCTCCAGCCGCAGGCCGATGGACCCGGCGTAGTCCACAAGGGTGTTGCGCCGGGTGCGGTACTCGGTGAAGGGGTGGATGTTGGGGTTGTACCAGTAGCCCACCGGCTCGATCCCCTGGGCCCGGAGGTCCTCGATGCAGGTGACCGAGCAGGGGGCGCAGCAGATGTGCAGCAGCAGCTTCACGGCGTGTCCGCCTCCTTTTCAGACTCATCCCGGAGCAGGGCCAGGGCGCGGCGGTACTGCTCCGGATCGTTGACGTTGGTGAGGATGCGCGCCCGCAGGGCGGGGTCGCGATCCAGGATGGCGCAGTCCAGCCGGTCCAGCAGCCGGCGAAGGGGCCGCTGGTCCTGATCCAGGAGGGCGGTGACCGCCGGCAGGCACCGGCGGTGATAGGCGGCGAACAGGGGCTCGTCGGGGGAGAGGAGGCAGGCGTCATGCCCCTGACAGCCCTCCGCCAGGGCCCGGGCCACCTCCGGGTCTCCAAAGGGCAGGTCGGTGGCGGTGAAGAAGGCCACCTGGGCGCCGGTGGACAGAAAGACGCTCTCCAGGGCGGCCAGGGGGCCCATGCCGGCGCGGCGGTCCACGATCTCGCCGGCGCCGGCGGTGTCGAAGCGGCCGGGACGGTCCACGGAGACGTACACCGCGGAGAACCGGGGGCGGTACAGCTCCACCAGCCGGGTCAGCATGGGCTTGCCCCCGAAGTCCAGGGCCGCCTTGTCCCGGCCCATCCGCCGGGACTTGCCGCCGCACAGGATCACTGCGATGGGCTCCATGGCCTCCACCTCCGTTTTTTCAGGTCGTTATGGAAAGTATAGCAGAAAATACCGCCGGCGGCAACGGGGAATGCGCGCATAGATCGCCGCCGGCTCCACATCTTAAGCACACCGAAACGCGGAAAGGGGATGCCACATGAAACAGGGAAGACGACTGCTGGCCGCGGCGCTGGCGCTGTGCCTGACGGCGGCGCTGCCCGCCGGAGCGGCCCAGGCCGGGGAGGCCGCCGGGAGCGGCCCCGCCGTCCAGGCCAAAGCGGCGCTGCTGATGGAGCGGGAGACGGGGGCCGTCCTCTGGGAGGAGAACGCCGATCAGCCCCTGGAGCCGGCCAGCGTCACCAAGATCATGACCATGCTGCTGGTGACCGAGGCGCTGGACGCCGGGCGGATCACCCTCGGCGATCTGGTGACGGTATCGGGCTACGCCGCCTCCATGGGGGGCTCCCAGGTCTATCTGGAGGCCGGGGAGCAGATGACGGTGGACGACCTGCTGAAGGCGGTGGCGGTGGCCTCGGGCAATGACGCGGCGGTGGCGCTGGCGGAGTACCTGGCCGGGTCGGAGGCGGCCTTCGTGGACGAGATGAACGCCCGGGCCACCCGCCTCGGGATGGAGAACACCCACTTCGTCAACTGCACCGGCCTTCCTGAGGAGGGGCACGTCACCACCGCCCGGGACATCGCCCTCATGTCCCGGGCCCTCATGGGCTACGACCTGATCCGGGGGTACACCACCATCTGGATGGACTCTCTCCGGGACGGGGCCTTCCAGCTGGCCAACACCAACAAGCTGCTGCGCAGCTATCCGGGGGCCACCGGGCTCAAGACGGGCTTCACCGACAGCGCCCTGTACTGCATCTCGGCCACCGCTCAGCGGGACGGGATGGAGCTCATCGCCGTGGTGCTGGGGGCCCCCACCGCCCAGGCCCGGAGCGAGACGGCGGCCGCCCTGCTGGACTACGGCTTCGCCAACTATGCCCTGGCCCAGGTGAAGCCGGGGCAGGCCCTGCCCCCGGTGCCGGTGCTGCTGGGCCGGACGACCACAGTGCAGCCGGTGCTCCAGAGCGAGTGCACCCTGCTGGTGGAGAAGTCCCGGCAGAACCAAATCACCACCCAGGTCACCCTGGCCCGGGACGTGGAGGCCCCGGTGGAGCCGGGCCAGAAGCTGGGGGAGATGGCGGTGCTGGTGGACGGGACGGTCCGGGAGACCGTTCCCATCGTGGCGGCCCAGGGGGTGGAGCGGCTCACCTGGGCGGGCATCTTCGGCCGGCTGGTGCGGGAGCTCCTCCTGGCCGGATGAGGCAGAGCGGCGCGGCCCCGACGGGGTCGCGCCGCTTCGGCGTTCAGAAATAGACCAGCTCCTCCTCCGGAGGGTCGGCGGGCTCCACCGAGAGGGTGTGGAGCACCGGGCCGTCGCCGTTGTAGAGCTTCACGTACTCCTGGCGCACCTCACCGGTGACCCAGACCCAGTCCCGGGTCTTGACCCGGTCCACGTCGGGGCTGAAGCAGATCATGCCCAGGAAGGTGGTGTCCTGGGCGCAGCACACCATGGCGAAGCGCCCGGCCACGAAGCTGCCGGCGGGGAACTTGTCCGACTTGGCCACCATGCCCCGGTAGCGGACCTTCTTCCCCTCGTACCGGTCGGGGTGCTCCTGCACATCGGTGTACCAGATGCCGTAGTCGTCGTCGGTCAGCTCCAGCACCTCCCCGCTCATGTCGAAGGGGGGGACGCCGGAGTCGTAGTCCTCGGTGGAGCCGTCCTCGAACTCCAGGTAGATGGACGCCCGGCGGTTGAGCATCTTGATGTTGCGCTTGCGCAGGACCTCCTTGAGCTCGTCATTGCAGCGGTTGAAGATGATCATGTCGGCGTTGCGCAGCTTCTCCATCATCAGGGACGCCATATTCTGGGCGTACATCTGGAAGGTGGGGGACTCCACCACATGGACGATCTGATAGAGGATCCAGTGCTCGGGCAGGATCTCCCGGTCCAGCTCCTCCATGGACCACATGCCGTTGTACTCGAAGATGACCTGCTCGGGGCGGTACTTCTTCTCGCAGTCCAGCAGCAGCTGGGTGGTGAGCTCCTCCTGCTCCTCGATGGGGACGAGGACCACGTTGCGCTTTTTCAGCGCCTGCTCGTCGTACTCCTCCTCCCCCTCCTCGCACCGGAACAGCAGGGTGCGGGAGCCGTCGGCCAGCCCGTCGGGGGTGAGGACGCTCTTGAGGAACTCGGTCTTGCCCGCGTCCAGAAAGCCGCACACCAGGTAGACCGGGATCTCCTTCTTCTGCTTCACAGGCGGAAGACCTCCTTCAGCGCGCCCTCCTTCAGCTCAGCGCCGATGACGCACAGCCGGCCGGTGTAGTCGGGAGAGCCGGTCCGGATATCGTGCTCGCCGGGGGTGTAGTCGAAGTGGAGCCAGCCGCCCCCCTGCCGGGGCAGGATGCCCTTGGCCCGGAGCACCGCGCCGCAGCCGCCGCCGTCCAGAGCAGCGAGGGCCCCCTCCAGCTCCTTCTCGGTGTAGGGCCGGGTGGTCTCCACCCCCCAGCTGGTGAACACCTCGCCGGCGTGATGGTTGTGGCCGCAGTGGTCGTGGTGATGGTCATGGTCATGGTCATGATCGTGGTCATGATGATGGTCATGTTCGTGGTCATGCTCATGGTCGTGTTCATGGTCATGATGATGCTCGTGCTCGTGGTCATGATGATGCCCGTGCTCATCATGGTCATGGTGATGGTGCTCGTGGTCGTGGCCGTGGGCCCGGATGTCGGCCAGCAGCTCCTCGGCCAGGGAGTGGCCCTCCATGGCCCCCCGGATCTGCGCCCCGGTGAGCTGGTCCCAGGGGGTGGTGATGATGGGGGCGGAGGGGTTGTGCTCCCGGAGCAGGGCCACCGCGGCGTCCAGCTTGTCCTGGCTCATGCCGGCGGTGCGGCTGAGCAGGATGGCCCCGGCGCACTCCACCTGGTCGTTGAAGAACTCGCCAAAGTTCTTCATGTACATCTTGCACTTTGCGGCGTTGACCACGGTGACGAAGCTGCCCAGTTCCATGGGGACCTCCTCGCCGGCGGTCTGAACGGCCCGGATCACGTCGGACAGCTTGCCCACGCCGGAGGGCTCGATGATCACCCGGTCGGGGGAATAGGTGGTGATGACCTCCTTGAGGGCCTTGCCGAAGTCGCCCACCAGAGAGCAGCAGATGCAGCCCGAGTTCATCTCGGAGATCTGGATGCCCGCGTCCTTGAGGAAGCCGCCGTCGATGCCGATCTCGCCGAACTCATTTTCGATGAGCACCAGCTTCTGGCCCTGGTAGACCTCCTCCAGCAGCTTGCGGATCAGCGTGGTCTTGCCCGCCCCCAGAAAGCCGGAGATGATGTCGATCTTGGTCATGGATGATTACCTCGTTTTCCTAAAAATCTTATCCTCTTTATTGTAGTCCTTTCGGGAGAAATTGCAAGCCCTGGAGGGAAGAAAGGGGGGGCCGCGCCGGCGGCGCGGGCCCCCTCTCCCTCTCTCACAGCTCCAGCGTCAGCCCGTTGCCCGACAGGCCGTCCTTGCTGAGCATCTTCTCCAGCACGGCCACGTCGCTGGTGATGTCCATGACATCGTGCTCGAACAGGCGGTCCAGCTGCTTCTCAAAGCCCTCCACCACCTTGCCCATCATCCCCTCGATGCGCGCCTTGGCGGCGGTGATGTTTTCCCCCTCGATGCCCTGGGACTCCAGCTGGGCGTAGGCGTGGAGGATCTTCAGGGTGGTGGGCAGGTAGTAATTCAGGAAGCTGCGCAGCTGGGGCTCCTTCTCCGGCTCCTCCCGGAGCTGCCGGAAGATCTTTCGGGTGATCTCCTCGATCTCGTCGATCTGGGCGGAGATCTGCTCCTGGGCGATGTCGTCGTTGAGCTGCCGGATCTCGGCCAGGATGGCGTCCTCCCGGGACAGGTCGGCGGGCTTCTCCTCCGGCTTTTCCGGCTCCGGTTTGGGGGCGGGCTCCTCCACCCCCTCGTCGCTGAGCACCAGCCGGTCGTTCATCAGGTCCAGATAGCCCACCGGCAGCACGCCCCGGTCCAGCATCTCCTGCAGGTCGTCGCACACGGTGCGGTGCTTGATGCCGCTGACCTGGCAGATGGTGTCCAGGCTCACCTGCTCCCGCTTGCCGATGAGGTGGAGATAGGTGCGGAAGCGCCGGCCCATGGCCCGCTGCTTCAGCCCGTAGGCCAGCACCCCCGCGCTGGCGCCGAAGAAGCACAGGATGGCAAGGACGTCCTCCAGAAACCACATGGGGTTCTCAGGCAGCCAGAACAGCGAGTCTCCCACCACGGAGACGGCGCCCAGGCCGAACACGGCGGTGAGGATGCCGCCCACCAAGATGAGGGTCCTGCCGTCCGGGATGGCGCTGGCCGCGCCGGTCTTTTTCTTCCCTTTCCGGGCGGGGGCCGCCTTGGCCGCCCCCGCGCTCTGCCCGTCCCGGGCGGCCTCCTTCCCGATGTCGGCGGGGTGCCGCTTCACCCCGCTGGAGCGGCCGCGCTTCTCCCCGAGCCCAAACAGGCCGAACACCAGCATGATCACGCCGATGGGGGTCAAAAAGCCGGTGATCAGGAATACGATGGCCACGATCCAGTAGGCCGTGGACGGTCCCTTCTTGTTGTTCTGCTCGTCCAACTGCGGTCTCCTCCCCTCCCGCGCCGGGCGCGGCGGATGGTCTGAGAAGAGTATAGCACAGATCGGCGCGGGGGGACACTAAAAAAGGGATCAAAATTTTATAAAAATTTTATAAAAAACCTGATTTTTCCGTCGGTCGATGTGTAACCATTCTGTAATTCATTTCTGCTTCGGGCAGTGATATAATGAACCGATATGCGACACGGGCCCGCCGGGCCCGCTGATGAGGTGAGTTCCACATGGCCGAAATGGACGAAGTGAAGCTGGGGGAGGCCGCCCCGGCCAAAAAGAAAAAGACCGCCCTGATCGCCGCCGCCGTCACGGTGGGGGCGCTGCTGGCGTGCTATCTGTGCCTGTGCGCCTACGGGGCGCTGTCGGGCCGGGTGTTCCCCAACGTCACCGTGGGGGGCGCCGACCTGAGCGGGATGACCTCCGCCCAGGCGGTCCAGACTCTGGCCGGACAGACCGCCGGAGAGGACGCCCTGCTGACGGTGGAGCTGTCCTGCGGAAGCTGGCGGGGGGAGCTGCCCGCCGGCTCCGTGCAGGCAGACCTGAACGCCGGGGCCGCCGCGGCCCTGGCCTGCGGCCGGGACAACTTCTTCACCCAGGGCTTCCAGCTGGTCCGGCATCTGCTGGGCGGGCGGAGCGACCTGCCCCTCCCCGCCGCCCTCACCCCGGAGGGGGAGCAGGCCCTGGAGGAGCAGCTGGACGAGGCCGACGAGACCATCCCGGGCCGGGCGGTGCAGCCCACCTGGGAGGTGCAGGGGGAGGCCCTCCTCTTCACCACCGGGGTGCCCGGCCGCCTGCTGGACCGGGCCCAGATCCGGCAGGACGTCGTCCGGGCGGCCACCGACGGGCTCAACGCCCGTCTGGCCGGCGATCCGGACGCGGCGGGCTCCCTCACCCTGGCCGCCGAGGAGACCCAGCCCGAGCCCCTGAACTTCCAGGCCATCTATGACGAGATCCACACCGAGCCCGCCGACGCCTGGTTCGACCCGGAGACCCGCTCGGTCCAGCCCCACGTCACCGGCGTCTCCTTCGACGTGGACGCCGCTTCCGCCCGGGCGGAGGCCGCCGCCGAGGGGCAGCGCCTGTCCGTCCCTCTCACCATCACCGAGCCCGAGGTCACCGCCCCGGAGCTGGAAGCCATCATGTTCTCCGACGTGCTGGGGGAGTGCACCACCAACGTGGGGGGCACCGCCGCCCGGCTGGGCAATGTGACCCTGGCGGCCCAGAAGTGCGACCAGTACGTCATGATGCCCGGCGACGTGTTCAGCTACAACACCGTGGTGGGTCCCCGGACCACCGCCGCCGGCTTCCTGCCCGCCCCCGCCTATGTCAAGGGGGAGACGGTGAACGAGGTGGGCGGCGGCATCTGTCAGGTGTCCTCCACTCTCTACCTGGCCTGCCTGCGCTCCAACCTG
>CALXCP010000061.1 GCA_944386845.1 uncultured Oscillospiraceae bacterium | reverse complement strand
TACATGGAGCGATATTTCCCGGAACATCGGGTGCGGTACATCTCCCTGCTGGACGGCATCGACACCGGCGTGGACTCTACCGCCAACGACATCACCCCGTTCCGGGCCATCATGAACGACATGTACGCCAAGGACATCTCCAAGAAGATCAAGTCCGTCAAGCGGGATAAGCAGCGGAAGGGACAGTTCATCGGCGGCAAGCCGGTGTACGGCTACAAGATGCACCCCACGGAGAAAAACAGGATCGTCATTGACGAGGAGGTGGCGCCCGTAGTCCGGCGGATCTTCGCCCTGGCCCTTTCCGGCATGAGCTGCCGGAATATCGCCGCCCTCCTCAACCAGGAGGGAGTGCCCACCCCTGCTACCTACGCGAACCTCCCGGTGGCAAGACCCGGCCCCTACACCGGCCTGTGGAGCAGCGAACGGATCTCCGACATGCTGCAAAATGAAACCTACATCGGCAACATGGTCCAGGGGCGCAGCGTGAAGATCAGCTATAAGTCCAAGAAGTGCCTACGCCAGGACCCGGCCAACTGGGTGGTGGTGGAGGGCACCCACGAGCCTCTGGTGGATGCGGAGACCTTCCGCAAAGTGCGGATGCTGGTGAACAGCCGGAAGCACACCCGGAGCCGGACCTACGACTTTCTGCTGAAGGGGCTGATCTTCTGCCACGAGTGCGGCTACCCTCTGGCGGTCCTCAACCGGAAAAACGCCAGGGGAGAGGATGTACTGTACTTCGTCTGCCGCACCTACCAGCGGTTCACCAAGGCTGGCATCTGTACCTGCCATTCCATCAAGGAGAAAACCGTGACCGACGCAGTGATCGCCAAGGTGCGGGAGGTGTGCCGGGCATATCTGAATCCAGACGAGCTGCTGCCCGTGGCACAGGAAGCTGTGGAGAATGCCAGAAAGCAGAGCAGCTTGGAGTCGGAACTCCAAGCGCTCCAATCCAAGATCGACAGCCTCACCGCCAATCTGGACCGGATGTACACTGACCGGCTCAGCGGACTGCTGCCAGAGGCGGACTTCCAGCGCATCTTCAGCCGGATCAAACTGGAGCGGGAGCAGCTGGAGGAAAAACGGCAGGCCCTGGAGCTGCAGAAAAAAAGCCCCATTCCCAGAGAGGACAGGGCCAGGGAACTGGTGCGGCGGTTCATCGAAACCGCAGGGGAGAGCCGGGAGCTTCTGGTGAGCCTGGTCGAGCGGGTGGAACTCACCGAGAACAAAGAAGTGATCATCAAATTCCGTTTCGTCCAGCTGGACGAAACAGCAGAAAGTCAGAGACCGCAAGGGATTGCGCCGCCTGAGACGGCGTGATTTTCCAGTGGAAATTGTTTGCAATAGCTGTGCCGCTATGTCTCCCGCATCGAGAAGAAGGCGCTGAAGAAGCTGGAGGAGGCCATGGAGCGATAAGGGCTTGCCTTTGCCGGCGGGGAAGAGTATAATACACCTTGTAGCTTTTCGCCGGAAGGGCGATCCAACGGCACGAAAGGAGCGTCTAGGATGAACGAGAAACTGTTGGCAGCCTTGGAAGAGGACTGCAGCCTGAGCGTGGAGCAGCTGGCCGCCAGGGCAGGCATGACACCCGAGGAGGCACAGGCGGAGATCCGCCAGGCGGAGGAGGACCGGCTCATCCTGGGCTACAAGGCCATCGTGGACTGGGAGCGCACCGCCCAGGAGGCGGTCACCGCCCTCATCGAGGTGAACGTCATCCCCCAGCGGGGCGAGGGCTTCGACCGCATCGCCCGCCGGATCTACCAGTACGACGAGGTGGAGTCCTGCTTCCTCATGAGCGGCTCCTTCGACATGACGGTGATCATCTCGGGCCGCAGCCTGAAGGAGGTGGCCCAGTTCGTGGGCCGGAAGCTGGCCCCCATCGAGGGGGTCACCGGCACCGCCACCCACTTCATTCTGAAGAAATACAAGGAAAAGCACCTGATCTTTGAGAAGCAGGAGAAGCAGGAAGAAGGTTTCGTGTACGAATGATCGACTATAACAACGTCCTGTGCCAGAGGATCAAGGACATCCCCCCCTCGGGCATCCGGAAATACTTTGACATCCTAGCCGAGATGGACGACGCCATCTCCCTGGGCATCGGGGAGCCCGACTATCCCACCCCCTGGCACATCCGGGACGCGGGCATCTACTCCCTGGAGAAAGGCTTTACCAAGTACACCCCCAACGCCGGCCTGTCCGACCTGCGCCGGGCCATCGCCGGCTATCTCAAGCGCCGCTTCGGCCTGGAGTACGCCCCCATCGGCCAGATCCTGGTCACCGTGGGGGGCAGCGAGGGGCTGGACCTGGCCTTCCGCTGCATGCTGGAGCCGGGGGATGAGGTCATCATCCCCACCCCCTCCTTCGTGTGCTACGGCCCGCTGGTCTCTCTGTACCACGGAGTGCCCGTCTATGTGGAGACCAAGGCGGAAAATGATTTCCGCCTTACCCCGGAGGAGCTCCGGGCGGCCATCACCCCCCGGACCAAGCTGCTGGTGCTGCCCTATCCCAACAACCCCACCGGTGGCATCATGGGTCGGGAGGACCTGGAGGCCATCGCCGACGTGCTCCGGGGCACCGACATCATGGTGGTCTCCGACGAGATCTACGCCGAACTGACCTATGGCCAGCGCCACGTGTCCCTGGCCAACATCCCCGATATGTATGAGCGCACCGTGGTGGTCAACGGCTTTTCCAAGGCCTTCTCCATGACGGGGTGGCGCATGGGCTATCTGTGCGGGCCGGCCGAGCTGGTGAAGGCCATGACCAAGCTGCACCAGTACGGCATCATGTCCGCCCCCACCACCAGCCAGTACGCCGCCATCGAGGCTATGGAGAACGGCGACCTGGACATCGAGCGGATGCGCCAGGACTACGACGGCCGCCGGCGCTATCTGCTGGACGGCTTCCGGACCCTGGGCCTGGAGTGCTTTGAGCCCAAGGGGGCCTTCTATATGTTCCCCTGCATCCGCACCACCGGGCTGACCTCGGAGCAGTTCTGCGACCGCTTCCTCCAGGAGCAGCGGGTGGCGGTCATCCCCGGCTCCGCCTTCGGGCCGGGGGGCGAGGGCTTCGTCCGCGCCTGCTATGCCGCCTCCATGCAGGACCTGGGCGAGGCGCTCGACCGGCTGGAGCGTTTCCTGAAGTCTCTGCGCTGACAAGAACAGGGCCGGCGTGACCTCCGGTCACGCCGGCCCTTCCGGCAAGTCCGGAGAAAAGGAGGGTCCCTTATGGACGAAATGGACAGGCGCTTTGCGGCCCTGGGCTTCGGTCCGGCTGACATCCTGCTGCCCCGGGAGACGGACATGACCCGCTGGTCGGTGGTGGCCTGCGACCAGTACACCTCGGAGCCCGCCTACTGGCAGCGGGTGGAGGAGTTCGTGGGCCGGGCTCCGTCCACGCTGCGCCTCATCCTGCCTGAGAGCTGTCTGGAGGGGCCCGATGTGGAGGGGGACATCCAGCAGATCAACCTCACCATGACCCGCTATCTCCGGGACGGGGTGTTCCGGGAGTACCCCCGCGCCATGATCTACGTGGAACGCACCCTCCACAGCGGAGAGGTGCGCCGGGGGCTGGTGGGCATGGTGGACCTGGAGCAGTACGATTATGAGCCGGGCTCCGGCTCCCTCATCCGGGCCACCGAGGGGACGGTGCTCTCCCGCATCCCCCCCCGGGTGGCGGTGCGGAAGAACGCCCCCATCGAGCTGCCCCACGTGATGCTGCTGGCCGACGACCCGGAGCGCACGGTCATCGAGCCCCTGACCGGGGTCAGGGACCGGCTGGAGCGGGTGTACGATTTTGACCTGATGGAGAAGGGGGGGCGTGTCACCGGCTGGCTGCTGGACCGGGAGGAGCAGGACCGGGTGGCCGCCGCCCTGGCCGCCCTGGCCGATCCGGCGCGCTTCCGGGCGCGCTACCGCGCCGACGGGCCTGTGATGCTCTTTGCCGTGGGGGACGGCAACCACTCCCTGGCCACCGCCAAGGAGTGCTATGAGCGGCAGAAGAAGCTCCTGCCCCCCGACCGGTGGGCCGAGCTGCCCGCCCGGTACGCCCTGGTGGAGCTGGTGAACCTCCACGACGATTCCCTGAAGTTCGAGGCCATCCACCGGGTGGTGTTCGGCGCCGACCCCGGTGAGCTGCTGGATGAGCTGCTGAAGTTCTATCCCGGAGCCCACAGCGGGGAAGGGGAGGGACACGTCCTCCGCTTTGTCTGCGGGCGCAGCGAGGGGGCGGTCACCGTGCCCCATCCGGCGGCCCAGCTCCCGGTGGCCACCCTGCAGAACTTCCTGGACGGGTATGTGGTCCGGAAGGGGAGCCCCTGCCATGTGGACTACATCCACGGGGCCGATGTGGTGCGGGAGCTGACCCAGCGGCCCGAGACCATCGGCTTCCTGCTGCCCGCCATGGGGAAGGAGGAGCTGTTCCCCACGGTGATCCACGACGGGGTGCTGCCCCGTAAGACCTTCTCCATGGGGGAGGCCCACGACAAGCGCTTCTATCTGGAGGCCAGAAAGATCCGGTGAGGTGAGAGGGATGCCGACCTGGGAGCGCACGGCGTGCGCCAAGCTGAATCTGACCCTGGACGTGCTGGGAAAGCGGGAGGATGGTTATCACGACCTGCGCATGGTGATGCAGACGGTGGCACTCCGGGACAGGCTCACCATCGAGACCGGGGGAGAGGCCGGGGTGCGGGTGCGCACCGACCTGGACTTTCTCCCCACGGATGACGGCAATCTGGCCGCCGCCGCCGCCCGGAGATACTGGGAGGCCACCGGCCGCCCCCCCGAGGGGCTCACCGTCCGCATCGACAAGCACATCCCCGTCTGCGCCGGGCTGGCCGGCGGCAGCAGCGACGCCGCCGCCGTGCTGCGGTGGATGAACGACCGCTACGGCGACAGGCTCAGCCGGGCGGAGCTGGCGGAGATCGGCCAGCGGGTGGGCTCCGACGTGCCCTTCTGCGTGCTGGGAGGCACCGCCCTGGCCGAGGGGCGGGGAGAGGTCCTCACCCCGCTGCCCCCGCTGCCCCCCTGCTGGTTCGTGCTGTGCAAGCCCCCCTTCCCGGTGTCCACTCCGGAGCTGTTCCGCCGGGTGGACGGGGTGCGGCTGCGCTGCCGCCCGGACACCAGGGGGATGCTGGCCGCCCTGGAGAAGGGAGACCTGACCGGGGTGGCCCAGCGGCTGTACAACGTGTTCGAGGATGTGCTCCCCCCCCGGAAGCGGGAGCGGGTCCGGGAGCTGCGGGACCTGCTGCTGGAGCAGGGGGCGGCGGGGACCTGCATGAGCGGGACAGGGCCCACCGTCTTTGGCCTGTTCCGCACCGAGGCGGAGGCCCGGCGGGCCGAGGCCGCCCTGCGCCCCCACTGCCCGGACACCTGGGCGGTGGAGAGCGTCTGTGAATGAAAAAGACTTTACGGGCGCTGGTATAAAAAGGAAAAGCATCGTCCATACTGTGGAAAAACCGCAGAAGGACGGTGTTTTGAAATGGAAAAACGCAAAACAGCTCTGCACCGGTGGGAGCTGGCGCTGATGGTGGGGGTGGCTTTTGCCGCCCTGGCGGGGGTGTGGCTCAACGGGGCCCAGGCCGCCCTGGCCGACAGCGTCATCCGCCTGCACGTGGTGGCCAACTCGGACAGCGAGACGGACCAGGCCCTGAAGCTGCGGGTGCGGGACCGGATCCTGGCCGAGGCGGAGGCCCTGTACGACCCAGAGGGGGACCTGGAGGACGCCTACGCCGTGCTGGCGGCCAACCTGGACCGCCTGGCGGCGGCGGGCCGGGCCGTGGTGGAGGCGGAGGGATACGACTACCCGGTCACCGCCTCTCTCGGGGAGAGCTGGTTCCCCACCAAGGAGTACACCGACTTCGCGCTGCCCGCGGGCCGCTACACCGCCCTGAAGATCGTCATCGGAGAGGGGGGAGGCCAAAACTGGTGGTGCGTGGTCTTCCCGCCCCTATGCCTGGGGTCGGTGACCGAGAGCACCGGGGAGGCCGCCCTGGCCGGAGGCTTTACGGAGGGGCAGGTCTCCCTCATCACCGGGGAGAGCGAGGGCTATGTGGTGAAATTCAAGGCCATGGAGCTGTGGGAGCAGCTCAAGGAGGCCCTGTCGGGGGAGTGACCCGGCGGGGCGGGCGGGGCGCGGCCCCGGGAAAGGAGACAGAGAGATGGGAGTTCTGGACGGGCTGGAGCCCAGAGAGGTATTTCACTGGTTCGAGGAGCTCAGCGCCATCCCCCGCGGCTCGGGGAACACCCGGGCGGTGAGCGACTGGTGCGCCGCCTTCGGGCGGGAGCGGGGGCTGGAGTGCCACCAGGATGGGCTGGGAAACGTCATCCTGATCAAGCCGGCCACGCCGGGCTATGAGGGGGCGGCCCCCCTGATCCTCCAGGGGCATCTGGACATGGTGTGCGAGAAGGAGCCCGCCTGTCCCAAGGATATGGCCCGGGACGGCCTGGACCTGGCGGTGGAGGGGGACTATGTCTCCGCCCGGGGCACCACCCTCGGGGGGGACGACGGCATCGCCGTGGCCATGGCGCTGGCCATCCTGGACAGCGGCGAGCTGCCCCATCCCCGGCTGGAGGCGGTGTTCACCGTGGACGAGGAGGTCGGCATGCTGGGGGCCGCGGGGCTGGACGTCGCTCCCCTTCAGGGGCGGACCCTGCTGAATCTGGACTCGGAGGACGAGGGGGTGTTCACCGTCAGCTGCGCCGGGGGCAACGTGACCCGGTGCGTCCTGCCGGTGGACCGGGCTCCCTTTGACGGGGCCGGGCTGGAGATCCGGGTGGACGGCCTGCAGGGCGGCCACTCGGGCACCGAGATCCACAAGGGCCGGGCCAACGCCGACGTGCTGCTGGGCCGGCTGCTCCGGGCGGCCGCCGCCCGGACCGAGGTGCGCCTGTACAGCGCGGAGGGCGGCCTGAAGGACAACGCCATCCCGGTCCAGGCCGCCGCCCGGATCGTGGCCGCCGACCCGGAGGCCGCCCGGTCGGCGGTGGAGGCGCTGGCTGCGGCACTGCGGGAGGAGCACCGGGTCACAGACCCCGGCCTGACCGTCGCCGTGGGGGCGTGGGAGCCCGAGGGGCTTCCCCTGGACGGCCCGTCCACCTGCCGGGCCCTGTGCCTGCTCACCTGCGCCCCCAACGGGGTGCAGGCCATGAGCGCCGACATCCCCGGCCTGGTGCAGACCTCTTTGAACCTGGGCATCCTCACCACCGGGGAGCGGGAGCTGTCCGCCGCTTTCTGCGTGCGCAGCAGCGTGGACTCCCAGAAGGAGATGCTCAAGGACCGGCTGTCCTGCCTCATGGAGCAGCTGGGGGGACGGGCCGAGTTCAGCGGGGACTACCCCGGCTGGGCCTTCCGGGCCGACTCCCCCCTGCGGGAGCGCATGGTGGCCATTTTCCGCGCTCAGTACGGCCATGAGCCCAAGGTGGAGGCCATCCACGCCGGGGTGGAGTGCGGTCTGCTGGCGGGCAAGCTGCCCGGGCTGGACTGCGTCTCCATCGGGCCGGAGCTGCTGGAGATCCACACCCCCCGGGAGCGGATGAGCGTGGCCTCGGTCCAGCGGACGTGGAAGCTGGTCACCGAGCTGCTGCGGCAGTGGAAGTAAAATGTGACAGGGAAGGGGCGGCCCGGCGGGCCGCCCCTTTTCCGCGCTCACAGGATGTTCTCCAGGGTGAGCCGCTCCGACTGGGCCAGCTGGTCCAGCAGGGCGGCTGCCTCGGCCGCCGCCACGGCGCACTGGCCGGCGTCCATTTGTCCGGCGTAGGTCCGCAGCCGCTCCAGCGTTAGTTCGATCTCCCGGAGATCTCCGTGGCGCAGCGTGGTGTGAAGGAGAAACGCCTGTCGGTCCCAGGACCGCAGGATGCCGTCGGCCGCCTCCCGGGCCGCCGGCCAGTCCTCTGTCAGGGCCAGCACCGCCGTCCGCTCCACCTCTGCCGTGAGCTGTCCGGTGAGCCGGTCCAGGGCGGCGGAGCCGGCCAGAACGGCGGCGGCCAGGGCCAGCAGCAGGGCCGCCGAGACCAGGGCCCGCCTCACCCTACCGCCTCCCGGGGGATGAGACAGACCTTTCCCGTCTCGTCCACCGTGCACAGGAACACCTGCCCGGGGGAGGAGAGCCCGCGGGCGCGCAGCTGCTCCCGCAGCCAGTCCTCGTCCCGCCCCGCTCCGGCCAGGGCGCCGGGGAGGAGGGCTCCGTCGCTGATGAGCACCCGGGGCAGGCCGGGCTCCGGCGGCATCACCCCCAGCTGGGCGGCGGTGGCGGGGGCCTGGGCGGCGTAGGGGAGGACGGAGAGCTGCCCGTTGGTCTCCAGGATGGCGTACTTCACGGCGGACAGGTCGGCGTATCCCTTGACGCGCAGCTCCTCGGCCAGCTCGTCCAGGGTGAAGCGGTTGCGGCGCATCTCCCGCTGGTCGGGCCGTCCGTCCCGGATGATGACGCTGGGCCGGCCGCACAGCAGGTCCCGGGCCCGCCGGCTCTTCATGGTCGCCACCGACAGGATGGTGGTCAGACAGAGCAGGGTGAGGATGGGGATGACGCCGGTGAGCAGGGGGATGCCGAAGTCCTGCATGGGGACGGCGGCCAGGTCGGCGATGAGCAGGGCCAGCACCAGCTCGGAGGGCTCCAGCTCCCCGATCTGCCGCTTGCCCATGAGGCGCAGCCCGGCGATGATGAGCAGGTAGAGGATGACGGTGCGGACCAGGGCGATGACCAAGACGGCCCCTCCTTTCATTTTTCATAGTATTGCCCTATCCGTATGGGCCATATCCGGACCCTTATTGGGAAAAATTCTGATTCTGTCCCGGCGGGGGGAAAATGGGGGAAGAAGAGGTTGCGTTCCCCGGGAAATTCAGCTAAAATAATACGGATAAAGGCAGACCGTGCGGGAACGCCGGAGAACGGCCGCGCATGGCGCGGGGAAAGGACGGCTGAGTGGATGAAGGCGGCGCTGATTCTGGAAAACGGGGACATCTACCTGGGGAGGAGCATCGGAAGCACGAAGACGCGGGTGTTTGAGATGGTGTTCAACACCTCCATGACCGGCTATCAGGAGATCCTCACCGACCCCTCCTACGCGGGGCAGGGCATCGTGATGTCCTATCCCCTCATGGGCAATTACGGAGTGAACCACGAGGACAACGAGTCCCGCCGCCCCTGGGCGGAGGCGTTCATCGTCCGGCATCTGTCCCGGGTGGGGAGCAATTTCCGCTGCGAGGGGACGCTGGGGGACTATCTGAAAGAACATGATATCACGGGGATCGAGGACGTGGACACCCGGGCCCTGACCAAGACGCTCCGCAATCAGGGAAGCATGAACGCCATGATCACCTGCGCGGAGAATTTTTCTGTGGCGGACCTGCTGCCCGCCATCCGGGCCTATCGGGTGGAGGGCACGGTGGACAGGGTCACCCGGAGCGCGCCGGAGACCTTCCCCGCCTATGGCGAGGAGAAGCACCACGTGGCCATGATGGACTTCGGCGTCAAGCAGCACATGATCGAGTGCCTGCGCCGCCGGGGCTGCAGGGTCACCGCCCTGCCCGCCCACACCCCCGCGGAGGAGGTGCTCGCCGGCGGCTACGACGGGGTGATGCTCTCCAACGGCCCGGGCGACCCGGCGGAGAACACCGCCATCATCGCCGAGCTGAAAAAGCTCTATGACAGCGACATCCCTCTCTTCGGGGTGTGTCTGGGCCACCAGCTGTTGGCCCTGGCCACCGGGGCCAGGACGGGCAGGCTGGCCTACGGCCACCGGGGGGGCAATCACCCGGTGCGGGATCTGGAGAAGGGGAGGGTGTTCATCACCAGCCAGAACCACGGCTACATGGTGCTCTCCGACAGCGTGGACCCGGCGGTGGCCGAGGTGTCCCACGTCAACGTCAACGACGGCACCTGCGAGGGCCTGCGCTACAAGCGCCCCAACTGCTTCACCACACAGTTCCACCCGGAGGCCAACGCCGGGCCGAAGGACACCGAGTATCTGTTCAACCGCTTCGTCGCGTCTATGGGAGGTGACCGATAATGCCCCGGAATCCGAACATCCATAAGGTGCTGGTACTGGGCTCCGGCCCCATCATCATCGGCCAGGCCGCCGAGTTCGACTACGCCGGCACCCAGGCCTGCCGTGCCCTGAAGGAAGAGGGGCTGGAGGTGGTGCTGGTGAACTCCAACCCCGCCACCATCATGACGGACAAGGATATCGCCGACCACGTGTACATCGAGCCCATGAACCTCCCCTCGGTGATCCAGGTCATCGAGAAGGAGCGGCCCGACGCCCTGCTGCCCAACATGGGCGGGCAGACCGGCCTGAACCTGGCCATGGCCCTGTATGAGGACGGCACGCTGGAGAAATACGGGGTCAGACTGCTGGGCACCAGCCCCGCCTCCATCCACAAGGCGGAGGACCGTCAGGGCTTCAAGGACTGCATGGAGTCCATCGGCCAGCCCTGCGTCACCTCCAAGGTGGTCAACACTGTGGAGGACGCGGTGGCCTTCGCTTCGGAGATCGGCTACCCCGTCATCGTCCGGCCCGCCTACACCCTGGGCGGCACCGGCGGCGGCATCGCCTATGACCAGCCCGGCCTGGAGGAGATCGCCGACCGGGGGCTGAACCTCTCCCGGGTCCACGAGGTGCTCATCGAGCGGTGCATCTCGGGCTGGAAGGAGATCGAGTTCGAGGTCATGCGGGACTCCGCCGGCAACGTGATCACCATCTGCTCCATGGAGAACATCGACCCCGTGGGCGTCCACACCGGCGACTCCATCGTGGT
>CALXCP010000060.1 GCA_944386845.1 uncultured Oscillospiraceae bacterium | reverse complement strand
CGAGAGGGTATCGTAGAAGGCTAAACGATAGCCCACAAATTAAACGGTAGCCATAAAACAAACGATAGCCTGCTGCTACCCAGCGTCTTTGCGGACGGGGTTGGCGGCAGGCTATCGCTTTGTCTGGCGGCAGCTGGGGTCGATAAAAGACCCGAAAGTCCTTGAAATCAGGGCTTTCGGGCAAAAAGAAAGAACCGCAATCTTGATACCCATTGTATCAAAATTGCGGTTCTTATTTGGTGGAGGCGAGGGGAGTCGAACCCCTGTCCGAAAATACATCCACGGGAACCTCTCCGGGCGCAGACGGTTATTTACATTCCCTTACCCAGGCGTGAGCCGTCACACTCAGGGGCTTGGTAGCTTCATGATTCATGGTACGCGCAAAGCTTAGCGTACGCACGTCCGCCACTCATCGACGCCTGATCCGGGCCCGTGGCCCTGCCCGGTCAGACGGCTGCGTTAAGCCGCAGCGAGAACTACGTTGTTGTCGTCGTTCTTTGATTTATAAGTGCCCGTTTTTAGGTGGTCAGGCGCCACCGCCCGCTTTTCCCGCTTCCATATCCCCGTCGAAACCAGTACGCCCCCGCGTCGTCGCAGGCGTCAGCTCCCTCGCTTCCGCCTGGCGGGGAAGCAAGGTCGGTCTGCCGCTCCGCCTCTCCCCTGACGGACCCGCTGTGCCGGGGCCCGTCAGGGGGCCGGCGGCCTTCGGCCGCCGGTGGGGGAGGTGTGGTGGGTGCCCCGGTGGCCCGGGGCGGAAGCTCTGTCTGTGCTCAGAACCGGCCGTAGGGGTCGGAGAGCTTGTCCGGCTCGGGGTAATCCACCCCGAAGGTGTCCACGGTGACCTTCTTCATCCGCTGGTCCTCCATGGGCCGGTCGTTCCGGGCGGTCCGGGTGGATGCGATGGCGTCCACGGTGTCCAGCCCCTCGGTGACCGCGCCGAAGGCGGCGTACTGCCCGTCCAGGAAGTCCCCGTCGGCGTGCATGATGAAGAACTGGGAGCCGGCGGAGTCAGGGGACTGGGCCCGGGCCATGGAGAGCACGCCCCGCTTGTGGGATAGGCCGTTGTCCACGCCGTTGGCCCGGAACTCGCCCTTGATGCAGTAGCCGGGCCCGCCCATGCCGGTGCCCTGGGGGTCGCCGCCCTGGATCATGAAGCCGGGGATGACCCGGTGGAAGATCAGGCCGTCATAGAAGCCCTGCTTCACCAGGGAGATGAAGTTGCGCACTGACTGGGGCGCGATGTCGGGGTAGAGCTCCAGCTTGATGGTGCCGCCGTTCTCCATCTCGATGGTGACGATGGGATTTTGTGCCATGGTGTCGTCCTCCTTGGTGTTTATCGGTTTCTGGTCTTAAGGGCGCGCTCCATCTCCCGCCTGGCGTCCTTGGCGGCGGCGGAGGCGCGCTTGTCGTACAGCTTCTTGCCCCGGGCCAGGCCCACCTCCACCTTCACCAGCGAATGCTTCAGGTAGACGGACAGGGGGACCAGGGCGTACCCGTCCTGCTTCACCTTGCCCTGGAGACGGAGGATCTCCCGCTTGTGCATCAGCAGACGGCGCACCCGGCGGGGGTCCCGGTTGAAGATGTTGCCCTTCTCATAGGGGCTGACATGCATGCCGTGGAGGTGGATCTCCCCGTCCTTGGCGATGCAGTAGGAGTCCTTCAGGTTGACGTTTCCCTGGCGGATGGACTTGACCTCGGTGCCGGCCAGCTCGATGCCCGCCTCGAACCGGTCATCGATGAAATAGTCGTGAAAGGCCTTGCTGTTCTTGGCGATGATCTTGACCTTTTCCGCCGGCATGCCGCTCCCTCCTTTGCTCCAGGGAGCACAGTATACCACACCCGCCGGGAAAAGGCAAGGGCTCCCTCATTCCCGGGACGTGTCCGGACAAAAGAAGCCCCGTTCCCGCAGCTCTCCCCAGTTTTCGCCCACCCAGGGCTGCCCCGCCATCCGGCGCAGGAGCATCATGTGGAAGTCCTCCCCCCGGTACCGGAAGGAGAAGCGGGTCTCCAGCGGGCCGTGGGCGAAGCGGACCCGGCTCAGCTCCCCCCAGGGAAGGCGGACCACCGGGCCGAAGAAGGCGCCGTTCTCGTGCTGCCGGAGCGTGACCCCCGTCCGGTCAAAGCCGAAGTAGTAGTACTCCACCCGGCGGAAGGCCACGTGGTGTGCCGCCGCCCCCAGAAGGGTGCCCAGGACGCTCACCCGCACCCTGGTGTGGCCGGGGAGCACGCTGTGGAGATAGGGCAGGCCGCTGTCCCGCAGGAAGAGGTCCAGCATCTCGTCGTGGTACACGGCCACGGCGGCCACCTCCCGTCACTTGTCGCTGCGCTGGGTGTCCCGGACGTAGAACTCGGAGTTGTCGCTGCCCTCCGTCTTGCAGTCGAACCGGCCCAGGGACTTGATGAGCTTGGACAGCTTGGAGAAGCCGTAGTTCCGCGGGTCGAAGTCGGGCTGCTTCTTCAGCAGCAGGTTGCCCAGCTTGCCCATGTGGGCGAAGCCGTCCTCGCCGCACAGGTCCTCCACCGACTCGGCGATGAGCTCGGCCACGTCCCTGGCGGCGGCATCCTGGGGCTCGGGGGCCTCCTTGGCGGAGCGCTTGCTCTTCTTGGCCGCCTTGGGATGGGCGGCGGCCTCCTGGGCGGCGGTCTCCTCGGCGGCCTGCCGGGCGGCGGCCCGGATGACCTCGATGTAGACGAACTTGTCGCAGGCCACGATGAAGGGCTTGGGGGTCTTCTTCTCCCCCATGCCGTACACCTTCATCCCCGCCTCCCGCAGGCGGATGGCCAGCCGGGTGAAGTCGGAGTCGCTGGACACCAGCACGAAGCCGTCGCAGTTGCCCGAGTACAGGATGTCCATGGCGTCGATGATCATGGCGGAGTCGGTGGAGTTCTTGCCGGTGGTGTAGCCGTACTGCTGGATGGGGGTCAGGGCGCACTCCAGCAGGATGGACTTCCACGAGGCCATGTTGGGGCTGGTCCAGTCGCCGTAGATACGCTTGATGGTGGGGGTGCCGTAGACGGCCACCTCGGCCATCACATCCTTCATGGCGGTGCGGGAGGCGTTGTCCGCGTCGATGAGGACGGCCAGCCGGAGATCGCTCTCGTTGTTTTCCGCCATACCTCAGCCCTCCAGTTGGGAGATCAGGTCCACCCGGCGCTGGTGCCGCCCGCCCTCGAAGGGGGTGGACAGAAAGACCTCGGTGATGCGCTGGGCCATGTTTCTGCCGATCATCCCCGCCCCCATGGCCAGCATGTTGGCGTCGTTGTGCCGCCGGGTCATCTCGGCGGACAGGGGGTCGGAGCACAGGGCGCAGCGGATCCCCTTCACCTTGTTGGCGGTGATGGAGATGCCGATACCGGTGGTGCAGATGACGATGCCCCGTTCGCAGCGGCCCTCGGCCACCTCCCGGGCGGCCGCCGCCCCGAAGACGGGGTAGTCGCAGCTGTCCGTGCTGTCGGTGCCGCAGTCCACCACCGTGTGGCCCTGCTCCTGCAACCAGCTCTTGAGAAACTCCTTCAGGGGATAGCCCCCGTGGTCGCAGCCCATGGAAATCTTCATGTGTATCTTCCTTCCTTTCGTATCGTCGTCACAGGGGGATACTCCGGGGCTCCCGCCGGCGGTAGACGGTCACCGCCCGGAAGCCCAGCTCCCGCAGCAGGTCCAGCGACTGGGCCATGCCCAGCCCCACGTCCTCGGGCCGGTGGGCGTCGGAGCCCACGGTGACCTTCTCCCCCCCGATGGAGCGGTAGAGGGCCAGCGTCTCCCGCCACTCGGCCACCGTCCGGCCCCGGTAGGTGTTCACCTCGATGCCCTTCCCCCGGTCCGCCACGGCGGTGAGGATGTCCCGCAGGACGGGGAGATGGGGCTCCAGGGTGACGTCCTGCCCGTCTCGCATCGCCATGTACCGCAGGGGGTAGATGATGTGCCCCAGGCTGTCGTACAGCCCCAGCTCGGCCACCGCCAGCAGGCTTTGGAAGTAGTCGGCCAGCATCTCGTGGCACAGTTCCGGGCTGTCATACTGGACGAAGTAGAAGTCGCCGCCCCCCAGGGCCTCGCTCTTGTTGTGGACCGAGCCGATGACGAAGTCGGGCTCCCCCGCCCTCAGGATGGCGGCGGCGTGGGCCGGGGAGACGTGAGCGCCCCCCAGCTCCAGCCCCAGGCGCAGGGTGAACCGGTCGTCCTCCAGCTCCGCCTTCGCCTGCCGGTATTGGGCCAGGATGTCGGTCCAGTCGAACTCCAGCGTCCGCCTGCCCGACAGGTCCAGCAGGTCGCAGTGGTCCGTGATGCACATCTCCCGCAGCCCGAAGGCCTTGCCGGCCCGGGCCATCTCCCGGATGGGCACCGTGCCGTCCGGGGAGCAGATGGAGTGGGTGTGATAGTCGGTGAGATATCCGCTCATGCTCTGTCCCCCTCTCTCAGAATGGCCAGGCCGGGAACCACCGCAGGAAGCTGGCGGTGTACCAGGTGGGGACGAACGCCCCGGCCAGCACGGGGTAGAAGGCGGCGAACAGCGCCGTGTTCCCCGCCGTCATCCCGTACACCGCCAGCCGCCAGCCCCGGGCCCGCCGGTCCATCAGGTCGTTGAAGGCGTAGCAGATCAGCAGCACCAGAAACAGGATAGAGGGGAAGTAGTGGTAGTTGAAGGTGGTCCGGGTGATGAGCAGCCAGGGCAACAGCTGGGAGCAGTACCCCGTCACCAGGAACAGTGCCCTGCCGCACCGGCGGCGGACCATCTGCACCGCCGCGATGGCCAGGCACACCAGCCCCAGCCAGCACACCAGCGGGCTGCCCATGGCGGCGATGGCCGACTTGAGCCCCTGGGCGGCGTAGCTGTCCATGTCCCGAAAGTAGAGGATGGGCCGGGCGTCGAAGATCCACTGATACCACCGGGACGAATAGGGATGGGGGGTGTCCTCTCCGGCGTGGTAGGTGAACATGAACCGCTGGTTGTCCACCATCTCCCGCACCACGTTGGCCAGGGACAGGTCGCCGGCGGCCGCCGCGTAGGGGATATAGCTGGCGGTGTAGATGACGGCGGGGATGGCCACGAAGGTCACCACCGACCAGAGGACGCACTTGGCGGCCCAGGGGCCGAAGCCCGGCCCCTTCCAGTCCCGCCCCTTGGTCCACAGGTTCAGGAAGTAGAGGATCACCGCCCCGGCGGTGCCATAGACCACCGTCCACTTGCTGGCACAGCCCAGCCCGAAGGACAGCCCCGCCAGGAACAGGGGCAGCAGGGAGCGCCGGAAGGGGGTGCCCGGCGCCTGGGCCATCCAGCGGTAGAGGAAGAAGTACAGGCACAGCAGGAAGAACACCCCGTAGGTGTCGATGGTGGCCAGCCGGGTCTGGGAGAAGTGCATGAAGTCGAAGGCGAACAGCGCCGTCCCGCACAGGGCCACCGCCGTCTTCCCAAACAGGTTTTTCAGGAACACGTACAGGATGGGCAGCATCCCCACCCCGAACAGGGCCCCCATGAACCGCCAGCCGAAGGGAGTCATGCCGAACAGCTGGATGCCCAGGGCCATGATGAGCTTGCCCAGGGGCGGGTGGGACACCTCATAGGGGTAGTCCCCGGCGGTGAACTCATAGGCGGTGCGGGGGTGGTAGATCTCGTCGAAGTAGGCGCTGTTCTCCCAGCCGATGCGGTCGGGCACCGTGTCCTGCTCGTCGAACAGGGGCATGGCGTCGAACTGGTCCGCGACCACCATCCCCTGGAGGATGCGGCCTCCGTCGGCCAGGGTGCCGTCCCCGGCCCGCACCGCCACCTCTCCCAGGTACATCCCGGTATGCCGGGAGGAGACCGACTGGCAGGTGAGCCGGAGATACCGGGCGGCCATGGGCTCGGGGGCCTGCCAGTCGGCGTCCCCCTCCTCCGCCTCAGCGTTGCCGGGGTAGAGCTCCTGCCACTTGAGCACCTTGTTGTACTCCTGGTCGATGGTGCCGAAGGTCTGGTAGCTCTCCCCGTCCAGGGAGACCTCCACCAGCACCTTGCCCGAGCCGACGCCGGAGAAGTACTCCAGCCGGCCCACCTCCATGTCCTGGCCCAGGTCGATCTTTAGGACGGTGCCCGACTCCTCAAAGGCGTACCAGCTCTGGGGGCCGGTGAGGCTGCCCAGATGGAAGAAGGCCGTGAGGGCGTACACCGCCGTCACCAGCAGCAGGGGCAGGGCGTCCTTCCGCTCCATGGGATAGCACCGGGCGGAAAAGCGCACCCGGTCGGGCCGGCTGGCCCGGGTGAGCCACTCCAGCGTCCCCGGCCTGGGCCGCATCACCGCGCAGTAGTAGGCGGCAAAGCCCGCCACACACAGGATGCACAGGATGGGGAACAGGATCACCGGGTTCAAATCGTTCCAAAGCTGCGCCATAGAGCCCCTCTTTTCCGCCGGCTCCCGCCGGCCCTTCGCCCCGGCGCCCGGAGGCGCCGGCAGCCTTTATTTTAGATGCTTTTCCCCGCTTTGTAAAGCCCCTTCCCCGCTTTGTCCCCCGGGTATGTGGAGGGTGAACCGCCGCCCCCGGCAGGAGAGCAGCCCCTCCCGCCGCAGCCGGCCCAGCTGGGTGCACATGGCGCTGCGGTCCACCGCCAGATAGTCGGCCAGCTGCTGCCGGTCGAAGGGGATGGTGAAGCTGTCCCGGCCGCAGCGCTGCCGCTGGGCGGAGAGGTAGCTGAGCAGCTTCTCCCGGGTGGTGCGCCGGGTGAGGTGGCGGATCTTCTCACTGAGCCTCAGGTTCTTTCGGGCCAGCAGCCCCACCAGGTTGGCCTGGATCGTCCCCCGCCCCGGCTCCGGGGCGGCCAGCAGCTCCGCCAGGGAGAACAGCAGCACCTGGCTCTCCTCCCCCGCCATCACGCCCACCGCCAGCGGAGCCCCGGCGCAGGCATAGGCCTCGGCGAAGCAGTCCCCCGGCGGGATGTCCGATAAGATGGCCCGGTGGCCGAAGGCGTCCTCCTGCAGGATGTGCAGCCTTCCCCGCACCACCACCCCCAGCCGGCCCGTCCGCTCCCCGGGGCGGAGCAGATACTCCTCCCGGGCCAGCTTCCGCCGCAGGGGCGGGGCCGCCCCCAGCAGGGCGTCCAGCGCCCCGCCGTCCAGCCCGGCGAACAGCGGACAGCGGGCCAACGCCTGTCTCTCGTCCATGATTTTTCTCCTTTTGTTGTTTTTACAACTTACCTTCTCTGTCGATCATAGTATACTCCAGGGGAAAATGCAAGAGGCGGCCCGGCCGCCGGAAGGAGGAATTTCCATGATCCGCAGGATCATCCACATCGACGAGGAGCGCTGCACCGGCTGCGGCCTGTGCGCCGCCGCCTGCCACGAGGGGGCCATCGCCATGGTGGACGGCAAGGCCCGCCTGACGCGGGAGGACTACTGCGACGGGCTGGGCGACTGCCTGCCCGCCTGCCCCGCCGGGGCCATCACCTTCGTGGAGCGGGAGGCCGCCGCCTACGACGCCGCGGCGGCGGCCCGGAGCAGGCAGGCCGCCCATCCCCCTGTCGGCGGCTGCCCCGGGGCCGCCGCCCGGACCCTGTCCGCTCCCCGGCCCGGCGGAGACGACGGCGCGCCCGCCCCCAGCGAGCTGCGCCACTGGCCGGTGCAGCTCAAGCTGGCCGCCCCCAACGCCCCCTGGCTCCGGGGCGCCCACGTACTGGTGGCCGCCGACTGCGCCGCCTTCGCCTGCGGCGACTTCCACCGCCGCTTTCTCCGGGGCCGGGTGGTGCTGGTGGGCTGCCCCAAGCTGGACATGACGGACTACGCCGACAAGCTCACCCAGATCTTCGCCGCCAACGACATCCGGAGCGTCACCGTGGTGCGCATGGAGGTCCCCTGCTGCGGCGGGCTGGAGAGCGCCGTCCGCCGGGCCCTGGCCCAGAGCGGCAGCGCCGCCCCCTGCCGGGTGGTCACCCTCTCCCTGGAGGGCCAGACCATCGGGGAGACTTGAACCGTCAAGGGCGGCCCGGCGGGCCGCCCTTTTCGCCGCCTGAGGGCGAGATTTTTCTGGGCCCACCCACCGCCCTTTTGAGGGACAGGGGGTGAAACCCCATTTCTCCCCCGAAGGGGGCGTGGGGGATGCCTCCCCGCATCGGGTGGTGTGTTGGGGAGAGTCCTACTGCGGTTTCGCCTGAGGGCGAGTGACTTTCTGTGCCGGCAGAAAGTCACCAAAGACCGGTTCAAGGACCCATGGTCCTTGAAAATCTCCTTCCCATCAAGACCTGCCCCTTGCCTGCCTCTGGATCCGGTGCTCCGTGAGCTGACGCGGCCCTCTCCCGCCTGCTGCCGCCCGCGGGCGGTCGAAGGACCCCCTGCTCCCGACGGTGAGGCGCCTTGCGGGGGTGGTCACTGGCGCGTGGGAAAGCATGCTGGGACGTTCCGGATTTGCCGTAGGGTCGCCCTCGCCGGCCCGGGGCGGATGTTATCCGCCCCCCACGAAAAACGCACCAACGCCCCGACACAGAAAACTCCTAAATCCTCCTTCCTAATTCTCAAGAAGCTCCCACGCCGTCAGCTCCGGCACTCAGGCGCCGCCGGACCAGCGAAGCCGGTTTTTCTTTTGCCAACTCAGGCCGTAACGGCCGGCGCGAGAGGGGCATGGCCGCGAGATCTTGCGCGCCGGCCGCAAGCGCCAAGGGTCAGGTGCTGTCCCCCGCATTGGGGGTCCTCAGGGGGGCGGGGCCTATGGGTCACCGCCGCAGCGCAGCGGAGGCGAGGGACCCATCGGGCCCGCCCCCCTCTGAGCGCGTCTTTTGGTACTTTCTCCGCGTGTAGAAACCACCTCGCCCGCAGGCGAAATTTTTCTAAACCCACCCGCCACCCAATTTTGGTATAGGGGGTTTCACCCCCTATGACCCCCAAAACGGGGGAAGAGTGAAAAGTGAAGAGTTGAGCGCCGAGATAAGAGATAGGCGTTAGAAGATAGAAGATAAGAGGGCGGCCGTCGGGGCGCGGGAAACGACACGCCGGAACGGTTCCGCTCCTACACACAGGGCGGGAATGGCTCGGGCGTGGTATGGACGCGTCCGATCATCCCCAAAGATCGTCCCGAAACGCGCAAGACGCGGGCAGGGCGTACGTTGCCGTACGCCCTGCCCGCTCGTTCCTTTGGGGAAGGGCCGCCTCTTATCTCTTCCGCCATTTCAGCAGCAGGGCGGAGTTGGCGATCACCAGCACCGACCCGGCGTTGTGGACCAGGGCGCCCACCACCGGGTCCAGGATCCCGGCGATGGCCAGGAGGATGGCGGCGAAATTCAGCGTCATAGAGAAGGTCAGGTTGAGCTTGATGGTGGTCATCATCCGTCTGGAGAGCAGGATGAGGTGAGGCAGCTCCTTCACCTCGTCATCCACCAGGGCGATGTCCGCCGCATCCACTGCGATGTCGCTGCCCACGCCCCCCATGGCCACCCCCACCAGCGCCTTTTTCAGGGCGGGGGCGTCGTTGACGCCGTCCCCGATCATGCAGACGGGCGCTCCGCCGCGCTGGTACCCGTCGATGGCGGCCAGCTTGTCCTCCGGCAGGCAGTTGGCCCGCACCGACCGGATGCGGACCTGCTCCGCGATGGTCCGGGCGGCGTTTTCGTGGTCGCCGGTGAGGAGCACCGGCTCCACCCCCAGAGAGGACAGCCGCGCCACCATGGCGGCGCTCTCCGGGCGCAGGGTGTCAGAGAGGGCCAGGAAGCCGGCGTAGACGCCGTCCACCGCCAGGTAGGTGACGGTACAGCCCTTTTGAAGCCACGCCTGTGCCGCCGGGGAGCGCGTGAAGGGGACGCCCTTCTCTCTCAGCAGCTCCGGATTGCCCGCCAGGACGGCGCGGCCGCTCACCCGGGCGCTCACCCCCCGGCCGGGCAGCATCTGGAATCCCTCCGGCTCGGGCAGGTCCGGGCCCAGCTCCTCCCTGCAGCCGGCCACGATGGCCTTGCCCAGGGGATGCTCCGAGGGGCGCTCGGCCGCGGCGGCCAGACGGTAGAGCTCCTCCCGCGGATATGGGCCGGCGCTCTCCGCCGCCACCACCACCGGGGCGCCGCGGGTGAGGGTGCCCGTCTTATCGAAGGCCACCACCTTCACCTGGGACAGCCGCTCCAGGGCATCCCCCTCCCGCACCAGGAAGCCGTGGCGGGTGGCGTTGCCGATGGCCGCCATGATGGCGGTGGGGGTGGCCAGCACCAGGGCGCAGGGGCAGAACACCACCAGGATGGTCACCGCCCGGATGATCTCCCCGGTGATGAGCCAGGTCAGCGCTGCCGCGCTCAGGGCGATGACCACGATCCAGGTGGCCCACCGGTCGGCCAGCCTCACGATCTTGGCCTTTCCCGCGTCAGCGGACTGTACCAGGCGGATCATCCGCTGGATGGAGCTGTCCTCGCCCACCTTCACGGCCTCCATGGTGAAGGCCCCAAACTGGTTCATCGTGCCGCTGGACACCGGGTCGCCGGGGCCCTTGTCCACCGGCAGGGACTCGCCGGTCATCACCGCCTGGTCGATGGAGGTCTGGCCGGAGCGGATGACTCCGTCCACCGGCACGGTCTCCCCCGGCAGCACCCGGAGCAGGTCGCCCACCCGGACCTCCTCCGCAGGGACGGTGACCTCCCCGCCATCCCGGAGGACCCGGGCCGTCTGGGGCGTCAGGTGGACCAGCCTCTCGATGCCCGCCCGGGCCCGGGCCACGGTGAGCTCCTCCAGCAGAGCGCCCAGCTGCATGATGACGGCCACCTCGCCGGCGGCGAAGTCCTCCCCGATGGCCACCGAGGCGATGAGGGCCAGGGACACCAGCACGTCGGCCTTGATGTCGAA
>CALXCP010000059.1 GCA_944386845.1 uncultured Oscillospiraceae bacterium | reverse complement strand
GCGCGGCCGTCTGGCCGCGCCCTTTTCCGTCGGCCACCTGGGCCCCATCGGAGATGGGGCGGCGCGAAAAGCGCCGTACAAGGCTTTGCCGGCAGGCAAAGCCTTGGCGCAGGGGCGATTCATTCGCCCCGAGCAGATTAGAACGGGGGTCCCCCCGGCCGCGGAGCGGCTGGGGGCCGGCCGACGCCATGCTGTGGCAGGGCATGTGCTACTGATCAGGAGTTAGGGATCAGAAATGAGGAATTGGGGCGCGGCCGTCTGGCCGCGCCCTTTTTGCCGCTGAGACAGCTGCCTCCGGAACAGGGGCGGGCATGTGGAAAAAGGGGCTTGACAAATACCGGCGGCACAGGTACAATGAGGGTCGTCAAATATCTCAAATATTTTAGCTAAATTATTTTACCAAAAAAATTTGAGTAAAAGGAGCGCGTACATCATGGATTTTGAGAAAGTGCGTCAGAAGATCGCCGAGACCCTGAACTGCAGCCTGGAGAAGGTGGTCCCGGAGGCCCGCCTGGCCGAGGACCTGGAGGCCGACTCCCTGGCCGCCGTGGAGCTGTCTATGGCGCTGGAGGAGGAGTTCGGGGTGACCATCGAGGACGAGGACCTGCCCAGGCTCAAGACGGTGGGCGACCTGTACAGCTATCTGGAGGACCACGCGGCGTGAGCCGGACCCCGTCCGACGGAGAGAACGCGCCGAAAAGAGGGACCGAGATGAACCAGAAGGAGATCTTTGCGCTGATGGACCGCTTTGACGCCGGCCGGGCCGTGCGGCTGCGGCTGACGTCGGGCGACTTCACCATCGAGCTGTCCAAGGCGGCGCCGGCCGCCCCCGGGCCTGCCCCCCGGGTCGATCCGGAGCCCGTCCCCTCCCCCGCTCCGGCGGAGGAGGGGGCGGTGATCACCGCCCCCCTGGTGGGGACCTTCTACGCCTCCCCCGCCCCGGGGGAGGCGCCCTTCGTCCGCCCGGGGCAGCGCGTGGAGAAGGGGCAGACCGTCTGCATCCTGGAGGCCATGAAGATGATGAGCGAGGTGCCCGCCCCCCGGGCCGGCACCATCCTGGAGGTGCTGGCCGAGGACGGGGCGCTGGTCTCCTTCGGGGAGCCCCTCATCCGCTATCGGGAGGGGTGAGGGCGTGTTCCACCGGATCCTCATCGCCAACCGGGGGGAGATCGCCCTGCGGGTGCTCCGGGCCTGCCGGGAGATGGACATCGAGCCGGTGACCGTCTACTCCGAGGCTGACCGGGAGGCCCTCCACGTCCAGCTGGCCGAGCGGGCCTACTGCATCGGCCCGGCCCGGGCGGCGGAGAGCTATCTCGACCGGGACGCCATTCTCACCGTGGCCCGGGCTGCCGGGTGCGACGCCGTCCACCCCGGCTACGGCTTTTTGTCCGAGGACCCCGCCTTTGCCGACGCCTGCGCGGCGGCGGGGGCAACCTTCATCGGCCCGCCCGGGGACGTGATCCGGACCATGGGCTGCAAGGCCGCCGCCCGGAAGCTCATGCGGGAGGCCGGCGTCCCCGTGGTGCCCGGCTCCGACGGGCCGGTGGCCGGCCCGGAGGAGGCCCGGGCGGCGGCCGACACCGTGGGCTATCCCGTGCTGCTGAAGGCCTCCGCCGGGGGCGGCGGCCGGGGGATGCGCCGGGTGGACCGCCCGGAGCAGCTGGAGCCCCTGTTCCACGAGGCCCGGGGGGAGGCCCTGGCCTGCTTTGGGGACGGGGAGATGTATCTGGAGAAGCTCATCCCCGACCCCCGGCACATCGAGGTGCAGATCCTGGCCGACCGGCAGGGGCATGTGATCCACCTCGGGGAGCGGGAGTGCTCCCTCCAGCGCCGGCGGCAGAAGCTGCTGGAGGAGTCCCCCTCCAGGGCCCTCTCCCCCGCCCTGCGGGAGGCCATGACGGCGGCGGCGGTGGCCGCCGCCCGGGCCGCCGGCTATGAGAACGCCGGGACGGTGGAGTTCGTGCTGGACCGGGAGGGGAACTTCTACTTCATCGAGATGAACACCCGCATCCAGGTGGAGCACCCGGTCACCGAGCTGGTCACCGGCCTGGACCTGGTGCGGGAGCAGATCCGGATCGCCGCCGGCCTGCCCCTGTCGGTAAGCCAGGAGGAGGTGGCCCTCCGGGGCCACGCCATGGAGTGCCGCATCAACGCCGAGGACCCCGCCCACGACTTCCGGCCCAGCCCGGGGCGGGTGGGCTTTCTCCACCTGCCCGGCGGGTGCGGGGTGCGGGTGGACACCGGGCTGTACCCGGGCTGCGAGCTGCCCCCGTATTACGACTCGCTGGCCGCCAAGGTCATCGTTCACGCCCCCACCCGGCTGGAGGCCATCCGCCGGATGCGCCGGAGCCTGGAGGAGCTGGTCATCGAGGGGCCCCGCACCAACACCGACCTGCTCCACCAGCTCCTCTACCACCCCGACTTCATCCGGGGCAGCTATGACACCGGATTTCTGGAGCGGGAGCTGGACACCCTGCTGGCCTGGAGCGGCAGCGGAGAGGAGGAGAGCACATGAGCGGCATCCTGGCCCGCCGGCGGCAGAAGCTGCTGGCCCTGAAGGCCCTGCGCACCGCCCCCGCCCCCGCAGAGACGGAGACCTGCCCCGCCTGCGGCGCCGGGCTGCCCCGGCGGGAGTGGGTGAGGAGCCTGTCCGTCTGCCCCCGCTGCGGCTTCCACCGGCCGGTGGGGGCCTACTACCGGCTGAGCATGGTGCTGGACCGGGGCACCTTCCGGGAGCTGGACGCCGAGCTGTGCTCGGCCGACCCCCTGGACTTCCCGGGCTACCGGGACAAGCTGGCCCAGGCCCGGCGGCGCACCGGCATGGGAGAGGGGGTGGTCACCGCCCTGGGCCGCATCGGCGGCCGGCGGGCGGCGGTGGGCGCCCTGGAGAGCGGCTTCTTCATGGGCAGCATGTCGGCCGCCCTGGGGGAGAAGGTCACCCGCCTGGTGGAGCGGGCGGAGAAGGACCGCCTGCCCCTCATCCTGTTCTCCGCCAGCGGCGGGGCCCGGATGCAGGAGGGCATCCTCTCCCTGATGCAGATGGCCAAGACGGCGGCGGCGGTGGAGCGGTTCTCCCGGAAGGGCGGGCTGTACATCTCGGTGCTCACCCACCCCACCACCGGCGGGGTCACCGCCAGCTTCGCCAGCCTCGGGGACATCCTGCTGGCCGAGCCCGGGGCCCTCATCGGCTTCGCCGGCCCCCGGGTCATCGAGCAGACCATCGGCGAGAAGCTGCCCGAGGGCTTCCAGCGGGCGGAATACCTGCTGGAGCACGGCTTTCTGGACGCCGTGGTGCCCCGGGCACAACTGCGGGAGACCCTCATCCGGCTGCTGGCCCTCCACGGGAAGGGGGCGGCCAGCCATGGCTGAGCGCACGGCGGCGGAGCGGGTGGCCCTGGCCCGGCATCCGGACCGGCCGGGGACGCCGGAATTCATCGGGACCCTGTTCACCGATTTCTTCGAACAGCGGGGGGACCGCCTCTGCGGCGACGACCGGGCCATCCTCGGAGGCGCGGCCCTGTTCCACGGCAGGCCGGTGACCGTCCTGGGCACCCGGAAGGGCCGCGCCATCGAGGAGCGGGTGGCCTGCCGGTTCGGGATGCCCTCCCCGGAGGGCTACCGGAAGGTGCAGCGCCTGGTCCGGCAGGCGGAGAAGTTCCGCCGCCCGGTGATCGCCTTCGTGGACACCGCCGGGGCCTACCCGGGAAGAGAGGCGGAGGAGCACGGACAGGGGGAGGCCATCGCCTCTACCCTGGCCCTGATGAGCGGCCTCACCGTCCCCGTGGTGTCGGTGTTCACCGGCGAGGGGGGCAGCGGCGGGGCCCTGGCCCTGGGGGTGGCCAACCGGGTGCTCATGCTGGAGAACGCGGTTTACTCCGTCCTCTCCCCCGAGGGCTTTGCCGCCATCCTGTGGAAGGACGCCGCCCGGGCGGAGGAGGCCTGCGAGGTGATGAAGCTCACCGCCGCCGACCTGCTGGAGCTGAAGGCGGCGGACGAGGTCCTGCCGGAGCCCCCCGGGGGCGCCCACACCGACCCGGCCGCCCTGATGGCGACGGTGGACGCCGCCCTGGTCCGGTCGCTGGCCGCCCTGAGCAGGACGGCCCCGGCGGCTCTGGCCGCCCAGCGGTACCGGCGCTTCCGGGCCCTGGGGGCGGCGGCGGTGAGAAAGGAGCGCGCATGAGCGGACTGAAACTGATCGGCACCGGCGGGGCACTCCCCGCCCGGGAGGTGACCAACGGAGAGCTCACCCGCCGGGTGGACACCAGCGACGAGTGGATCGTCAGCCGCACCGGCATCCGCAGCCGGCGCTGGTGCTCGCCGGGGGAGAGCCACACCGCCCTTTGCCTGACGGCGGCCCGGCAGGCCATGGAGCGGGCGGGGGTGGGCCCGGAGGAGGTGGGGGCGTGCCTGGTGGCCACCTTCACCGGCGACAGGATGACCCCCGGCACCTCTGTCGCTCTCCAGGGGCTGCTGGGCCTGCCAGAGGACACGGTGTGCTTCGACCTCAACGCCGCCTGCGCCGGCTTCCTCTACGCCGTCCACACGGCGTCCCGGCTGCTGCCCGTGAACGGGCGGCGGTACGGCCTGGTGCTGGGGGCCGAGGTGCTCACCCGGGTCACCGACCTGGACGACCGGTCCACCTGCGTCCTTTTCGGGGACGGGGCCGGGGCGGCGGTGGTGGAGTGGGGGGAGGACTTCCCCGACCTCTGCGCCGTCATGGGCTGCCGCGCCCGGCCGGAGACCCTGTGCGTCCCCGGCGTGGGCACCGGAGAGGCCAGCGTCATCCGTATGGACGGGCAGGCGGTGTTCCGCTTCGCGGTGGAGGCCCTGCCCCGCTGCGTTACCCAGGTGCTGGACCGGGCGGGACTAAGGCCGGAGGAGGTGGACCGCTTCGTCTTCCACCAGGCCAACCAGCGCATCATCGACCTGGCGGTGCGGAAGCTGAGGCTGCCCCCGGAGAGGTGCGCCGGCAACATCGCCCGCACCGGGAACACCTCGGCGGCCAGCGTCCCCCTGCTCCTCAACGAGCTGGCGGAGCGGGGCAAACTGCGCCCCGGCCAGCGGGCCCTGTGCGTGGGCTTCGGCGCGGGGCTCACCTGGGCGGGAGCGCTGTTGGAATTAGGAATTAGGAGTTAGGAATTGGGCGGGGAGCGGGAAGGTTTCTTTATCCTGTTCCGATTCCCGCTTTGGACGGATGCCGCGGCCAAAGGCGGCAGGAAGGGAGAGCGCCATGAGACTGAACGAACTGCTGGGGACCGAGTTCCCCATCATCCAGGGGGGGATGGCCAACATCGCCACCGGCGCCTTCGCCGCGGCGGTGTCCAACGCCGGGGCCCTGGGCCTGGTGGCCGGGGGCGGGCTGGACGCCGACGGGCTCCGGGCCCAGATCCGGGCGGCCAGGGCCGCCACCGACCGGCCCTTCGGGGTCAACCTGATGCTCATGAACCCCCACATGGACGAGCTGGCGAAGGTGGTGGCGGAGGAGGGCGTCCGGGTGGTGACCACCGGGGCGGGCAACCCGGGCAGGTACGTCCCCGCCTGGAAGGAGGCGGGCATCAAGGTCTTCCCGGTGGTGGCCGCCCCCGTCCTGGCCAAGCGGCTGGAGCGCTATGGGGTGGACGGCTTCATCGCCGAGGGCACCGAGTCGGGGGGCCACATCGGCGAGCTGACCACCATGGCCCTGGTGCCCCAGGTGGCCGACGCGGTGAGCGTCCCCGTCGTCGCCGCCGGGGGCATCGCCGACGGCCGGCAGATGGCCGCCGCCCTCGCCCTGGGGGCCTGCGGCGTCCAGGTGGGCACCGTGCTGCTGGCCAGCGAGGAGTGCCCCATCCATGAGAACTACAAGCGGGCCGTGCTGAAGGCGGGGCCCAACGACACGGTGGTCACCGGCCGCTCCGGCGGCGCCCCGGTGCGGGTGCTGAAGAACCGCATGGCCCGGGAGTACCTGCGCATGGAGAAGCGGGACGTCCCCCTGGCCGAGCTGGAGCAGCTCACCCTGGGCTCCCTGCGCCGGGCGGTCTTCGACGGCGACGTGGACGCCGGCAGCCTCATGGCCGGCCAGGTGGCCGGCATGGTCCGGGAGATCCGCCCCCTGCGGCAGATCTTCGAGGAGCTGATGGTCGGCTGCGAGAGGACCCGAAGGGAGCTGACGGCATGAGACTCGCGTTTCTCTACGCCGGGCAGGGCACCCAGCACCCCGGCATGGGGGCCGACCTGTACGAGGCCTTCCCCGCCTTCCGCGCGGTGGTGGACAGGGCGGGGACGGGGCTGGGGTTCGACCTGAAGGCCGTCATGTTCCGGGACCCCGACGGGGTGCTGAACGAGACCGAGTACACCCAGCCCTGCATGGTGGCCTTCGCCGCCGGCGTCACCGCCGTGCTGGCGGAAGAAGGCATCGTTCCGGACTGCGCCGCCGGGCTGAGCCTGGGGGAGTACTCCGCCCTGCAGTGCGCCGGGGTGTTCACGCCGGAGCAGGCGGTCTCCCTGGCCGCCTTCCGGGGGCGGGCCATGGCCCGGGCCGCCGCCGGGCGGCCCAGCGCCATGACGGCGGTGCTGGGGCTGGACCGGGAGAGGCTCCAGGCCGCCTGTGACCAGGCGTCGGCCCTGGGGGTGGCGGTCATCGCCAACTACAACTGCCCCGGGCAGCTGGTCCTGGGGGGCGACCGGGCCGCCGTGGAGCGGGCCGCCGCCCTGGCCAGAGAGGGCGGGGCCCGGCGGTGCGTGCCGCTGAAGGTCAGCGGCCCCTTCCACACCCCCCTGATGGCCCCCGCCGGGGCGGCTCTGGCGGAGCGGTTCCGGACCGAGCCCTTCGGGGAGATGGAGCTCCCGGTGCTCTTCAACTGCCTGGGCCGGGAGATGGGGCCGGGGGACAGCGTCCCCGCCCTGCTGGTGCGGCAGGTGCAGTCCTCTGTCTACATGGAGGACACCATCCGCCGCCTCTCGGAGCTGGGGGTGGACACCGTGGTGGAGGTCGGGCCGGGCCGGGCCCTCAGCGGCTTCGTCCGCCGGACGGCCCCGGACATGCGGACCCTTCCGGCGGAGACGGCGGAGGAGCTGCGGGCCCTGCCCGCGCGTTTGAAGGAGTGAACGGTATGGACTTTACGGGAAAGGTGGCCGTGGTCACCGGGGGCAGCCGGGGCATCGGCCGGGCGGTCTGCCTGGAGCTGGCCCGGGGCGGGGCGAAGGTGGCCTTCTCCTACGCCGGCAACGCCGCCGCCGCGGAGGAGACGCTGGCCCTGCTGAGGGAGCTGGGAGCGGAGGCCCGGGCGGTCCGGGGCGACGTGACGGACGCCGACGCCGTCAGGGCCCTCATGGACACGGCGGTAAAGGAGCTGGGCGGACTGCACATCCTGGTGAACAACGCCGGCATCAACCGGGACAGTCTGTCCATGCTGCTGAAGGAGGAGGACTTCGACGCGGTGGTGGCCACCAACCTGAAGGGGGCCTTCCTCTGCGCCCGGGCCGCCGTGCGGCCCATGATGAAGGCCCGGTACGGCCGCATCGTCAACATGAGCAGCGTGGTGGCGCTCCGGGGCAACCCGGGGCAGGCCAACTACTGCGCCAGCAAGGCGGGGCTCATCGGTCTGACCAAGGCGCTGGCAAAGGAGCTGGGGGGCCGGAACATCACGGTGAACGCCGTGGCCCCCGGCTACATCGACACCGACATGACCGCCGCCATGCCCGAGGCGGCCCGGCAGGCCATGGCCGCCGCCGTCCCCCTCGGCCGGCCCGGCACGCCGGAGGAGGTGGCCCGGGCGGTGGCCTTCCTGGCCGGCGACGGGGCCGCCTACATCACCGGCCAGGTGCTCCAGGTGGACGGCGGCTTAGGTATGTGAGGAAGCGTCTGAGCCGTCGCGAGCAGCCCGGATGGACCGGAGCGAGGGCGAGCGGAGGGCCGCGGCGCGGCCCGCAGACCAGCCCGAGTCGGAGGGAAGCCGGGCGTCGCGAGCAGGCGAGGCGTGACAACAGCGCGGGACCATCCCCACCCGCGCCAGACAAGGAGGAACAGAAGGCCTATGGAAAGACGGAGAGTGGTCATCACCGGCCTGGGGGCGGTGACCCCCATCGGACACAGCGCCCCGGAGAGCTGGCGCTCCGCCCGGGCGGGGGTGTGCGGGGTGGGGCCCATCACCCAGTACGACAGCGCCGGGCAGAAGGTCCACCTGGCCGCCGAGGTGAAAAACTGGGACCCCGCCGCCGCCCTGCCGGGGGCGGACTGGCGGCACATGAGCCGGTACGCCCAGTTCGGCATGGCCGCCGCCCGGGAGGCGGTGGCCGACAGCGGCCTGGACCTGACGGCGGAGGACCGTACCCGCTGCGGCGTCATCCTGTCCAGCGGCATCGGCGGCATCGGCGTCACCGAGCGGGAGCAGGCCCGCTGTCTGGAGAAGGGGTTTGACCGGGTCAACCCCTACTACATCCCCATGGTCATCGCCAACATGGGGGCGGGTCTCATCGCCATCGCCTTCGGGCTGCAGGGGATGTGTACCTGCCCGGTGACCGCCTGCGCGGGGGGGACCAACGCGGTGGGGGACGCCTTCCGCCACATCCGGGACGGCTACGCCGAGGTGATGCTGTGCGGCGGGGCGGAGAGCGCCGTCACCCCCCTGGCCATGGGGGGCTTCACCACCATGCGGGCCCTCCACGTGGGGGACGACCCGGACCGCGCCAGCGTCCCCTTTGACGCCCGGCGAAACGGCTTCGTCATGGGCGAGGGGGCCGGGGTGCTGGTGCTGGAGGAGTACGAACACGCCTTGGCCCGGGGGGCCAGGGTGTACGCCGAGGTGACGGGCTACGGCGTCACCTGTGACGCCCACCACATCACCGCCCCCGCCCCCCACGGGGAGGGGGGCGCCCGGGCCATGGCCCAGGCCCTGGCCGACGCCGGGGGGGTAGCCCCGGCGCGGGTGGGCTATATCAACGCCCACGGCACTTCCACCGTCCTCAACGACGCCGGGGAGACCGAGGCCGTCAAAACGGTATTCGGGGACCACGCCCACCGGTTGGCGGTGAGCTCCACCAAGTCCATGACGGGCCACATGCTGGGGGCGGCCGGAGCGGTGGAGGCCATCTTCACCGCCCTGGCCCTGCGGGACGGCTTTCTGCCCCCCACGGTCCACTACCGGGAGCCCGACCCCGCCTGCGACCTGGACTATGTCCCCAATGAGGGCCGGGCGGCGGCGGTGGAATACGCCCTGTCCAACTCCCTGGGCTTCGGGGGGCACAACGCCTGCATCCTGCTGAAAAGATGGGAGGACCGGTGACATGCTGAAGCTGGATTCCAACGAGATCGCCGCCATCCTGCCCCACCGGTACCCCTTTGCCCTGGTGGACCGGATCGTGGACGGGGAGGCGGGCAAATGGGCCCGGGGGATCAAGTGCGTCTCGGTGAACGAGCCCTTCTTCCAGGGGCACTTCCCCCGGTACCACGTGATGCCCGGGGTGCTGATCATCGAGGCCCTGGCCCAGGTGGGGGCGGCGGCCGTCCTCTCCCTGCCCGAGCACCGGGGGAAGATCGGCTTCCTCGGGGCGGTGAAGAACGCCCGCTTCCGCCGGCAGGTCACCCCCGGCGACGTGCTCACCCTCACCTGCACCATCCTGCGGGAGAAGGCCGGGGTGGCCCAGGCCGAGGCGGTGGCCGAGGTGGACGGCCAGCCGGCGGTCACCGCCGAGCTCACCTTCGCCCTGCGCCGGGACGGCTGAGTTTTTCCCCGGAGAGGCTTCCCCCCGGGGCCGATCCGTGGTATGATGATAAAAAAGACCGCCGCCGGCGGCCCGGGGAGAGGACGACATGCTGCAGGAGAAATTTGAACGGGTCTACACGAAATTCAAGCTCCACTTCTACCAGGAGATCTTCGCCCGCTTCCAGAGCCGGGAGGCCAGCCTCACCACGGTGGAGACCTTCGCCATGGAGGCCATCATGGCCCTGGGCTCCCCCACGGGGAACGAGTTTGCCACCTTCATGCGCATCTCGTCGTCCAACGCCGCCTATAAGGTGAACAGCCTGATCCGCAAGGGCTACGTGGTGAAGGAGCAGTCGGAGCACGACAAGCGGGAGCACCACCTGCGGGTCACCGAGAAGTACATCCACTACTACAACATCAGCAACGACTACATCCACACCGTCATGGACCGCATCCAGGTCCGCTTCACCCCGGCCGAGTGCGCCAAGCTGGAGGAGATGCTCACCATCGTGGACCGGGAGCTGATGCCCGAGGTGCACTTGGAGAGTGGAGAGTGAAGAGTGGGGAGTGGAGATAGTTCCCCCAATTAGGAATTAGGAATGAGGAATTAGGAATTTTCCATGTCGGGGCGTTGCCGCGTTTTTGTAGGGGCGCCCCATGTGGCCGCCCGGCGGTGTGCGGCTCCGGTATCGGTCACGCCCCGGCATGTAGGGCGGGGGCTTGCCCCCGCCGTGGGGGGTATAGGGGGCGGAGCCCCCTATACCGAAATTGGGCGGCGGGTGGGTTTAGAAAAATTCCGCCAGCGGGCGGCCTACTTTCTCCGCGCGGAGAAAGTAGGCAAAGACGCGCTCAGGGGGACGGGCCCGATGAGCTGCGCGCCTTCGCTCCGCTGCGGCGGCAGCCCATAGGCCCCGCCCCCCTGAGGACCCCCATTACGGGGGACAGCACCTGGCCCTTGGCGCTTGCGGCCGGCGCGCAAGGCCTCGCGGCCGCACCCCTCTCGCGCCGGCCGTTACGGCCTGACCCGGTGGACGAAAAACCGCCTGCGCTGGCCCTGCGGCGCCTGGGTGCCGGAGCTGACGGCGTAGGCAAATGACGGGCCCACGCTTCGATGCCCGCTTCCGCGAGGCGCCGCATCGTCGGGAGCAGGCGGCTCTTCGCCCGCCTACGGGCGGCAGCAGGCGGGAGAGAGCCGCGTCGGCTTACGATGCGCCGGATTCGGAGGCAGGCAAGGGATGGGTTTTGAGGAGAAGGGGATTCTCAAGGACCATGGGTCCTTGAGCGCGTCTTTGGTTTCTTTCTGCGCGCGCAGAAAGAAACTCGCCCTCAGGCGAGACCGCAGTAGGAGTTTCCGCGACAGACCACCCGATGCGGGAAGAAACCACGGTACAAGCTCCAAAGCGAAAGGCACG
>CALXCP010000058.1 GCA_944386845.1 uncultured Oscillospiraceae bacterium | reverse complement strand
GTTCTGCGCCAAGTTCTGCAAAACCCCGGAGGACCTGCGGGATGTCCTGTTAGATGCCTATGTGAATTACCTGGAATGCCAGCGGCAACCGTGTTCAGAAAGAATTTCCGGGAACGGAAAGCAAGAGTGAAACCGAGTCTCTGCTCCGCAAGGCGATGGAGGACTATGAAACCAAGATGTTTCTGGCACAGGCCAAGAACATCACTTTGGGAGATGTCGGTATTGTAATAGGAGGGATTGCTGTTGTCAAAAGTGTCTTCAACGCCAAAAAGTCACAAGCAATTGCGAAGGGTCCGCAATATGCGGTACTTCATCGATGCCGCGACAGAACTGATTCGGGAGTCCGGCATAGAAAATGTCACGATTCGGACGGTGTCCGATCGCGCGGGATTCAATTCTTCCTCACTGTATACCTACTTTGATAATATGGATCATCTGCTGACATTCACATACCTGGATATGATGTCAGACTATTTCAACGATATCGATGCGGTGTTTCGAGCCTCGGATATGGATTCCCTTGAAAAATATGTGCGGTTCTGGACGGTTTACTGCCAATATTCTTTTTCCGATCCCTATCCTTTTCTTTTTTACGCTCACCTCGTATAGATCTTCCGGGGTCAGCGCCTACTTCAATGATTATTTTGAATGCTTTCCGGAAAAATGCCAAAATCTCTCTACCTCTTTCTTTGAAATGTTTCTGAAGCCCTCTCCTTACCAGCAGGATACCTATTTGCTCCAGCCTTGCGTCACGGACGGGTATTTCCGGGAGGAGGACATTCCCGATTTGATTGAGTCTGCGACGATCATCCACGACGGGCTCCTGTGGCGGGTCCTGAATCATGAAAAAAACCGCGATATAATGGATGAACCGGAAAAGGCAAAAAAGCCAAGTGAAGGGGCAGAAGAGAAAAAAATCAATCCAAAGGAATGCACAAGACTGTTCCTCAAATTCTTCCTCCAATACGTCCAAGACAAGCTTTGTCGGGAAAAGGCGTTGCCTGATATAGATGCCTTGGTCACCACGTGATTGGCATCTGCGTTCACAACAGCGAGAGCCGCGTGGCTTACACAGCCGCGCGGCTCTCGCTTGGAATGCCGGAGAGTTTGCCTCCTATCTGTCCATTTAATTATCCCGATCCTTATCGGGAATTTTGTTATCCTTATGCAGGAGTTCCTCCGTTTCTTCCGCCAGCTTTGCGGCATCCTCCACCACCCCGGTCACCAGCTGCTGAAGGGTTTGGGCATTCTCCGCCGTCACCACCGGCCGGCCGGTCTCCTGCTCCAGCTCCTTCCGGGCGTTGCCGGCGATGCGGCCGCCCCGCCGGGCCACCCGTTTGTTTTCCTCCAGTCCCTTGGGCTGTTCGGTACGGGAGATGCTGGTGGTGGAGGCCTCGGCCAGCATGTTCAGCACCAGCTCCAGGTCGCTCATGTTGTCCCGCAGGTTCTCCTTTTTCAGTCCCTTGAGCCGCTTGTACTGCCGGGTGGTCATGCCGGACCAGGCCCGGCTGATCTCGTCGGTGAGGATGGCGTACTCCCTGCCCTTCTCCACCCCCCGCTTCTGCCACTCGTCGGTGAGCTCGTTGCGGATGCGGATGGCCAGCAGCCGCTGGTGGACCCACTCCTCCGAATAACCTTTCTTCAGGTAGGTCTCCAGGGCCCGGTCGATGGCCTGCTCCGGGTCGATGGTCTCCTCGATCCGCTCCCGGCCCACCTGGGCCAGCCACAGCTTGAAGGGCTCCGCCTTGGGGGAGGGGATGGACTGGATGATCCGCAGGAGCTGTTCCGTGTCGGCCACGTCGGTGAGCCGCTTTTTGCCGTCGGCAGCAGTCATTTTCAACTGGTGACAATTTGTCACCAGTTCACTGCCCTCCTCCTTCAGCCGCTGCTTCAGCTTGTTCCAGTATTTTCTCCCAGTGTTGTAGTCCGGCGCATCGGTGAGTACCCCCACCACATCCACCACAGAGAAATACCACTCCTCCTGCTCCGCATCCCAGGCGGTGCGGATCTTCTGATCCTCAAAGAGCTGGATCTGATCGTTCTGCTTTTTCTCGTCCATGGTATGTACCTCCCTGGCTGATCAGCCTCATTTTACCACATCCTGCACTGTAAAGCGAGACAGAAATAGATTTCTTTGCCTGCCAATGTGGTCTGTTTCCCTCTGATTTTGCTCCTTTACACCCCTCTCGAATATCTACGGTGAAAGGGATGCCATTCGTCAGGATGTACAACTCCACCCGCTCCGTTTTGCCAGATCCAGCATTCCAACGCAGAATTTCTGCCACGGCTCCAATGTAGTCAGCAACGGGTCGCCGTCCCGGATACGCATGGTGCGGCGGATCTCCTTGGGGATGACCACGCGGCCCAGATCGTCGATGCGGCGCACGATCCCAGTTGCTTTCATGCTTCGATCCCTCCCACGGGTAGATTCCTGGAAACAAAAGATAGTATCCGCAGGATCTGGTGGGATATGCAGCCGGCGGCTGGTGCCTTCTGGAAACGCCGCGCGGCGGTCCCGGGCAGAGCAGAGCGCCCGGCCGATGGCCGGGCGCTCTTGTCCGCTGTTCCGTTTTGACGGCTCCGTCTCAGGGGAGGAACCACTCAGGCTCCTTCCGGGGCTCCAGGAAGCTGTCCTCCAGCCGCTTTCGCAGGGCGGGCAGGGCGTCCCCGGGCACGGCCCGGGCGCCGGCGGGGCAGCTCTTCACGCAGGCCAGACAGCCCAGGCAAACCGCCCGGTCGGTCTCCCGGGGGCGGGCCGGGTCGATGGCCCCCACGGGGCACAGGGCGGCACAGGCGCCGCAGCCGGTGCACCCCTCGCCCCCCACGGGACAGACCGAGGACACCTTCCGCTCTTTATAGGGCCGGTCCCCCTTCACCGCCAGCGGGGGCAGCCCGTCCCGGGCCAGCACCTCCCGTACCAGGGCGGCGAACCGGTCCATGGCCGCCTCGTCCGACCCGTCGGGCCGGCCGGCCCCCAGCTTATCCGAGAAGGTGTGGGGGGCGATCCACGCCGCGGCGGCCACCCCCACGAAGCCCCGGCTCTCACACAGATCCAGCTCCTCCAGCAGGGCGTCGTCGTAGTCCCGGTTCCCGTAGCTCACGGTGAAAACGGCCGGGGTCCGGTCCCCCCTCACCCGGTCCAGCAGGCCCCCGGGCACCTCCGGCAGCCGCCCGGCGTACACCGGCGCTCCGAAGATCACCAGGTCTTTGGGCCCGAAGACCCACTCCCTGGCCCGGACAGCGGGCCGGGTGAGGTCGATGACCTCGTACTCCCCGCCCAGCCGGGCTGCCAGCCCCTCCACGTACCGCCTGGTGCCATGGGTGGGGCTGAAATAGACCGCGTACACCCGTTCGATCTCCATCTCGATCCTCCTCCCGCCCGGCGGCGCCGGGCATTTTACAGTCTGGGGCCATGATACCGCCCGCCGTCACAGCTTCAGGCTCCGCCAGCGGTCGAAGCAGGCCAGGATCTCCTGCCGCCGGGGGCGGGCCAGGAAGGGGACGGCGGCGCTCCCCCCGCACAGGGCCTCCAGCCCTCTCGTCTCCAGCAGGGCCTCCAGCTCGTCGGCCACCCGGGCCAGGGTGCGTCTCCCGTCCAGCAGGTGCCGCTGGGCGTACAGCATGCACCGGCCCAGGGCGGCGAGCTGCTCGCTGTCGCACAGCTGCTCCACGCAGCGCAGGTCGATGGTCTCCCGGTCGATGGACACCCCGTCCCGGCCCTGGACGCGGACCTTCACCCGGTCCCCCGTCAGGGCGGGGTCGGGCCGGGGCCGGCGGTCGAACCGGGGCAGCGCCCCGGGCGCCGCGGGGGGCGCTGCGGGCGGGAAGGCGGCGGCCTCACCCTTGGCCAGGGCAGTGATGTCCCGGGGGACGTACCGGTCCATCTGGATGATGTGGTCGGCCGCGTGGAACCAGACCCCCGAGCTGCCCGCTACCAGGACGGTGGACACGCCCCCGCCCTCCCACAGCTCCCGGACCCGGTCGATGAAGGGGGTGATGGGCTCCATGTCCCGGTGGATGACCCGCTGCATCAGCTCGTCCCGGACCATGAAGTTGGTGGCGCTGGTGTCCTCGTCCATGAGGAGCACCTGCGCTCCCCCCTCCAGGGCCTCCACCACCGCCGCCGCCTGAGAGGTGGAGCCGCTGGCGTCCCCGGTGGTGAAGGAGACGGTGTCCTTCCCGCTGGGCAGGTCCCGGATGAAGAGGGAGATGTCGGTGTCCCTCACGCTCCGGCCGTCCTCGGCCCGGACCTTCACCGCCGTGGGGTCTGTGACCACATACTCCCGGCCGTCCCCGGCCACATGGCCGTACACCCCCAGCTCCAGGGCCTTCAGCAGGGTGGACTTCCCGTGATAGCCGCCCCCCACGATGAGGGTGACCCCCCGGGGCACCCCCATGCCCCGGACCTTCCCCCGGTGGGGCAGCTCCACCTCCACCGCCAGCTCCGGGGGCGAGCGGAAGGCCACCGCGCCCCCCATGGGCCGCTGGGACACCCCGCTCTCCCGGGGCAGGACGCTGCCGTCGGCCACAAAGGCGCACAGCCCCAGCTCAGGCAGCTTCTCCCGCAGGAACTCCTGGTCCTCGGCCAGGTCGGCGGCGGAGCGCAGCCGCTCCGCCGGCCAGCTCCGGTACATGAGGGCCCCCTCCACGCACCGGGGCAGCAGGTCGAAGAGGATCTTCTCCAGCTCCCGGGCGTTGATGGTCCGGCCATTGGCGGGGAAGCCCACCTCCAGCCGGAGCACCACCTCCCCGGTCCCGGGGTCCAGGCGGCAGGCGGTGCGCTCCAGCACCTCCTGCCCGCAGCGGCTCACGGCGATCAGGCCGCTGTGGCCCGAGCCCCGGGCCTGCCCGCTGGCCTGGGCGGCCAGCCGGCCAAACTGCCGGGTGAGCTGGTCCTGAAGGGCCACCCGCCGGCAGGGCATGTCATAGAGCTCCGGCGGGAAGCCGGCGGTCCGCCCGTCCAGGCGGACGTGGAGCTGAGAGGGGGCGGCGAAGGGGTCCCCCTGGACGTGGTCGATGGACAGGACATATCCCGGGAACCGCCAGGCCCCCCGGGTGTCCTTGTAGGCGGGGTAGCCCCGCCGGTCGATGCGGGAGAGCAGCTCCCGCAGGTCATTGGCTGTCTGCATGACGTTCTCCTTTCCCCCGTCCGCCGGGCGACGGCCGGCGGGCGGGCTCTGACGCGGTCTCGCTCTCCGCCTCCTTCTTGGCGTCGGGCAGGTAGTGCTCCACGAAGGCCCGGGCGGCGGGGCTCAGAGGGATGTCCCGGTGGGTGATGACGTAGGCCTTGCGCTCCATGGGGGGCTCGTGGGTGGGGATGCGGAACAGCTCTCCCCGGGCCACCTCCTCCCGCACCCGCTGCCAGGGGAGCATGGCCAGCCCCAGGCCGCTGCGCACCGACTGGATCACCAGCTCGCTGGTGGCCACCTCCAGGTCGGGCTCATAGTCCAGGCCGTACCGCTGGAAGACGCCGCTGGCGTACTGATAGGTGGACGACCCCTGGGGCACCGAGATGAAGGGGTAGCGCAGCAGCTCGGGCACCTCCCGGGTCTCCCGGGCCAGGAAGGCGTACTTTGGCCCCGCGATGAAGCACTCCTCGATGACCCCGATCTCCCGGGCCCGGAAGCGCTCCCCCGCCTGGAAGGGGGCGTGGAGGATGGCCAGATCGATCTCCCCGCTGCGCAGCAGGTCCAGGATGGTGTCGGTGAGAGGGGCACTGGAGAAGCGCACCTTCACGCTGGGGTGGTCCCGGCTGAACCGGGCCATGGCGGGCAGGACGTAGGTGCGGAAGCTCATCTCGGTGGAGGCGATGCTCAGGCTGCCCCCCTCCAGCTGCCGCATCAGGCGCAGCTCCCGCTCCCCGGTGAGCAGCAGCCGGCAGGCGGGCTCCACCCGGTTCCACAGCACCCGGCCCTCCGCCGTCAGGGTCATGCCCCGGCGGGTGCGCAGGAAGAGGGTGCAGCCCAGCTGCTCCTCCAGCTTCTGGATGGCATTGGTGACGGTGGGCTGTGTGAGGCACAGCGCGTCCGCCGCCGCCGTGATGGTCCCCCACAGGGCCACGTAGTAGAAGCTCTTGTAGTATTCCAGGTTGGTGGCAAAGGTCTGGTCCCGGTCTGTCATATATCCCGTCTATCTCCCTCATTGATATAATTGATTTTACCTATATCACAATTTCCATTATACTGGTCTCAGCACAAAAATCAAGCCCCGATCTCGGGACAGGAGGCGGCAACGATGGAAAAGCTGAAGCAGGGAGAGTACCGGGCGGCCTGCCGGGGGTGCCACGGCGGCTGTGTCCACATCCTCACAGTGGAGAACGGCCGGGTGGTGAAGGTGCGCCCCGACCCGGACGCCCCCTTGAACCGGGGCCACGCCTGTGAGAAGGGCATGACCATCATCGAGCAGATGTACCACCCCGACCGGCTGAAATACCCCCTGCGCCGGGTGGGCCCCCGGGGGAGCGGGCAGTGGGAGCGCATCTCCTGGGACGAGGCGCTGGACACCATCGCCGGCAAGCTCAAGCAGCTCCGGGACGACTACGGCCCGGCCTGCATCGCCGCCATCACCGGCACGGGGCGGCACCTGGTCCCCTACCTGTGGCGGTTCACCCGGGCCCTGGGCACCCCCAACATCACCTCGGCGGGGGCCCTGATCTGCCTGGGCCCCCGGAAGAACGCCGGCTTCTCCACCTCGGGGACCTACGCCTGCGTGGACTACTACGGGGAGCAGCTGCCCCGGTGCATCGTGGTGTGGGGGGCCGACCCCACCGTCAGCGGGGCGGACGGGGAGCTCCAGTGGCACCCCAAGCGCTGCGCCCGGCACGGCACCAAATTCATCGTCATCGACCCCCGGAAGACCGAGCTGGCCGCCCACGCCGACCTGTGGCTCCGGCTGCGGCCGGGGACGGACGGGGCGCTGGCCCTGGGCATCCTGAACGTGATCATCCGGGAGGAGCTCTACGACCGGGAGTTCGTGGAGAAGTGGACCTTCGGCTTTGAGGAGCTCAGGGCCCGCTGCGCCCAGTACGACCCGGAGCGGGTGTCCCAGATCACCTGGGTGCCGGCGGAGCAGATCGTCCAGGCCGCCCGGATGATGGCCCAAATCAAGCCCATGGGCCTGGAGTGGGGCTGCGCCTTCGAGCAGAGCTTCAACGCTACCCAGACCTGCCGGGCCATCTACATGATCCCCGCCCTCACCGGGAACTACGACGTGCCCGGCGGCTTCGTGGAGAGCAAGCACATCGTCCCCACCAAGCGGGATCCCCTCCCCCCCGACCCCGATCTCATCAACAACTACCCCTACCGGGCGCTGAAGCCCTACGCCCACCCCCACCAGGTGCTGGACGCCATCCGCACCGGCCGGCCCCTGAAGATCCGGGCCATGCTGTCCTTCGCCAACAACACGGTGGTCTCCCTCCCCGACAGCCGGCGGGTGTACGACTGTCTGAAGGAGGTGGAGTTCTTCGTCTGCATGGACTTCTTCATGACCCCCACCGCCGAGCTGGCCGACATCGTCCTGCCCGCCGCCCTGTGGCCCGAGGTGGACTGTGTGTTCTGCATGCCCGAGTTCAGCGAGCACGCCATCCTCTGCCAGCAGAAGGTGGTCCAGGTGGGGGAGTGCCGCTCCGACGAGGAGGTCTTCATCGACATCCTCAAGCGCATGGGCCTGGACTACGGCGCCGACAGCCAGAGGGAGCTGCTGGACCGGGAGCTGGCCGAGATGGCGGGCCGCTTCCCCGAGCTGGAGGGGATGACCTTTGACGACCTGAAGCAGCGGGGCTGGTACGTGCCGGAGCGGCGCTACCGCAACTATGAGCGCAGGGGCGGCTTCCCCACCCCCACGGGGAAGTTCGAGCTGTACTCCAAGGAGATCGAGGCGGTGGGGGGCGACCCCCTGCCCCACTGGATCGAGCCGCCGGTGACCCCGGTGAGCCGGCCCGACCTGAGCCGGGAGTTCCCCTACATCCTCACCACCGGCGGGCGGAAGATGCAGTACTTCATCACCAACGACCGGCAGATCCGCTCCCTGCGGCGGCAGTACCCCTTCCCCCTGGTGCGGATGCACCCGGACACGGCGGCGGCCAACGGCATCCGGGAGGGGGACTGGGTCTATATCCGCACCTTCCAGGGCCGCATCACCCAGAAGGCCAGCCTGGACCCCGACATGGACCCCCGGGTGATCAACTGCGACTTCGGCTGGTGGTATCCGGAGGCGGAGGGCCCCGACCACGGCTGGGAGGAGTCCAATGCCAACGTCCTCACCAGCAGCGACAACGGCTGCGACAGCTACATGGGCTCCTATCAGCTGCGGTGCATGCTGTGCAGCATCTATAAAAACGAGGACTGCCGCATCGAGGAGCGCTACTATAACTCCCCCCTGTACTTGGAGCTGCCCGCCGACGAGAGCTCCGACTGCGTGGTCATCGACCCGGACAAGTGCATCCTGTGCGGCGAGTGCGTCCGCCGGTGCGCTACCGTCCAGGGTGTGGGCGCCCTAAAGCTGGCCACCGAGGGCGGGGTGACCCGGGTGCGGGCCAAGGGGCCCGACCTGGCCCGCTCGGGCTGCGTGGGCTGCGGGCAGTGCCACGCCGCCTGCCCCACCGGGGCGCTGCGCATCCGGTCCCACCTGGACCGGGTGCGGGCCGCCCTGGCTGACCCGGACACCTTCGTGGTGGCCCAGGTGGCCCCCTCTGTCCGGGTGGGGGTGGGGGGCTATCTGGGCTTCCCCAAGGGGGTGAGCTCCATGCCCCGCCTCATCGGCGCTCTGAAGCAGCTGGGCTTCGACCGGGTGTACGACACGGTGTACAGCGCCGACCTGACGGTGGTGGAGGAGGCGGAGGAGTTCCTGGCCCGTCTCACCGCCGGGGAGAAGCTGCCCCTGCTCACCAGCTGCTGCCCCGCCTGGGTGAAGTACTGCGAGGAGAACTGGCCCCGCCTCGCCCCCCACATCTCCACCTGCCGCTCTCCCCAGCAGATGCTGGGAGCGGTGATCCGGGCGTGGCACGCCCTGCCGGGCAACCTGCCGGAGGGCAAGAGGCTGGTGGTGGTCTCGGTCATGCCCTGCACCGCCAAGAAGGCGGAGATTCGCCGCCCGGAGTCCCGCACCGGCGGGGTGCAGGACGTGGACTGGTCGCTGACCACCTCCGAGCTGCTGGACCTGCTGTCGGAGGCCGGGCTCACTGCCGACCGCTGTCCCCCCGCGGCGGCGGACGCCCCCTTTGCCGGGGGCTCCGGGGGCGGCACCCTCTTCGGAGCCACCGGCGGGGTCACCGAGGCGGTGCTGCGCTATCTGGCCCCGAGGCTGGGCTATGACGGCATCCGCTGGATCCGGGACTCGGGGGTCCGGGGCCCGGCGGGGGTCAAGCGGGCCCAGGTCCAGGCTGGGGAGCGCACCGTCCGGGTGGCGGTGGTCAGCGGGCTGGGCAACGCCGCCCGGCTGCTGGAGCGGGTGGAGCGCGGAGAGGAGCAGCTGGACCTCATCGAGGTCATGGCCTGCCCCGGCGGGTGCGTCATGGGGGGCGGACAGCCCACCGACGAGTACCGCCGCTATCAGGACCGGGACCAGCGCAGCGCCGGCCTCTACCGGGCCGACGAGGGCTGTCCGGTGAAGTGCTCCCAGGACAACGCCCCCATGACGGCCCTGTGGGAGGAGCTCATCCGGGGCCGGGAGCACCAGCTGCTCCACCGGAACTTCTCCGAGATCTGACCCTGGGGGTTGACATTTCCCCCGCCGGGGGGTATCATAGCTTCGCAAAACAGCCCTGCGGGCTGCGTGGATTTTTGAAAAGCTCTGCCTTTCTTTTCGCCACACGACCGGTCTCCCGGCCGTGTGGCGTTTTTTCCCGCCATTCCGCCGCAAAGGAGTCCTTTCCGTGGAACAGATCCAGATGAAGCAGCGCCCCATCCTCCCTCTGGTGCTCACCATGGCCCTGCCCATGACCCTGTCCATGCTGGTCAACTCCCTGTACAACATCGTGGACAGCTATTTCGTGGCCCAGATCAGCGAGGACGCCATGACCGCCCTCTCCCTGGTCTACCCGGCCCAGAACCTGGTCAACGCCGTCACCATCGGCTTCGGCATCGGCATGAACGCCGTCATCGCCTTCTTCCTGGGGGCCGGGGAGCCCGGCCGGGCGGGCCGGGCGGCCAGTCTGGGCGCCCTGCTCAACGCCCTCCACGGGCTGGTGCTCACGGCGGTGTGCCTGGCTGGGATGCCCTGGTTCCTCTCCCTGTTCACCGGCTCGGAGGACATCCTGGACCTGGGGCTGCGCTACTCCAACATCGTCTTCCTCTTCTGCGTCCCCATCGGGCTGTCCCTGGCCTTTGAGAAGATCTTCCAGGCGGTGGGAAAGATGACGGTATCCATGCTGGCCATGCTGGCCGGCTGCGTGGCCAACATCATCCTGGACCCCCTGCTCATCTTCGGCATCGGCCCCTTCCCCGAGCTGGGCATCGAGGGGGCGGCCATCGCCACCGGCATCGGGCAGGTGCTGACCCTGGCGATCTATCTCGTCATCTGGCGGGCGGGCGGGCTGCCCATGGACCTCCCCTTCCGGGGCCTGCGGCCCGACGGCTCTCTCATCCGCCGCATGTACGGGGTGGGCATCCCCGCCGTGTTGAACCTGGCGCTGCCCTCCCTGCTCATCTCCTGCCTCAACGGCATCCTGGCCGCCTTCTCCCAGTCCTATGTCCTCATCCTCGGGGCCTACTACAAGCTGCAGACCTTCCTCTACCTCACCGCCAACGGCATCGTCCAGGGCATCCGCCCCCTCATGGGCTACAACTACGGCGCTGGGGAGCACCGCCGGGTGCGGCGCATCTTCACCACCTCCCTGCTGCTCATCCTGGCCGTCATGCTGGTGGGCACCGTGCTGTCCATGGCCATCCCGGACCTGCTGCTGGGCCTGTTCACCGAAGACCAGGGCACCGTGGCCCTGGGGGAGCACGCCCTGCGGATCATCGCGCTGGGCTTTCTGGTCTCCGGCGTGTCGGTGACCGCCTCGGGCGCCCTGGAGGGGCTGGGCAAGGGCAGCGCCTCCCTGGTCATCTCCCTGTGCCGGTACGTGGTGGTCATCCTCCCGGCCGCCTGGCTACTCTGCCGTTTCTGG
>CALXCP010000057.1 GCA_944386845.1 uncultured Oscillospiraceae bacterium | reverse complement strand
ACCTGGTGGCGGTGATGATCCACTGGGGCATCGAGTACTGGGACGAGCCCAGCGTCCACCAGACCTCCCTGGCCGAGTTCCTGGTGGCCAACGGGGCCGACCTGGTGCTGGGGGGCCACCCCCACGTGCTGGAGCACTACACCTTCCTCACCACCGAGGACGAGACCGGGGCGGAACGCACCGGCTTCGTGTGCTACTCCCTGGGCAACTTCATCTCCTCCCAGACCAAGGAGCGCACCGAGACCACCGCCGTCCTCCGGCTGGAGCTCCACAAGGACCTGCTCACCGGGGAGACCACGGTGAGCGGGGTGGACTACGTCCCCTTCTACATGCTCAACCGGGGCAACGATGCCCCCCAGGGGGAGCAGTTCTACCTGCTGGACACCCACGCCGCCATGGCGGAGCATGAGGCCGGGGAGAGCGGGCTGGTCACCGACGGCGTCTACGCCGCCCTGGAGAAGTCCCTGGCCCACGCCCACGACATCCTCGGGGCCGAGGGGGACGCCTTCGCCGCCCCCGCGCCCGAGGAGCCGGAGAGCTCCGCCCCGCCGGCGGAGAGCGGCACATAGCTCCGTCCAGCTCCGCGGCGATACGGACGCCGGTCCCCGCGGAAGGGGCTCGCGGCGCCCCGCACAAAAAGGAAACGGGCGGCCCCAAGGGGCCGCCCGTTCGCGGTCTTAAGTCCTCATCTGCCCATGACCCGGGCCATCTGGACCATGGTGACGGCCACCTCGGCCCGGATGGCGTTGCTGCCGGGGGCGAAGGTCCCGTCGTCGTTGCCCGAGGACAGGCCCATCTCGGCCACCGTCTCCACGAAGGTGTAGTACCAGGCGTCGGGGGTCACGTCGGTGAAGGTCTATGCGGGCGGGGGTCAGTCCGCCCGCCCCTCCAGGGCGCGGATCATCTCCTCCAGGATCTCCACGCAGTCGCCCACCACGGCCTCGTGGGCCTGGGCGAAGATGGGGGCGTCGGGGTCGGAGTTGACGGCCACGATCCGCTCCGCCCCGGCGATGCCCGCCAGGTGCTGGATGGCCCCGGAGATGCCAAAGGTGATCAGCAGCTTCGGGGACACGCTCACCCCCGTCTGCCCGATCTGGTGGTCGTAGGACAGCCAGCCCGCCTCCACCAGGGGGCGGGAGCAGCCCACCTCCGCCCCCAGCAGCTGGGCCAGCCGCTCCACCAGCTTCACGTTCTTGCGCACCCCGATGCCCCGGCCCACCGAGACGATGACCTCGGCGCCCGGGAGCCCGGCGCCCTCCCGGGCGGCCCGGGCGGCGGTGAGCTCCCAGGTGGCGGGGGGCGGGAGCACCGGCGGCTCCACCGCCTCCACCCTGGCCCCCGGCCGGCGGCCGCCGGCCAGGGCGGGGAACACCCCCGGGCGCACCGTGGCCATCTGGGGCCGGTGGTGGGGGCAGACGATGGTGGCCATCAGGTTGCCGCCGAAGGCGGGCCGGGTCTGCCGCAGCAGGCCGGTCTCCCGGTCCACGTCCAGCTGGGTGCAGTCGGCGGTGAGGCCGGTGCCCAGCCGGGCGGCCACCCGGGGGGCCAGGCTCCGGCCCAGGGGGGTGGCCCCGAACAGGACGGCCCCGGGCCGGCGCTCCTCCGCCAGGCCGGCCACCAGCCCGGCGCAGAAGGGCTCCAGCCGCCGCCCCTCCTCCGGGGGCGGGCAGAGATAGACCAGGTCGCACCCGGCGTCCAGCAGGGGGGCGCACTCCTCCGGCCCCTCCCCCACCGTCACGGCGCACAGCCGCTGCCCCAGCTGGTCGGCCAGCTGCCGGCCCTGGGTGAGCAGCTCAAAGGTCACGGGGTGGAAGCCGTCCCCCTCCCGCTGGGCGAACACCCACACGTCCCGCCAGGCGGACAGGTCCAGGTCCTGCGCCCCCTCCTTCTCAACGGCGATGGCCCCGGTGGGGCAGGTGTCCACGCAGATCCCGCACAGCACGCAGGCCCCGGCGTCCGCCGCGGCCAGGCCGTCCGTTATCTTTAGGGCGCCGGAGGGGCAGGCGGACACGCACGCCCCGCAGCCCACGCATTTTTCCGCGTCGATCCTCAGTCCGCTCATGACAGCACCTCCCGGACGATCTCCAGCATCTGCGCCGCCTGTTGGGCGGGGGCGCCCTCCAGGAAGACGGTCTCCCGCTCCCGCCGGGGCACGAAGGTGCGCACCACCTGGGTGGGGGAGCCCTTCAGCCCGCACCGGGCCGGGTCCACGTCCAGGTCGTCCGCCCCCCAGCGCACGAACGGGGCGGTGAGGCTGCGCCGCACCCCGGTCAGGTCGGGCATCCGGGGGACGTTGATCTCCCGGGTGAGGGTGAGCAGGGCGGGCAGGGCGGCCTGGGCCGTCTCGGGGCCGTTCTCCCCCCGGCGGGAGACGGTGACCCGCCCCTCCTCCACCGACAGGATGGCGTCCACGTCGGTGAGGTGGGGGATGCCCAGCTGCTCGGCAAGCTCGGGGCCGATCTGGGCGGTGTCCCCGTCCACCGCCATCTTGCCGCACAGGATCAGGTCGAAGGGCCCCGCCCTCCGGATGCCGGCGGCCAGGGTCCGGGAGGTGGCCAGGGTGTCCGCCCCGGCGAAGGCCCGGTCGGTGAGCAGCACCGCCTCGTCCGCCCCCCGGGCCAGGGCGTCCCGCAGCAGCTCCTCCACCGCCGGGATGCCCATGCTGACCGCCAGCACGGAGCCCCCCCGGGCCTCCTTCCACCGCACCGCCTCCTCTATGGCGTGGGCGTCAAAGGGGTTGACCACGCTCTGCCGCCCGTCCCGGAGGATGGTGTGGGTCTCGGGGTCCAGCCGCACCTCGTTGGTGGAGGGCACCTGCTTGATGCAGACCACGATGCGCATGTCAGTTCCCCTCCTTCGTGAACAGGTTGTCCTGCCCCAGCAGGCCCTTGGGGTCAAAGACCCTTTTCAGGGCCCGCATCCCGGCGATGTGCTCCGGGCCGTACATGATCTCCAGAAAATCCGCCTTGGCCTTGCCCACCGCGTGCTCGGAGGAGACGGCGCCCCCCATCCCGGTCACCGCCCGGGCCCAGTCGGCGTACAGCGCCTTGCCCCGGCGGTAGTCGTCCCCGTTCCGGGGCAGGATGTTCACGTGGAGGTGGTTGTTCCCCGCGTGGCCCCAGACGGCGGACTGCAGCCCCGTCTCCGCCAGCCCCCGGCGGTACAGGGCCACCACCTCCTCCAGCCTGTCGTCGGGCACCGCCATGTCGGTGCCCAGCTTGGTGATCACCGGGTCCAGCTTCTTCCGCTGGGCGATGAGCATGTTCACGCTCTCGGGCACGGCGTGGCGAAAGAACTTCAGGGCGGCCACGTCGGCGGCGGTGCGGGCCACCTGGGTGTTCTCCTCTCGGCCGCCGGCGGCGGTGAGCTGCTCCCCGAGGCGGAACAGCCGCTCCTGGATGGAGGCCCGGTCATCGTCGTGGAGCTCCACGCACACGGCGGCCGCCGCCCCGTCGGGCACCGGGGGCAGGGCGGCGAAGGCGGGGTTCTCCGCCCGCTGGCGCCGGAGTATGTTCAGGGCGTCCCCGTCGAAGTACTCGATGGCCGCCGCCTTGGGAACGCTGTCCCGGACCGCCTTGACGAAGGCGATGGCCTGCCCCTCCTCCATGAAGTAGGCGTTGACGCACCACTGGAAGGCGGGCAGGGGCAGCAGGGCCGCCTCCACCTGGGTCAGGGCGGCCAGGGTGCCGTCCGACCCGATGAACAGGTCCATCAGGTCCATATCGGGCGCGCAGTAGTAGCCCGAGGTGTTCTTGGTGGCCGGCATGGCGTAGCCGGGCAGGCGGCCCCGGAGGACCGACCCGTCCTCACAGGGCAGCTCGAAGTCCAGCCCCCGGGCGAACCGCTCCCCCCGGCGCAGGGCCACCGTGCGCCCGTCCATGAGCACCGCCCGCAGGGAGAGGATGTGGTCCCGGACGGGGCCGTAGCAGTAGCTCCGGGCCCCCGAGGCGTTGCAGGCCGCCATCCCGCCGATGCAGGCGGAGCGCTCGGTGGGGTCGGGGCTGAAGAAGAACTCCCCCGCCCGGCAGAATCCCCCGTAGGCCGCCAGGCTCTCCCCGTCCCAGCCCCGGGTGTCGAAGCGCTTGCTCTCCACCCACTTGCCCAGCTCGGAGAGGACCACCCCGGGCTGCAGCAGAAAGGAGAACCGCCCGTCGTCCAGCGCCCGGCAGCCCTCCGCCCGGGTCATCCGGGACAGGCTGACCACCACCCCGCCGTGGGGCACGCAGCCGGCGGAGATGCCGGTGCGCCCCCCCTGGAGGGTGACGGGGATATCCCGCTCCCACGCCTCCCGGAGCACCCGGGCCACCTCCTCCTCCGTCCGGGGGAAGGCGATCCAGTCGGCCCGGCCCACGGTGTGGGACTCGTCCCGAAGATAGGCCTCATATTCCCCTGTCAGCTCCCGCAGCAGAGATCCCATATACACACCCGCTTTGCAGCATTTGATTCGTCTCACTTTATCATAAAAAGGGCGCCGCCTGCAAGTTTTTCTCAAAATGGGCTGGAATTCTTCTGCACTTTGTTGTAAAATCAGACTACATTCCAAAAAAATTTGTGGAGGGATGACAATGTACACACTTCGACTCTACCATGACTCTCTGCCCGCCGGCGCCGTGGCCGACCCCGTGGACACCCAGCACGCGATCCTCTATGTCCTGAAGGGCCGCCCCATCATCAACGGCAAGGAGGTCCCCGCCGACACCGCCAAGTACTGCATGGACAACATCCGCATCGAGGCCGGAGCTGAGGACGCCGTCATCTGGCGCTTCGAGCTCATCCCCACCGACGCCCCCAAGGCCTACCTCACCGGCCGGGGGATCGACTCCCAGCTGAAGATGCTCCGCCGGGTGCGCATGTTCGAGATGGCCCCCCGGCAGAAGTGGCTGTTCCGGCTGGACTGCATCTACAACAACCTGGGCTCCACCGGCCTGCACTCCCACCCCGGCTCGGGCATCCGCTGCCTGCTGGCGGGCAACCTCCACGTCCGGGGCACCCTGGGCGAGGAGTCGGACAACCAGAAGCAGGGCGACACCTGGTATGAGGAGGGCTGCTACCCCATCGTGTCCACCACCTACGGCGACGACCCCACCGCTTTCCTGCGGGCGATGGTGCTGCCCGTGGAGTACGCCGACTACCCCGACACCGCCATGTGGATCGAAGGGGCCAAGGTGGTCCAGAGCGACTGGAAGAGCTACTCCCAGCAGATCGTCCGTCTGCGCTGACCCGCCCGGAGGAGAGACCCATGGAACACATGAAGGACATCTTCCCCCACCTGTGGCTGCTCAACTCCCTCACCAACAGCCTGCTGGAGCCCAATGAGCTCACCCGGGAGCTGCTGGACGGGGCGGAGGATCTCCGCGTCCGGCTGGCCGGGCTGGAGCCCGACGAGCTGGACTATGTCCGGAACGACATCCGGGCCGCCTGGGCCTATCTCACCGAGACCGAGGAACTGCTGCGCCGGCTGGAGGACAGCCTGCGGGAGACCGGACTGACGGAGGGGGGTGAGGCGCCGTGAGCGAGCTGGACAGCAAGGTCATGACCGCCCGGGAGGCGGTGCAGCGCTTCATCCACCCCGGCAGCCACGTGTGCTTCGGCGGCTTCACCATCCTGCGCCGGCCCATGGCCATCGCCCGGGAGGTGGTGCGGCAGAACATCGGCGGACTGTTCGTCACCATGAACGGCGGCACCATCGTGGAGGAGATGCTGGCGGGGGCCGGCCTCATCCGCTGGCTGGAGACCACCTACCTGGGGATGGACGGCGGCATGCCGGTGGCCTACGCCATCCGCCGGGCCATCGAGCAGGGGGAGATCGAGATCGTGGAGGACTGGTCCAACTGGAGCTATGCCCAGCGGACCCTGGCCGGGCGGCTGGGCCTGCCCTTCATGCCCTGCATGAGCAACATGGCCAGCGACCTGATGAACTACGACTCCTTTGGCAAGGCGGGCCTGCGGGGCACGAAAGAGGACGGCACCCCCATCCACCCCGGCATCCCCAACAAGAAGTTCCAGGTGGTGGACGACCCCTTTGACGGCTTTGGCCTGCGCCCCTCCCCCTTCGCCTGCGGGGAGGACAGCTGTGGTAACCAGACCAACCTCTACAACCGCCGGCGGCCCTACTCCACCGCCTACACCGGCAAGCCCGGCGTCAAGGTGATGGTGGTGCCCCCGCTGAAGCCCGAGGTGTGCGTCATCCACGTCCAGCGGGTGTCCCTGGACGGGGTGGTGCGGATGGAGGGGCTGGTGGGCCCCGACGTGGACCAGGCCCTGTGCGGCCGCTCCCTCATCGTGGAGTGCGAGCGCATCTGCCCGCCGGAGGAGCTGCGCCACGTCCCCGAGCACAACCAGATCGCCCCCCACTTCGTCTCCGCCATCGTGGAGCAGCCCTTCGGCGCCTACCCCACCGTGGTGCCCAACTGCTACGACTACGACTACGACTGGTTCACCGGCTACACCAAGGCGGTGAACCACAAGAGCCTCGAGGAGGTCCACGCCTTCTGGAAGGAGCACGTGGCCGACACCGCCGACGAGTGGGACTATCTCCGCCGCCGGGTGGGACTGAAGAAGCTGAGCACCCTGCGCACCGACCCCCGCTACCACTACAACCCCAACATCGACCGGTTCAAGAAGGAGGAGAAGTGAGCCATGGAGGTCCCCGCCATCGACAAGGAATACCAGGCGTACCTGGACCGCATGGGCCTCGCCCCCGACCGGTACAGCTATCTGGAGGGGCTGGCGGTGGCCGTCGCCCACGAGATCGCCGACGGCAGCTTTGCCTTCGTGGGCTCCGGGCTGCCCCTGCTGGCCGCCGGGCTGGCCCAGCGGACCCACGCCCCCCGCATGACCATCATCCTGGAGGCGGGCACCATCGGCCCCACCATCCGGCACATCCCCGCCTCCATCTCCGACGCCCGGGCCGCCTATAAGGCGGCCACCCTGTCCACCCTGGTGGACGCCTTCGGCACCACCGCCAACCGGGGCTTCTGCACCGTGGGGGTCCTGGGGGCCGCCGAATGCGATATGTACGGCAACCTGAACTCCACCTCCATGGGGGGCTATTACGCCGCCGGCGTCTCTGACGATGGCAGGGGCCCCCGCACCCGCTTCACCGGCAGCGGCGGCGCCAACGACATCGCCTCCCTGGCCGACAAGACCATCGCCATGATGGTCCACGAGAAGCGGCGCTTCCCCGCCCACTGCCAGTACCTCACCACCCCCTGCGGCATGCGGGGGCCCCACGGGGAGGACCGGTTCGACTTGGGGCTCTACCGGGGGGGCAACTGCGTGATCATCTCCGACCTGTGCAAGATGCGGCCCGACCCGGAGACCGGGGTGCTCTACGCCGCCCAGCTCTTCCCCGGGGTCACCCCGGAGCAGGTGAAGGAGAACACCGGCTGGGACATCGACGTCTCCCGGGCCACCCAGCTGGAGGAGCCCACCTACGAGGAGATCCGCCTGCTGCGGATGGAGGTGGACCCCGACCGCCACTATCTCGGACGGAAGAAAAAATAAGCGTCCGACGCTTCACGGCAAAGCCCCCGGCGCACCGCGCCGGGGGCTTTGTTGTGATGAAAGGGGGGCAGGCCGAAGGAAGCGTGCGGGGGAGCTCGAATGGGGCCGGATCAGGGCGCCCACCAGCAAAAGCTTTTCCATGGTGTCCCCTCCCTCACAGCTTCCGGTCCAGCCGCACCGCCACCCCGAGGATGCGGGCGGAGCCCGTCTCAAACTCCCGGGGGGAGACCAGCCGGGGCTCATAGGCCGGGTTCTCCGGCTGGAGCAGGACGGTGTCCCCCTGCCGCCGGAAGCGCTTGAGGGTGGCCTCCTCGCCGTTGAGCATGCAGGCCACGATCTGGCCGTTCTCCGCCGTCTCCTGCCGGTGGACCAGCACCAGGTCGCCGGGGCGGATGTCCGCCTGGATCATGCTGTCCCCCTCCACCCGAAGGTAGAAGTACTCCTCGGGCCGCAGGGTCTCCGCCGGGAGATAGCCCTCCACCTCCTCGGCGGCCAGGGCGGGCCGCCCCGCCCGGATGCTCCCCACCACGGGGACCAGGGCCATCCGCTCCCCCGGGGGGCCGGCGGGCGGGTCGTACCCCTGCAGCCACATGGGGTCCACCCCCAGGGCCAGGGCCAGGGCGGCGGTGGTGCTGGCCTTGGGCTCCCGCTGGTCCAGCACATAGCGGTTCAGCGTCTGGGCCCGCATGCCCACCAGCTCCCCCAGGGCGGCGTAGGTCAGCCCCCGGGCCTCCATCACCTGGCGCAGGCGGCTTCCAAAGGTGGCGGTCCTCTCCATGTCGGCTCCCTCCCGGTTTTGGTTTGTCCCATTTCCGGGACTATCTTAGCACAGTTTATCACCGTTTGCAATCTTTTTCTTGAAAATTCTATTGACTTATATCTCCATTTGGTGATATAGTACGTCATGGATAGAACATCTGTTCTATTTTCAGTCCGTCCCCGGTGAAAAAGCCCGCCGCAGGCATCGGTCTGCGGCGGGCGCGGCTCAGCGGCCCAGGGAGCCCAGGCGGTCCTCCAGCTCCCGGAAAAAGCGGGCGATGTGCACCCCGTCCACAGGGCGTGGTGGCACAGGACGGTCACGGGCAGAAGGGTCCGCCCGCCCTGCTCGAAATACCGTCCCCAGGTGATCCGGGGATTGCTGTCCGCCGGGACGGGCACCGGCTGGACCAGGGCGGTATAGGAGAGCCAGGGAAGGGTGGAGAGGAACAGCAGCTCGTCGGGGTCCCCCCCGTCCGAGAGGGAGCGGGCCCGCCGGGCCTCCTCCTGCCTCGCCGCGGCATAGGGGATGTACTCCTCCAGGGGCAGCCGGTCCTCCAGCGTGCAGTAGCAGTAGGTCCCGTCCTCCAGCGCCACGGTGTGAGAGGTCCTGCACCGGTCGTATTCCACGATCCCGCCGCCCCGGATCCTCTGCCGGAACTCCGGCACCGCGTTGGCCGCGCCGGAGACGGCGTAGCAGAGGGAGAGGAACAGGGGATAGCCCCGGGCCCGCATCCGCCCGGCGAAGTCCCCCAGGTCCACCTGGACCGTCGTCCCCACATAGGGGAAGGCCATCCCCGTGAAATAGGCGAAGTGCTCCCTTCGCCGGTAGGCCTCCATATCCAGCTCGCGGCATCCCATCCGCCCTTCCCCCCTTCGTCAGCGTGTGAAAAAGCCCGCGGCGCGCAGATGCGGCCGCGGGCTGGTGGAGGAGGGTGGATTCGAACCACCGAAGCGAAACGCAACAGATTTACAGTCTGCCCCCTTTGGCCACTCGGGAACTCCTCCATATGAAATTGTGGAGCTGGTGGACGGACTCGAACCCCCGACCTGCTGATTACAAATCAGCTGCTCTACCAACTGAGCTACACCAGCGCGCCGCTCGTCCACAGCAGATGTTAGTTTAGCAGAATACAGCCTCCGTGTCAAGAACTTTCTCGCGGAGAGCGCGATTTTTTTGGAAGGTGATGTTTTTTGTACCCTTTGATCGCCATCCCCCTGCGGGATGTCCAGCGCCGGCCCCCGGTGGGGCGGTGCGTGTCGTGCGGCGGGGAGCTCTACCCCCTGGACCGGGTGCGCCGCTGGGCGGGCGGCCTGTGCTGCCCCGCCTGCGCCGCCATCCTCACGCGGGAGGGAGCTGCCCTGTCATGAAGCTGAAGGAGATGTCTGTGGAATACCGGTTCCAGGCCGAGCGCCTTCGGGGGCGGATCGGCGAGCTGACCCTGGCCCGGGAGGAGGCCGCCCCCGGTGCCGACCTGTGCCAGCTGGACGACCGCATCCGGATGCTCACCGCCATGTGGCGGGAGGCCCGGGACCTGGCCGTCCTCACCGACCGCTACTACGAGAGGGGGTATCGCCGGAATGTCCGGTACACGTTATAGGAAGGGCTCGTCCTACGCCGCCGACATGGCGGTGTACGCCCGGGCCATGTCGGAGGACAACAGCGCCCAGCACAGCCGGCTCAAGCGCAACCTGGTCCGGGCGCTGCGGGAGGACGTCACCCCCCGGCAGCGCCGCTGCCTGCTCATGTACTACAGCCAGGGGCTGAACATGCGGCAGATCGGCCAGGAGCTGGGGGTGGACAAGTCCACCGTCTCCCGCACCATCAAGCGGGGGGAGGCCCGGCTGCGCCGCTGCCTGCGCTACGGCGCCGCCGCCTTCCTCAATGATGTTGAATAGCGCGGGCTTTTGTGGTATGCTGGGGGGAGAACATCTCACAGGAACGCGAGGCGCTTTTATGGACTATCAGGCCGTGATCTTCGATTTTGACTACACCCTGGGGGACGCCACCCTCTCCATCGTGGAGGGCTACCGCCACGGGCTGGCCGCCCTCGGATGGCCCGAGCCCGACCTGGAGGCGGTGCGCCGGACGGTGGGCTACACCCTGGAGCACGGGTACACCATGCTCACCGGGGACGATGACCCGGAGCATCAGGCCCGCTTCCGGGCCCTGTTCGTGGAGGCGGCCCACGAGCTGCAGCCCGCCACCACCAGGCTCTTCCCCGGGGCGGCCGAGCTGCTCGCCGCCCTGGACCGGGCGGGGGTGCCCGCCGCCATCGTGTCCACCAAGCGCTCGGACATGCTCCGGCGGGTGCTGGAGCGGCAGGGCGCCCTGAGCTGGTGCCGGCTCACGGGGGGCGGGGAGCAGGTCTCCGCCCCCAAGCCCCACCCGGAGGGGCTGCTCCGGGCCATGGAGGCCCTGAAGGTGCCGCCGGAGCGGGCCCTGTACTGCGGCGACACGGTGATGGACGCCGAGGCCGCCCAGCGGGCGGGGGCCCCCTTCGCGGCGGTGCTCAACGGCACCACCCCGGCGGAGGCCTTCGGCGGCTTCCCCCGCGTGTGCGTGGCGGAGGACCTGTGGGCGCTGAAAAAATTTCTGAAGCTCTGAAGTCTGAAAAAGGGGCGGGGCGGCCGATCGGCCGCCCCGCCCCTTTTCGCTGTCCCTCACCCCTGGCTGTACCGGGACAAAAACTGCCGGGTGCGCTCCTCCCGGGGGGCCTCGATGACCTCCCGGGCGCTGCCCTGCTCCACGATGACCCCGCCGTCCATGAAGATGACCTGGTCGGCCACGTCCCGGGCGAAGGCCATCTCGTGGGTGACGATGATCATGGTGGTCTTCTGCTCGGCCAGGGA
>CALXCP010000056.1 GCA_944386845.1 uncultured Oscillospiraceae bacterium | reverse complement strand
CGGCCCGTCATGAGCTTGCCGTCGGTCTCCAGCACCACCCGGGAGCGCAGCCCGCTGCGCAGCAGGGTCTGGTGGGTCTCCGCCAGCCCCAGCTCCCAGGGCAGGCCGGCGTGGTGGATAGAGGTGCGGGGGGCGGCCCCGGTGCCCCCGTCATGGCCCGAGATGAGGATCACCTGGGCCCCCGCCTTGGCCACTCCGGCGGCGATGGTGCCCACACCCGCCTCGCTGACCAGCTTGACGTTGATCCGGGCCCGCCGGTTGGCGCACTTCAGGTCGTAGATCAGCTGGGAGAGGTCCTCGATGGAGTAGATGTCGTGGTGGGGCGGGGGGGAGATCAGGGTGACCCCGGGGGTGGAGTGCCGGCACCGGGCCACCCAGGGATAGACCTTCTCCGCCGGGAGATGTCCCCCCTCGCCGGGCTTGGCCCCCTGGGCCATCTTGATCTGGATCTCCTTGGCGCTGACCAGGTACTCGCTGGTGACGCCGAAGCGGCCCGAGGCCACCTGCTTGATGGCGGAGCACCGCTCCGGGTCCTGGAGCCGCTCGGGCTCCTCGCCCCCCTCGCCGGTGTTGGACCTTCCCCCCAGCCGGTTCATGGCGATAGCCAGGCACTCGTGGGCCTCCTTGGAGAGGGAGCCGTAGCTCATGGCCCCGGTCTTGAAGCGGCGCACGATGTCGTCCTCGGGCTCCACCTCGTCCAGGGGGATGGGCTCGTCCAGGTATCTCAGCTCCAGCAGGCCCCGAAGGGTGTGGGGCCGGGTCTCGTCGTCCACCAGGGCGGTGTACTGCTTGAAAATGCCGTAGTCCCCCCGGCGGGCGGCCTGCTGGAGCAGGTGGATGGTCCGGGGGTCATAGAGATGGTCCTCGCCGCCGGAGCGGGCCTTGTGCACCCCCGGGCTGTCCAGGGTCGGGTCGGTCTCCTGCCCCAGGGGGTCGAAGGCCCGGTCGTGGTTCCGGGCCACCGCGGCGGCCATCTCCTCCAGGCCGATGCCCCCCACCCGGGAGACGGTGTTGGTGAAGTACCGGTCGATGACGTCCTGCCGGATGCCCACCGCCTCGAAGATCTGGGCGGACTGGTAGGACTGGAGGGTGGATACCCCCATCTTGGAGGCGATCTTCACCACCCCGTGGAGGACGGCGGCGTCATAGTCGGCCACCGCGGCGGGCAGGTCCTTGTCCAGCAGGCCCTCCCCGATGAGGTCGGCGATGGTCTCCTCCGCCAGATAGGGGTTCACCGCCCGGGCGCCGTAGCCCAGCAGGGCGGCAAAGTGATGGACGTCCCGGGGCTCTCCGGACTCCAGAAGGATGGAGACGGCGGTGCGCTTCTTCGTGCGGATCAGGTGCTGCTCCATGGCGGACACCGCCAGCAGGGAGGGGATGGCCGCGTGGCCCCCGTCCACCCCCCGGTCGGAGAGGATGACGATGTTGGCCCCCGCCCGGTGGGCCCGGTCCACCTCCGCCGCCAGGCGGTCCAGCGCCCGGTCCAGGGGGGTGTCCCTGTCATACAGAAGGGACACGGATGCCACCCGGAAGCCCGGGCGGTCCATGGCCCGGATCTTGGCCAGGTCGGCCGAGGTGAGGATGGGGTTTTGGATGCGGAGCACCCGGCAGTTCTCGGGTCTCTCCCGGAGCAGGTCGCCGTCGTCGGCCAGGTAGACGGCGGTGTCGGTGACCACCTCCTCCCGGATGGCGTCCATGGGCGGGTTGGTCACCTGGGCGAAGCGCTGCTGGAAATAGTGGAACAGGGGCCGGTCCCGGCTGTCCAGCACCGCCAGGGGGATGTCCGTCCCCATGGCGGCGGTGGGCTCGGCGCCGGCGGCGGCCATGGGGAGGATGACCTCCTTCACGTCCTCATAGGTATAGCCGAAGGCCTGCTGCAGCCGCCGCAGCTCCCGCCGGTCCCGGCAGGGGGCCGGAGCGCCGGCGGCGGGCAGGTCGGCCAGCCGGACCAGGTTGGCCTCCAGCCACTGGCCGTAGGGCTGCCGGGCGGCGTAGCCCTCCTTCAGCTCCTCGTCGCCGATGACCCGGCCCTGCTTCAGGTCCACCAGCAGCATCCGCCCCGGCCGCAGCCGGGACTTCTCCACCACGTGCTCCGGCTCCAGGTCCAGCGCCCCCACCTCAGAGGAGAGGATGAGCCGCCCGCCGTCGGTGACGCAGTACCGGGCGGGGCGCAGGCCGTTGCGGTCCAGCACCGCCCCCACCACGTCCCCGTCGGAGAACAGAATGGCCGCCGGGCCGTCCCAGGGCTCCATAAGGGTGGCGTAGTACTGGTACAGCGCCCGCCGGGCGGGGGAGAGGGCCGGGTCTCCCTGCCAGGCCTCGGGGATGCAGGCCATGACGGCCAGGGGGAGCTCCATCCCCCCCATCATCAGGAACTCCAGCGCATTGTCCAGCATGGCGGAGTCGGAGCCGGCCTCGTCCACCACCGGCAGCACCTTCTCCATGTCCCCGGCCAGGGGGGCGGCGTGCATGGTCTCCTCCCGGGCCAGCATCCGGTCCACGTTGCCCCGGATGGTGTTGATCTCCCCGTTGTGGGCGATGAGCCGGTTGGGGTGGGCCCGCTCCCAGGCGGGGTCGGTGTTGGTGGAGAACCGGGAGTGGACGATGGCCAGGGCGGACTGATAGTCCCCGCTCTGCAGATCGGGGTAGAAGGCCCGGAGCTGGTCCACCAGGAACATCCCCTTGTACACCACGGTGCGGCTGGACAGGGAGACCACATAGGTCCCCGTCCGCAGCTGCTCGAAGGACCGGCGGGCCACGTAGAGCCGCCGGTCAAAGTCCAGGCCCCGGGCCGTCCCCTCCGGCCGGGCCACGAAGGCCTGCCGGATGAAGGGCATGCTGTCCCGGGCCGTCTGCCCTAAGATCTCCGGGCGGACGGGCACGTCCCGCCAGCCCAGGAAGGCCATGCCCTCCCGCTCCACCGCCGCCTCAAAGGACCGCTGGGCCCTCTCCCGGGCCAGGGGGTCCCGGGGGAGAAAGAGCATCCCCACGCCGTAGTCCCGGGCCCCGGGCAGGACGATCCCCGCCTCCGCGGCCGCTTTGGCGAGGAAGGCGTGGGGCACCTGGGTGAGGATGCCCACCCCGTCGCCGGTCTTGCCCTGGGCGTCCTTGCCCGCCCGGTGCTCCAGCTTCTCCACGATCTTCAGCGCGTCGTCCACCACGGCCCGGCCGGGCCGCCCCTGTATGTCCACCACCACGCCGATGCCGCAGGCGTCGTGCTCAAAGCGGGGGTCGTACAGCCCCCGGCGCTCCTCTGGCTTTCTCATGGTTCCTCCCCTTTCCGGGCCGTCGCGAAAAAACGCGGCGGCGGCCACGCCCCGGGCCGCCGCCGCGAGACCTCGTCGTCTCTCTCCGTTCGATTCAGTCGCCGCTCTCCAGCACCAGCTGGGCCGTCTGCACCAGGCGGGCCCCGCTGTCCATGCTCTTCTTCTGGAGAAAGCGGTGGGCCTGCTCCTCCGTCATGTCGTTGCGGTCCATGAGCAGCCGCTTGGCCTCGTCGATGACCGACTGCTCCTCCGGGGAGCGCCGGGGATGCAGAAAGCGCTCCCGCCGGCGCTCCATCTGCAGCAGCATCCGCACCGAGGCCACCAGGTCCCCCCGGGACACCGGCACGGGCAGGCGGAAAATGTCCTCGTTCTGCAGCAGGTCCAGCCGGTCCTGACCGGCCAGCACCAGCATGGTGCAGGTGTCGGGCAGGTCCTCCCACAGGGCCTCCGCCGACTCGTTGCCCAGCTTGTAGCCGCACACCACCGTGGCCACCCGGAGCTTCCGGGCCGTCCGGCGCACCTGGTCGGCGGAGAGGCACACCAGGCAGGCTGCCGCCCCGGCGCTCTCCAGGACCTCTTTGAGCCGCCGGGAGTCCCGCTCCCGGTCCATCGCCAGAATGATCTGGTCCATCCACTCCACCTCCCTGTGTGGGGCCGTCCTCCGGGCCCCTGCGCTCCCCCGGGGGCTCAGTACAGGAGCATGTACTTGTCCCGCTCCCAGCTGGACACCCGGGTGCGGTATTCCTCCCACTCCTTCTTCTTGCCCTCGATGTAGTTGGCGGCCACATGCTCCCCGAGGGTGTCCAGGATCAGGGGGTCGGCCTCCAGGGCCCGGATGGCCTCGTCCAGGGAGCCGGGCAGGCTCTCGATGCCCCGCGCCCGGCGGGCCGCCTCGTCCATGGCAAAGATGTTCTCGGTGATCTCGGGGGGCGGGGTCATCCCCTTCTCGATGCCGTCCAGCCCCGCCGCCAGGCAGACCGCCAGCTCCAGATACGGGTTGCAGCAGGGGTCGGGGCAGCGCAGCTCCACCCGGGTGGACTGCCCCCTCGCCGCCGGGATGCGGATGAGGGCGGAGCGGTTGGAAGCGCTCCAGGCCAGGTAGCAGGGGGCCTCGTATCCGGGCACCAGCCGCTTGTAGGAGTTCACCAGCGGGTTGGTGACGGCGGCCATCCCCTGCACGTGGGCCAGGATGCCGGCGATGAAGCTGTAGGCCTCCTTGGACAGGCCCCGCTTGTCGCTGGGGTCGTAAAAGGCGTTTTTCCCGTCCCGGAACAGGGACATGTTGGTGTGCATCCCGGAGCCGTTGATGCCGAAGATGGGCTTGGGCATGAAGGTGGCGTGGAGACCGCTCTTCTGGGCCAGGGTCTTGACTGCCAGCTTGAAGGTCATGATGTTGTCGGCGGTGCGCAGGGCGTCGGCGTACTTGAAGTCGATCTCGTGCTGCCCCGCCGCCACCTCGTGGTGGCTGGCCTCGATCTCGAAGCCCATCTGCTCCAGGGCCAGGCAGATCTCCCGCCGGGTGCCCTCCCCGTGGTCCAGGGGGCTCAGGTCGAAGTAGCCCGCCTCGTCGTTGGTCTGGGTGGTGGGCCGGCCCTCGTCATCGGTCTTGAAGAGGAAGAACTCGGCCTCGGGGCCCACGTTGAAGGCGTCGTACCCCATGGCCTCCGCCTTTTTCAGCGCCCGCTTCAGCACCCCCCGGGGGTCGCCCACGAAGGGGGTCCCGTCCGGGTCATGGACGTCGCAGATCAGCCGGGCCACCTTCTTGTGGCTGGGCCGCCAGGGGAAGATGACGAAGGAGTCCAGGTCGGGGTAGAGGTACTGGTCCGACTCATCGATGCGGACAAAGCCCTCGATGGACGAGCCGTCGAACATGATCTGGTTATTCACCGCCTTCTCGATCTGGGTGGCGGTGATGGCCACGTTTTTCAGCTGCCCGAAGATGTCGGTGAACTGCAGGCGGATGAACTCCACATCCCCCTCCCGGACCATGCGGATGATGTCCTCCTTGCTGTACGACATTGCAAGCATCTCCTTTCATTCCTTCAAATAAAGCAAAAACAAAGGCGCTCCGACCCAATGGGCGGGAACGCCTTTGTTCTCCGTTATGGGCGAATCATACCGCTTTTTTCCGGCGTTGTCAAGGGCTTTCAGAAAAATATTTCAGCTTTCCCCTCTCCGGCCGGGAGCGCGTCCCGCCGCGGCAGAACCTCCATCTTGCAAGTAGGGTAATAAAGTGTTTCATTTTCAGGCTTCGCTGTGTGCAGACTGCCCGGAAGAGGCCGCCCCGGGGCGGGGAAATTTTATCCGCTCCGCCAAACCTGCTCCGCCCCCCTTGACAGGGGCGGCGCGGGGGTGTACACTGCGGACCAGGCAAAGGCGCCGTCGGACCGTTCCGGCGGCGCCCGCTGTTTTCCATGGAAAATCCCATCCGCACACACGACGGCGTGTGGCCCCGCAGGGAGGCGGGACCATGCGCCGTCCCGTTTTCAGAAGGGAGAGATCAAACGATGGATATGTCGATCTGGTATCTGGTGGGAGCGCTTTTGGTGTTCTTCATGCAGACCGGCTTCGCTATGCTGGAGACGGGCTTCACCCGGGCCAAAAATGCCGGCAACATCATCATGAAGAACCTGATGGACTTCTGCATCGGCACCGTGGCGTTCACGGTCCTGGGCTATGGCATCATGAACAGCGAGAACTACTTTTTCGGCCTCATCGGCAGGCCCGAGTATCAGATGTTCACCGACTTCTACGCCTTCGACTGGTCCAACTTCTTTTTCCAGCTGGTGTTCTGCGCCACGGCGGCCACCATCGTCTCCGGCGCCATGGCCGAGCGCACCAAGTTCATCACTTACTGCATCTATTCCCTGGTGATCAGCGCGGTGGTCTACCCCATCGAGGCGGGCTGGATCTGGAACGGCCAGGGCTGGCTGGCCCAGCTGGGCTTCGTGGATTTCGCGGGATCCACCGTCATCCACACGGTAGGCGGCGTCACCGCCTTTATTGGGGCGGCCATGCTGGGCGCCCGCATCGGAAAGTACACCAAGGAACCGGACGGAAAGGTGCGTGTGAATGCCATCCCCGGCCACTCCCTGACTCTGGGGGCCCTGGGCGTGTTTATTCTGTGGTTCGGCTGGTACGGCTTTAACGGAGCGGCCGCCGCCGATGTCACCCAGATGGCGCAGATCCTGGGCAACACCACCATCGCTCCGGCGGTGGCTACGGTGATGTGCATGCTCTTCACCTGGGTGCGCAGCGGAAAGCCCGATGTGTCCATGTGCCTCAACGCATCCCTGGCGGGCCTGGTGGCCATCACCGCCACCTGTGCCACGGTGGATGCCGTGGGCGCCGCGGTCATCGGCGCGGTGTCCGGCGTGCTGGTGGTTCTGGCGGTGGAGTTCGTCGACTTCAAGCTCCATGTGGACGATCCCGTGGGCGCGGTGGCGGTGCACGGCTGCAACGGCATCTGGGGGACCCTGTCCGACGGCCTGTTCAACACCAGCAGCGGCCTGTTCTACGGCGGGGGCGCAGCCCATCTGGGCATTCAGGCCCTGGGCGTGCTCAGCGTGGGCGTCTATACCGCTGTCGTGATGACCATCGTGTTCTTCCTTCTGAAGAAGACGGTGGGACTGCGGGTGAGCGCCGAGGAGGAGATCATGGGCCTGGACATCTCGGAGCACGCCCTGGCCTCTGCCTACGCCGACTTCCGCCCGGTGGCCCCGGGCTTCCAGAGCGGCAGCACCGGGCCGGTGGATCTGACCGGGCTGGAGCCGGTGTCCCTGCCCGAGACCGCCCCGGCGGCGGCCGGGGGACACCCGCGGATGACCAAGGTCACCATCCTCTGCAAGGAGGAGCGCTTCGGCCTGCTGCGGGACACCATGGCGGCCATCGGGGTCACCGGCATGACGGTGAGCAACGTCATGGGCTGCGGCGCCCAGCTGGGCAAGACGGGCCAGTACCGGGGCGTCAAGATGAGCATGAACCTGCTGCCCAAGCTCCAGGTGGACATCGTGGTGTCCAAGGTGGACCCCGCCCTGGTGGTGGCGGCGGCGGAGCGGTGTCTGCGCACCGGCAGCGCCGGCGACGGAAAGATCTTCGTCACCGACGTGGAGCACGTGGTGAAGGTGCGCACCGGCGAGATGGACTACGACGCCCTGCAGGACGACAACTGACCCGTGGAGGCCCCGCCCGGGGCCCCGGCGCATCAAGGACGATCAGACGGGAGGAACATGACATGGCGATCCACGAGGAGTGCGGGCTGTTCGGCATCTGCGATCCGGGGGGCGACTGCGCCCGGACGGCCTACTATGGGCTGTACGCCCTGCAGCACCGGGGGCAGGAGGCCTGCGGCATCGCCGCCGTCAGCGACCGGGAGCTGTCCTTCCACAGGGACGTGGGCCTGGTGGGCGAGGTGTTCACCCCCGAGGTGCTAAACCGGCTGGGCGGGACCATGGCGGTGGGCCATGTGCGCTACGCCACCACCGGCGGCGACCGGCGGGAGAACGCCCAGCCCCTCACCCTGCGCTACGTGAAGGGCTCGCTGGCGGTGGCCCACAACGGCAACCTGGTGAACACCCGGGCGCTGCGCACCCGCTTTGAGTACCAGGGGGCCATCTTCCACACCACCACCGACTCGGAGCTCATCGCCTACGCCATCGCCCAGCAGCGGCTGCGCTGCCGCAGCGTGGAGGAGGCGGTGCTCCGGGCCGGGCGGGAGCTGCGGGGGGCCTGGTCCCTGCTGGTCATGTCCCCCCAGAAGCTCATCGCCGCCCGGGACCCTTGGGGCTTCCGCCCCCTGTGCATGGGGGCCCGGGGGGAGGCGGTGGTCTTCGCCTCGGAGAGCTGCGCCCTCACGGCGGTGGGGGCCCGGTTCATCCGGGAGCTGGACCCCGGGGAGATCGTGGTAGCCGACCGGGCGGGCGTCCGCTCCATCCGGGAGGGCTGCCCGGACGGCCCCGGCCGCCTGTGCGTCTTCGAGTTCATCTACTTCGCCCGGCCCGACTCGGTGCTCTGCGGCCAGCCGGTCCACGAGGCCCGGCGCAATGCCGGCCGGCTGCTGGCCAGAGAGGCCCCTGTGGAGGCGGACGTGGTCATCGGCGTGCCCGACTCCGGCCTGGACGCCGCCCTTGGCTATGCCGAGGCGTCGGGCATCCCCTATGGCATGGGGCTGGTAAAGAACCGCTATGTGGGGCGCACCTTCATCACGCCGGGACAGGAGAGCCGGGAGCGGGCGGTGCGCATCAAGCTGGGGGCCCTGCGCAGCTGCGTGGAGGACAAGCGGGTGGTGATGATCGACGACTCCATCGTCCGGGGCACCACCGCCCGGCAGATCGTCTCCCTGCTCCGGGAGGCGGGGGCGGCCCAGGTCCACCTGCGCATCTCCGCGCCCCCCTTCCTCGCCCCCTGCTACTTCGGCACCGACATCCCGGACCGGGACGGCCTCATCGCCTGCCACCATTCCGTGGAGGAGATCCGGGCGCTCGTGGGGGCGGACAGCCTGCACTACCTGAGCCTGGACGGCCTGCGGCGCATCGCTCCCGACGCCCGCTGCGGCTTCTGCGAGGGCTGCTTCACCGGGGAGTATCCCATCCCGGTGTGAGCCGCCGGGAAAATTCCCCCTTGACAGCGCCGGGGGAGGCCGCTATAATGCGGGTATGACAGCAAGGGCGCTGTGGTTTCGGACCACAGCGCCCTTTTCGCTGTTTCCGACGAATATCCAAACGCCATGAGGGAGAGGAGTACCGCGGAGGTCCTGCCGCAGCGACCGGGGGAGGGTGAGAGCCCCGGGCAAGGGGCCGGGGGAAGAACGCTCCGGAGCGGAAGCCCCAACGCGCCATGCCAGTAGGGGGACCGGGTGCGACCGTTACATCGCGGAGGGCTCGTCAGGGCCCGGAGAGGGGCCGCCCGCCGGGCGGCAATCCAGGTGGCACCGCGGAGCGCAGCATCCGTCCTGAGGCAGGACAGATGCTGCGCGGAGATTTTCGGAGGTGTTTACCATGTGTGTGATCGTGGGCTTTACAGAGAAGACGGCGGACCGGAAGGAGGTCCTGGCCTGTCTGGACCGGGCGTACACCCGGGGGCCCGACATGGCCCGGGCGGAGGAGACGCCGTCGGGCTGGCTGGGCTTCCGCCGGCTGGCCATCATGGGCCCGGACGAGACGGGGATGCAGCCCTTCGCCCTGGGGGCGGACCGGGTGGTGTGCAACGGGGAGCTCTACGGCTGGCGGAGGCAGCGGGAGGAGCTGGAGCAAAAGGGCTACGTGTTCCGCAGCGGCAGCGACTGCGAGATCCTGCTGCCCCTGTACCGGGAGCACGGCACGGACATGTTCTCCCTGCTGGACGCGGAGTTCGCCCTGGTCCTCTACGACGGGGAGACCGACGAGTACATCGCCGCCCGGGACCCCATCGGCATCCGGCCCCTGTTCTACGGCCAGGACCGGGGCGGCGGCATGGTCTTCGCCAGCGAGGCCAAGCAGCTGGTGGGCCTGTGCGACCGGATCTGTCCCTTCCCGCCGGGGCACTACTGGCGCCGGGGGCAGTTCGTCCGCTACGCCGACCCCGCCCGCCCCGGCCCACGCCGGTCCGACGGCGTGGACGCCGTCTGCCGCAACATCCACGACAAGCTCATCGCCGCCGTGGACAAGCGCTTGGACGCCGACGCCCCCCTGGGCTTTCTCCTCTCCGGCGGGCTGGACTCCAGCCTGGTGTGCGCCATCGCCGCCCGGCTGCTGAAAAAGCCCATCCGCACCTTCGCCATCGGCATGGACACCGACGCCATCGACCTGAAATACGCCCGGCAGGCCGCCGACTTCATCGGCGCCGACCACACCGAGGTGATCATCAGCCGGGACGATGTGATAAGGGCCCTGCCCGAGGTGGCGGCCGCCCTGGGCACCTGGGACATCACCACCGTCCGGGCCAGCGTGGGCATGTACCTGTGCTGCAAAGCCATCCGGGAGCGAACCGACATCCGGGTGCTCCTCACCGGGGAGGTCTCCGACGAGCTGTTCGGCTACAAGTACACCGACTTCGCCCCCTCTCCCGCCGCCTTCCAGGCCGAGGCGGAAAAGCGGGTGGACGAGCTCTACATGTACGACGTGCTCCGGGCCGACCGGTGCATCAGCTCCTGGTCCATGGAGGCCCGGGTGCCCTTCGGGGACCTGGACCTTGTGAAGTACGTCATGTCGGTGGACCCGGCCCTGAAGGTCAACCGCTATGGCAAGGGCAAGTACCTGCTCCGCCGGGCCTTTCAGGACGACGGCCTGCTGCCGGAGGAGATCCTGTGGCGGGAGAAGGCCGCCTTCTCCGACGCGGTGGGCCACTCCATGGTGGACGACCTGAAGGAGTACGCCGGGGCGCGGTACAGCGACCGGGCCTTTGCCCGGGGGTGCGCCCGATACCGGTACCGCCCGCCCTTCACCCGGGAGAGCCTGCTCTACCGGGACCTGTTCGAGCGGTACTACCCCGGTCAGGCCCGGATGATCCGGGACTTCTGGATGCCCAACCGCACCTGGGCGGGCTGCGACGTGGACGACCCCTCCGCCCGTGTCCTGAAAAACTACGGCGCCAGCGGGATGTGACCGCCCTGTCCGCCGCCAATTTCTAATTCTTTATTCCTAATTCCTGATTCACCCAAAGGGGGGCGTCAACATGGCAAAGTACATCTTCGTGACCGGCGGGGTGGTGTCCGGCCTGGGCAAGGGCATCGCGGCGGCCTCTCTCGGGCGGCTGCTGAAGGCCCGGGGGCTGAAGGTGGCCCTTCAGAAGTTCGACCCCTATCTGAACCTGGACCCGGGCACCATGAACCCCTATCAGCACGGGGAGGTCTTCGTCACCGGGGACGGGGCGGAGACCGACCTGGACCTGGGCCACTA